>JBPCKF010000056.1:0-60809 GCA_051004555.1 Phycisphaerales bacterium | reverse complement strand
GTCCAGGAACGGTTGGCACGAGCCATATGCATAATTATTGGCTTGTTCGCGCTTGGCGTTGTGTGGCTCCGGTGTCACGACACGATTCGCGCGTGTGCGTGGTCGTTCTTTATTCTGCTGGTGGTGTCACCGACGGTTCATCCGTGGTATCTTCTTTGGTCGCTGGCCCTCTTGCCGATTGCGCGGTTGCGATGCATCTGGGTCAGTTCGCTGACAATCTCACTGGGATATTGGGTGTGGTCATTTCCACTGGCTGCGGGTGTCGAGCATTGGCGGTTGACGCTTCCGCTCATGTTGAGCGCATGGCTGCCTGTTGCTGTGGCGTTTGCGTTCGACCTCTTGCGTCCCGACTCACCGGATGATGTCAGAGATGACGCAACAGGCTGCAAAGGCGTATCATAAACGTATGCGACGTGAAGGCACAAATGAAGAAGATGTAAAGATGGGAGATGTGCTGTGCGACTTCTGCCATCGCGGCTGGAGCGAAGATCAACCCATGCTAGAGGGTCATCAAGGCAGCTGCATTTGTGGCAGGTGCCTGACTGTTGCCTACCGCGAAGTTGTGCTTTCGGGCACGACGTCCGGCATCCGCAATTATACATGTCCAATGTGCCTGGAAGGTGAGTTTGATCGCGAAGCGCTCGGCCGCATTGATGAGCCGTCGTGGCAGAGCCCTGCCTGGCCGGATGCAGTCATCTGCAGGCGCTGCATTAAGCTTGCAGCAGGCGCGCTGCATAAGGATCCTGATTATCAATGGAAGAAACCCCAACCAGAAGAAAGTGCATGATCCGATTTCATCAACATCAACTATTCATTCTGTTTGTGTTCCTCATATTTTCTGCGACACATCTTGTACTATCCCCGGCTGTTGAGGCTCAGGATGTTGGCAACGACGCAGCCCCGCCGGCCGATGTGGTGACATATTTTGTGCGGCTGCATGAGCCTCACACGCAAATCGTTGAGATTGAAGCGGTGTTCCCCGACATCACCACGCCGGCATGTGATGTCGCGCTTCCCACCTGGCGGCCGGGAAAGTACCTCATTCTCGATCAGGCAGGCAGTATTCGCAGCATCACAGCCGAAGATGAAGACGGGAATGCGCTGTCGATTGAGAAAATCCGAAAGTCCCAATGGCGCATTTCGCTCGATGGCCCGACTGATGTGCACGTGGGATACTCCATCTATGCCAACTCACTGGGCGACCGCACTCGGCATGTTGATGAAACGCATGCATTTCTGTCTGGCTCAGCAGTGTTTCTGTACAATGAGCTCACGGCCCGCCTGCCGATCCGCGTTGTGATTGATGCTCCGCAGGATTGGCAGATCGCAAGCGGGCTGAATACTGCTGCGAATGATGCGAGAACGCTGCTGGCTGACAATTATGATGTCTTGGTTGATTCGCCGATTGAAGTTGGCCTGCACAATCGTCATGACTTCGCTGTCGATGGGGTGCCTCATGAGATCATTATCTGGGGCGATCCTGGCCGTTATGATGCGGAGCATCTGATCACAGATTTTACGGCTCTGGTTGAACATCAATTGCGCATGTGGGGGCGATTTCCCTATCAGAGATATGTATTTCTTATTCACGCAGGTCGGAATGCCGGTGGCGGCACTGAACATCTGAACTCAACCATCATGCAGACATCGCGCGAGGCGCTGGAAGGCAGTCGCGAACGCACACGAGCCTACCAGAGGTTTCTGGGTCTTGTCTCGCACGAGTTCTTTCATACCTGGAATGTCAAAGCGCTTCGGCCCGCTGATCTCGTGCCGTACGATTATCAGAGTGAGAATTATACCACGCTGCTGTGGGTCGCGGAGGGCACCACAAGTTATTATGATGATCTCTTTCTTGCCCGATGCGATCTGATTAAACCCGGTCGCTATCTTGATATACTCAGCGGGTCGATTACATCGCTTCTGCATACCCCCGGCCGCCAACTGCAGAGTCTCGAGGCGAGTTCGTTCGATGCCTGGGTGAAGTTCAATCGTTCATCGCCAGATGATGTCAACTCGACGATTTCGTTTTATTCCAAGGGCGCGCTTGTGAGTTTCCTGCTGGATATGCAGATTCGCAAGCATACAGGCAATGCTGCATCCCTTGATGATGTCCTGCGAGTCATGCTGGAACGATATCCGCTTGAGGCTGGCGGATATTCCAGCGACAATCTGATTCATGTGATCGAAGAAGTGATCAGCCAACACGCGCCCGAGCCTGTTGATATTGACACGTTCTTTGATGCTTATGTTCGCGGCACAGAAGAGTTGCCACTCAATGAAGCGCTTGCGACGGTTGGCCTTGAACGCTATTTCGATGCGGCTGAGAGGGACGATGATGAGGATGAGGATGAGGATGAAGATAAGGACGATGACGCTGCGGATGAGAATGAAGAAAACGATCCGCTGCCGGAAGATGACGTTGAACCGAAGGACGCGGACATGCCCTCACTGCGGGCTGAGTTAGGCGTTCTTATGGGCGGGCGCAATATTCGGGCCGTGCGCAGCGACACGCCTGCATTTGCAGCAGGCTTGCGCGCGGGGGATGAGATCGTTGCGATCGCCGATCGCCGCTTTGAAGGCAGCAGAAACGAAATCGAAGAACGCCTGCGCGACTTTCAACCGGATGATGTCGTGGCAATCACATTCTTTCGAAATGATGAACTTCACACCTACTCGGTTACACTGGCTGGTGTTCCCGACGGGACATGGAAAGTCCGTCGCATGAAGGCGAGTACAGAAGAGCAGCGGAAAGCATACGAAGACTGGTTGAAGCAGCCCTGGCCTGCGGACAAGTAACAGCACGACGCAGGTTCCTATCCTGCATCACGATGACAGTTGCGAACAATCAGAAGGAAGATGCCGGGTTGGCTGTGGTGCTGCTTTCGGGCGGGTTGGACAGTGCGACCGCCCTTGCGATGGCCCAGCAGCAGGGCTTTCGCTGCTTTGCCCTCACGATCGATTATGGCCAACGGCACCGGTGCGAACTTGATGCAGCCTGCGCTCTGGCTGCTGCATGGAACGCTCATCATACCGTGGTGTCAGTCGATCTTCGCGCGTTCGGCGGCAGCGCCCTGACGGATGACAGCATTGATGTGCCCATGAACATGCACGAAGATTCAGCAACTGCGATTCCCGCAACTTATGTTCCTGCGCGAAACACGATCTTCCTGAGCCTCGCCCTTGCCCATGCAGAGGTCGTTGGCGCGTTTGATCTTTTCATCGGAGCCAACGCAGTTGATTACTCGGGCTATCCCGATTGCAGACCTGCATTTCTCGAGGCCTTTGAGACGCTGGCAAACCTTGCGACGCGGGCTTGTGTTGAAGGTCGCGATCGATTTCGCATTCATGCTCCACTTCTGACAATGAGCAAGGCTGAGATCATTCGGGCGGGGCATGCGTTGGGGGTCGACTTTCGCATGACGCACAGTTGCTACTCGCCTGATGCTCGCGGCCACGCATGCGGGCACTGTGACAGCTGCAGCATTCGAGCACGCGGCTTCGCAGCAGCGGGGATTGCGGATCCGACGGTGTATCAGGAGTGAGGTCGCCGACATTGCCTAGTCATGCCGCAGCGCAACGATGGGGTCTTTGCGACTGGCGATGATGGCTGGGTAGATGCCAAAGATGAGGCCGATGGAGGCTGCGACCACAAACGAGATGATGACCGACCAGAGTGTGACCTGCGGCTGGAGTTCGACCTTGGGCATTTCCCACCAGCGGCCGAGATATTCCAGCAGCTTGGGCAGTCCCTTATCGACGCCGACAGAGAGGCCTATGCCCAGTCCGATGCCGACCAGGCCGCCAAGTGCAGAGAGCGCGCCGGTTTCAACCAGGAACTGCAGCACGATGTGTCTGCGGGTTGCGCCCAGCGCTCTGCGTATCCCGATCTCGCGTGTGCGTTCGGTGACGGAGGCCAGCATGATGTTCATGATTCCGATGCCACCCACCAGCAGGCTGACCGAAGCGATGGCTGTGAGCACGATGTTCCAGACCATCTGTTCGCGTTTGGCCTGTTCGAGAAGTTCCCAAGGGACGATGACTTTAACATCGCGCATGCCGGGATGTTCAACTTCCATCAATCGCCGTGCCCGTTGTGCCATCTCTTCAACAGTCTCGGTGCTGGGCGAGGTAATGTAGATTTCCGAGAGTTCGACCTCTTCGCCCGTAAACGATCCTGACTCACGCCGAAAGATGGTATTGCCAAACATCTGTTCCGCAGCGGTGATGGGAACATGGACATCGTTGTTCAGGTCGCGCCCGACGAGGGCCGAGCCAGAGCCTGCAGCCAGGCCAACCGGTTGCAGCACACCAACCACGCGAAAGACACGATCATCGATGCGGAAATCTGCTCCGACCGGATCGACAAGGCGAAACAGTTTCTGAGCGACTTCCGAACCGATGACAGCCACAGTTGCTTTGGACTCGATGTCTTCGTGGGTGATGTACCTGCCACCCCTTTCGACACGCAGGCTGGTGACATCGATCAGTGATGGCATCGTGCCAAACACCTGACTCACGGTGCGGCTGCCACCTGCTGAGATTTCCGAGCCGACAGCTTTGAGCGGCACGATGCCAGCAGCATCTGGGAAGAACTCTTCTATACGGCGCATATCCGCAAAGCGCAGGCCGTAGGCGACGACAAACGACGTCTCACCTCCAGCATTGCTCGAGGCTGGCGGCTTGACGGAACGGAGAATCACATTGGTTGCGCCCAGCTTCTGAATGTTGCGCAAGGCAGCCTGCTTGCTTCCTTCGCCGACCGACACCATGAAAATCACAGCCGCAACACCAAGGATAATTCCCAGACTGGTAAGCAGCGAGCGCAGCTTGTGCAACCGCAGGTTGTGCAGGCCGAGCTTAATGATTGCAAAGAGAAATGACATGGGGAGTTGGCAATGGGGTGTGCGTTCGGACCTCTTTGGGGTGAAGCGCGCAAAACTGTCGCGCCGATTCATTCTGTGGGCCCGGTCAGCGCCTGGCAATCAACAATGGAATCCGTTCATCCGCATCCGGGTACATTCGTCTGATTCGAGCAGCATCGATCTCATCATGAAGTTCAAGAACTGGCTGCTGCGCCAGCAGAAAACGCAATGCTGCGTGCGCGACATCTTCCGGCCGGGCTGTGCCCTCGGGCGACCAGTGGTTGTAGTCGACCCACGCCAGCCGAAGGGTAATGGAGCGTGGCTCAATCATCCCGCCGCTGCGCACATCCACGCGAAACAGCCAGGCATTGCTGGTCTCAGTCTCATCGCGTACATTCACCTCGAAAGTTGACATGGTGCTGCTGTCACTGGAAACGTGATCATAGAGCGCACCAGGCTCCAGCAGTATTTCACGCATTCTTCCATCGCCGTACCGACCGATTTCGAGCATTCGCGACTGCTACACCTACAATGTCCCCCATCATGGGTTGCACTCGAGCACGACAACACTCCGGGACGCTGAGCCTGCTGACGACGTTGGCGATTGCGGTATTGATCGTGTTCCCCGCAGCGATGACATGTGCACAGCCATCAAACCCGGCGCCGCCAGCCAGCCCATCGCCAGCCAGAGTGTTGCGAGAAGCAATCGTGACACTTGCCAGTGAAGCTCGCGCGGGTCAGCGCGAAGGTCGGCTGCCACGCGAAAACTTTTCCTTTGCTGAGGAGTGCCGCGTGCGATACCCTGACATCACGTTCGATGCTGCTGCTGTGTTTCGCCTGATCGAGCAGCCTGCAGACCGCGATCCATTCGTCGATGCATACATCCGCTGGCAACTGCTTGGATTCCAACCGAAGCTCCCTGCAACAACTGCGTGGCGAGAGCCGGTGTTTCTGCGCTGTCTTGCCAACCTGCCAGCGCTGCCAGGCAATCCCCGTGCGGATCGGCGCCTTCTGGCAACAGCCAACCGCGCTCTGGCACTGGAAACGCTCAGCGAAAGTGATACAGCCCGCCTGCGCGAAATGGATGAATCACTGCGAGACGACACCAGTCGTGCAAACAATCTCGCCCGCCCTGGTCTGGAACTTCGTGCATGGCTCATTGAACAACTCGACGCTGAGCGTGGCGTGCGAGCGCACCTTGCCCGGTTGGAAGAACTCCAGGCAAGAATCGATGCTGGCTGGCCGGTGGATCGCGCGAAGAATGCCATCAGTGCAGCGCTCGAACGGGCCGTGGCTGAACAGTCGTTGACCGAGGAAGAAGCTGAACTTCTGGCTGCTGCATCGATCAAGCTCAGCGGGCGTCGCACGGCTGTCGTCCGAGCGATCCGCATCACCGAAAACGTCCCCGCCATTGAGTTTGATGAAGTTGCCCTGTATGACTTTGAGGTCAACGTCTGGTTGCGCACGCTGCGCGGGAAACAGCAGTGAATCAGTTTGATCGCTATCACCGTCAGATGCTTCTGCCCGGCATCGGCCGCGGGGGTCAGCAGCATCTTGCGAAGGCTCGCGTATTGATCGTCGGCTGTGGCGCGCTGGGAACGGTGATTGCTGATGCACTGGCGCGGGCAGGGGTGGGCCAACTTGTATTGGTCGATCGCGACATCGTTGAAATCACCAACCTGCAACGGCAAGTCCTCTTCGATGAGGACGATGTCGCGCAGGCAATGCCCAAAGCTGAAGCAGCACGCACGCGACTTGCGAAGATCAACAGCAGCATTCACATCGAAGCCCACGTTGCAGATTTCAATCACACCAATGCTGATCGACTGGCGCGCGGATGCAGTGTGCTGATGGATGGTCTGGACAACTTCCATACGCGTTACCTGCTCAACGATCTGTCTGTCAGATACAGCATTCCGTATTGCTATGGCGGGGCTGTCGGGACGACGGGGATGGCTGCGGTGTTTCACCCCGGGCGTGGCGGACCGTGTCTGCGTTGCGTGTTTCCCGAGCCGCCCCCACCCGGATCGACGCCGACATGCGACACAGCCGGCGTTCTTGCCAGTGCAGTTGCGATCATCGCACATCATCAGGTGACGCAGGCGATCAAGCTGATCGTGGGAGCGGAAGATGCAGTCGATCGTTCGCTGTTCACGCTCGATATCTGGCACAATCAGCTGCGCAGATTGCACCTCTCAGACACGCCCACTCCCGATTGCATCTGCTGTCAACAGAAGGTGTTTGATGCGCTGGATGGCCGCAGTGGTGCAGCGATGCAGGTTCTTTGTGGCAGGAATGCAGTGCAGGTGTTGCCACGCTCGCGCAGCGAAGCAGCGGGCATGGATCTCGACGCTCTTGCGTCGCGACTGCAACAGCATGGCGAGTTTCGCGTGAACAGTTTCATACTGCGCGGCAGGCTCGATGTCAGCGCGGGAGCGAAGGGCGCGATTGATCTGATTGTCTTCCCCGATGGCAGAGCATTACTGCAGGGGATCAGCGATGTCGATATTGCCCGCACGATCTACGACAGGTACATCGGAAGTTGACAGAGCGCAGATGTTCAATCCGCGTGAAAGTGTGATTCCTGGATCGGCACCACAACTTCAAGCACATGCATCAGCACAGCTGCGGGGGAACCCGACGCATCCACTTCATGCACAATGCTGGGGTCATAATGCGCCAGCACAGGCGCGGTTTCCCTGCCATACACCTCCAGGCGACGACGGACGACTTTTTCATCTGCATCGTCAAGGCGATTCTCTTTGAGAGCGCGGCGGCGCATGCGGTGCACCATCTCAACCGGGTCATTGCAACTCAGATGTACCACGCCCAGCACATCGAGATAGTCGTCCATGGCTTCTGCCTGACCGACGTTGCGGGGAATGCCGTCGAGAATGAGAAGGTCGACCTTGGGCTTGTAGAGGCTGAGGACCGTTTGCGCGTGCATGTTCTCGCGCCACATGTCGATGGTGAGATCATCGGGCACAAGTTCGCCACGCGAGGAATGTTCGTAAAAGGCTTTGCCCAGCGCGCTGCTGATATCAATGGAGCGGAAGACATCGCCGCATGCCAGGTGATAGAAGCCCGGGATGTTGCCAAGAATCTTGCCTTGCGTGCCCTTGCCTGCGCCGGGAGGGCCGAAGAGAAGGATTGTCCGGTAACGGTCTGACATGGGAGGGTGCCTTGTGCAGGAGTTGTCCTGACAGTATCGCCCGGTTTGGGGCGGGTGTCCAGTCGGCGAAGGCTGTTCAGCGTGTTCCTGACGTTCAGTTTCGAGAAACAGGCATTTCCATCGCGAATACCGCCGGATCGCATACCATATCTTCTAATGAGCACTCTCAATCCATCTCGAATCGACCAGCCCGATGCTGATATCGAACGCCGGCCTGGCGACGATCGGCAACATCTCTCGACACAGCCCCATCAGCCGGGCGATGTCGACCCTGAAACCGTCACCATCTCGGGCTACGTCGTCGACCAGTCATACGGGCCTGATGATGTCGCGACGGTTGATCCAAAGCATCCTGATCAAACTCACCCGCGCATCGGAACAGCTGGCAGCTTCCCCTACACGCGTGGCGTGCATGAAACAATGTATCGCTCGCGTCTGTGGACAATGCGACAGTTTGCAGGGTTTGGATCAGCTGATGACACCAACGCCCGCTTCAAATACCTGCTCGAAAACTCAAAGGGAACGAAGGCCAACACCGGCCTTTCGACTGCATTCGACCTGCCCACACTCATGGGCCGCGATTCTGATGATCCACTCTCAGCTGGTGAAGTCGGCCGCTGTGGCGTGGCCATCGACACCATCGAAGATATGCATCGCCTTTATGCAGATATCCCTGTCAACACCGTCACCGTCAGTCAGACCATCAACGGCCCCGCAGCAGCCATCTGGGCCATGTATCTTGCAATGGCTGTCGAACGCGGGATGAAGTGGTCCGACCTGGGCGGCACATTGCAGAATGACATTCTCAAGGAGTTTCATTCTCAGAACGAGTTCATCTATCCCCCCGAAGCCAGCACCAAACTTGTCGTCGATACCATCGAGTTTCAAACCAAACACTGTCAGCGCTGGAACAGCGTTTCCATCTCCGGCTATCACATTCGCGAAGCTGGTTCGACAGCAACTCAGGAACTTGCGTTTACACTTCGCGATGGCATGGAATATGTCGAATGGTGCGTGAAACGCGGGCTTGATGTCGACGACTTTGCGCCCCGCCTCAGTTTCTTCTTCAACTCACACAATGAGTTCTTCGAGGAAATCTGCAAACTGCGCGCGGCGCGGCGCATCTGGGCCCATGTCATGCGTGACCGCTTTGGCGCGAAGGACCCCAAGTCGTGGCTCATGCGGACGCATGTGCAGACGGCTGGATGTTCACTCACCGAGCAGCAGCCGCTGAACAACATCGTCCGCGTGGCATATCAGGCCATGGCAGGCGTGCTGGGCGGCTGTCAGTCTCTGCATACCGATTCGATGGATGAAACGCTGGGCTTGCCCACCGAAACTGCAGTCCGCGTGGCTCTACGCACTCAGCAGATCCTCGCGCATGAAACGGGCGTTCATCGCACGGTCGACCCCCTCGGTGGATCGTGGTACGTCGAAGCGCTCACCGATCAGATGGAGAAGGACTGCCTTGCCATCTTTGAAGAGATTGATGACATGGGCGGCGTGGTGGAAGGGATTCACAAGGGATACTTCCGCCGTTCGATCGCAGAAGCAAGTTATCGCTTCGGGCAGGAGATGGAAGCAGGCGACCGCATCGTTGTTGGCATGAATGCCTACACCGATGGCAACGACAGTCATCAGGTTGAGATTCTGCAGATTCCCCATGCAGTCGAAACTGATCAGTGCGATCGCCTACAGCGCTTCCGCGCTGAGCGCGATGATGCTGCGGCGAAGAAGGCGCTGGAAAACATTCGCGCAGCTGCGCGGGGGACCATGACCCCGCAGGCGTACATCAGCGAAGTTGCCCGGGACGCAGCAGTTGATGTGTCAGACGACAACGTCATGCCTGCACTGGTTGATGCAGCCCTCGCCAAGTGCACACTGGGCGAAATGGTGCAGGCTCTGGCAGATGTGTATGGCAGGTACACCGGCGGGCCGGAGTGGTGATGACGGCGTGATCTACAGGTTCAGTGGCAACTCGTCGCCGAACACGATGTACCAGTTTCGTGCAGCTGCCTGTCGCAGTGAAGCATCGGCTGCCAGTGCCGTCGTCGATGTCTGAACCCGCGTTATGATGGTGCTCTTCTCCAACTGGCCAGCAAGAATCCGCAAATCATCAAGATCCTTGTCGCGACGACTGAAAAGCTTCCCCGCAAAGAGATCTACAGCATCAACCAGCCGCACCTGCAGCAGGCCAAACGTCTCGAAAAGTGTGGTTCGGCTCTCCCATCCCGTGGGAAGATAATGTGATTGAAAGTGCGTCAACGCAATGTGATAGCGCTCAGTCAGCCGCCTGAGAAGCGCTTGATTCTCGCGAAGTGCCTGCGGAAGTTCATCAACCACATCGATGTCTTCCGTCGACCTTCTCAGCAACCCGCGCAGGATCAGCGAACTCGCGCCGCCAACGTGGAGCACGCAAGGTCGCACCAGTGTTTGCGACACCTCACGAAAGAACATCATGAATGTGTCATATTGCGGCGTCTTCACAATGCGATTCCTCAACGATCCAAAGCCCACTTCAGAAAAATGTTCGCGACCGATGCTGGCCAGTCGCTTTTGCTGATCTGCATCAAGTGTATCGCTGCCCAGGCCCTCTTCGTCGCAGCATTCAGCGGTTGTGATCGCCTCAACAGCATCCCGGATCAACAGGCGCGTGCGGTAGTCTGGCTGCTCTGACCGCAGCGCTTCTCGGATCGCACTGATCAGATCGTGCAGGAGTATCGGCTCACGCTTTTGCGCAAGATTCCACAATCGGGATTCTGGCGACGAGTCCAACATCGATGGATTTTACACGCCTCACATCCATGGCGAGCGCTCACTCGACCGTCACGCTCTTGGCCAGATTGCGCGGCTTGTCAACATCCTTGCCACGCAGTACCGCAGCGTGATATGCAAGAAGTTGCAGCGGCACAACGGTCACCATCGGCTGCAATGGCTCGGGAACATCCGGCACGTAGAACACATCTTCACAAAGCGCGCCGATATCGGTATCGCCCTTGGTTGCGACTGCGATCACATGCCCGCCGCGCGAGCGCACTTCCTGAATGTTCGAGACGACCTTCTCATATTGCGAGTTGCGGGTTGCGACGAATACCACAGGCATGCCATCATCGATGAGCGCGATCGGCCCGTGTTTCATTTCCGCAGCAGGCATGCCTTCCGCGTGGATGTAACTGATTTCCTTGAGTTTCAGGGCGCCTTCGAGCGCAACCGGATAGTTCACGCCACGACCGAGAAACAGCCAGTTTTCGCGCTCGACATACTTGGATGTCACATCGCGAATCACACTGCTCTGCGTCAGTACCGTTTCGATGTGAGACGGAATGCGCTCGAGGTCCCGCAGCAGCGAACTCACATGATCAACCGAAAGATATTTGCGGCGGCCAATAAATGTTGCAAGCAAGGTCGCCACCATGACTTGTCCAAGAAATGCTTTCGTCGAAGCAACTCCAATCTCGGGTCCGACGCGCAGGTACACACCCGCATCGGTATCGCGGGAAATCGATGATCCCACAACATTCACAATGCCAAGTGCCAGGGCCCCACGCTGCTTGGCCTCATGCAGGGCTGCCAGCGTGTCCGCGGTTTCGCCCGATTGCGAAATTGCAACCACAACCGTGCCGTCTTCCACAATTGGATTGCGATAGCGAAACTCACTTGCAAACTCGACCTCGGTCGGTATCTTGGCAAGGTCCTCCATGATGTACTCAGCCACCATGGCTGCGTGAAGCGCTGTGCCCTGGCCGATGAAGACGATTCGCCTTGCCTTGACAAGATCGCGGGCAAACTCGGAAATGCCGCCCAGCACCACCTGCCCTTCACGCGGGTCAATGCGACCTTTCAGCGTCAGCCGCAGCGCATCGGGCTGCTCATGGATTTCCTTGAGCATGTAATGTTCGAACGTGCCCAGATCGATCTGTTCGAGATCAAACTCAAGCTCGCGAATCTGAGGCGTGATGGGAACATTGTCAATCGTGGTTGTGCGAAATGAGTTGCGGGTCAACGTCGCGACCGTGTAATCATCAAGCGTAAATGCCTGCGTGGTATGTGCAACAATCGCGCTGGAATCTGATGCAACGATGTACTCAGCCTTGCCAACACCCACCATAAGTGGCGATCCCTTGCGGGCAACCACCAGAACGTCCGGCTCTTCCGCACAGATGACCGCGATTGCGTACGCGCCGGTCACTTCGCGCAGCGCTGCCTGCACCGCATGTTCAAGATCACCGTCGTACAACTCGCCGATAAGGTGCGCCAGCACTTCTGTGTCGGTTTCGGAAACAAACACGTGGCCGCGCTCTTCCAGATAGCGGCGAATGGTCGAGTAGTTTTCAATGATCCCGTTGTGAATGACCGCAATGCCATGCCCGAGTTGAGCATCGTCCTGGTGCGGATGCGCATTCACCTGTGTCACGAGGCCGTGCGTCGCCCAGCGGGTGTGGGCGATGCCCAGCGTGCCTTCAAAGCGGGGATCATCTTCGACAGCTTCGGCAAGGACGCGGACACGCCCGATATCTTTCGCCACGTGCAACTTTGCATCGGCGTCGAGCATTGCCAGTCCAGCTGAGTCGTAGCCGCGATACTCCAGCCGTTTGAGACCTTCAAGCAGAAGCGATTTACATTCACGATGTCCGATATACGCAACAATGCCACACATGCAGATTGCTCCAGTTGAAGAACGCAGCCGGGTGGCTGAGCGTCTGTGAAGAAAGCAGCCTTTGTTTATCGCCCAGATCAGGTCGCAGCGTGGGCAGACTGGTCGATGTCAGCGATACGTCGCTCAGGAGGCGCAGGTTTGCAGAACGGGGTGAAACAAGTGTTCGTCTTATGTTAGCAATTGCACCACCTTGCTCCGATGTCTTTCTCACTCCTCCCCTGCGCTGAGTTTTGCCAGGATGGAAAAATCCTCCAACGTGGTGGTGTCCTGCTTCACTTCAGTTTCGCCCGCAGCAATGTCGCGCAACAGTCGACGCATGATTTTTCCCGACCGCGTCTTGGGAAGGGCATCGGTAAAGCGGATCATGTCGGGCTTGGCAATGGCGCCGATCTCCTTTGCGACATGCTCGCGCAGCTGATTGCGCAGATCATCATCGGGCTGCTTTCCAGTGCGCAGTGTGCAGAAGGCAGCAATGCCGGTGCCTTTGATCTCGTGTGGCATGCCCACGACAGCTGCTTCAACAACAGCGTCATGTGAAACCAGCGCGCTTTCAACTTCCATCGTCCCCAGACGATGACCTGACACATTGATCACATCATCCACGCGCCCCATGATCCAGAAATAGCCACGCTCATCACATCGCGCGCCATCGCCCGGAAAATAATACGGACTGATTCCGTCATTATCATTCATGCGGAATCGCGAAAAATATGTTTCGATGAAACGGTCGCGATCGCCAAATATCCCCCGCAACATCCCCGGCCAGGGCTTACGAATCGCCAGCAGTCCGCCTCCATTGTTCGGGACTTCCTCGCCACGCTCATTGAGCACTGCTGCATCAATTCCGAAGAAAGGCAGCGTACAACTGCCGGGTACTGTCGGCGTCGCGCCCGGCATCGGCGTAATCATGTGCCCCCCGGTTTCAGTCTGCCACCATGTATCCACGATCGGACAGCGCTCCTGGCCGATCACGCGATGATACCACATCCACGCTTCAGGATTAATTGGCTCGCCAACAGTTCCCAAAAGCCGCAATGAACCTAAGTCGTGTTTCTGGGGATGTTCATCGCCCCATTTCATAAATGCGCGGATCGCTGTGGGCGCTGTATAGAACTGCGTCACCTTGTGCCGTTCGACAATATCCCAGAACCGCGCTGCGTCAGGAAAGTTCGGCGCCCCTTCGTACATCAGTGTGGGAACGCGATTGGGCAATATGCCGTAGACAATATAAGAATGGCCCGTGACCCAGCCAATATCCGCTGTGCACCAGAATATCTGATCGGAATCGGGGTGCAGATTGAATGTCAACTGGCTGGTAATGTACGTCCAGACCATATAGCCGCCCGTCGTATGCACAATTCCCTTGGGCTTGCCTGTTGAGCCGGAGGTATACAGCAGAAACAGCATATCTTCTGCATCCATATGTTGGCAGGGACAATCCTCCGCCTGTTCGGACACAACATCCTGCCACAATTGGTCGCGTCCCTTTCGCCAGGCCACATCGTTGTGACAGCGACGGACGACAAGGACATGTTCAACCGGGTTGCCGGTGTCTTCCAGCACGCTGCACGCGTCGTCTACATTTTGTTTGAGTGGGACAATATTGCCGCGCCGCCAGGCACCATCGCATGTGATAATAATGCGCGAACCTGCATCTCGCACACGATCAACGATGGCCTGCGCAGAGAAGCCGCCGAAAATAATTGAATGCGGCGCGCCGATGCGGGCGCAGGCAAGCATTGCAATCGCAAGCTCGGGCACCATGCCCATATAAATCGTGACAACGTCGCCCTTCTTTACGCCCATATTTTTCAGTGCGTTGGCGCAACGGCTGACTTCGCGAAGAAGATCTGCATAAGTCAGACGTACGACTTCAGGCAAGCCCTTCGCGCTGAGTGGCTCTCCCTCCCAGATGATCGCAACCTGATTGCCGTGTCCTGCCTGTACCTGCCGATCGACACAATTATGACAAATGTTCGTCTTTGCGTCGACAAACCATTGCGCATCGGGTGGCGACCAGCTCAACACCTTCGACCAGGGAACAAACCAGTCAAGCTGCCCTGCAATTTCGGCCCAGAACTCTTCCGGGCGGGCCAGCGATCGGGCGTGCATCGCTTCGTATGCAGCCATGGATGGCACATGCACCGTGCCCATGCGCCTCGCAAAATCGGGCGGCGGCGGGAAAACCCGCGATTCCTGCAGGCCCGATTCGATGGCATTGCTGCTTTGCGGGGTGTTCATTCGGCTCTCTCCACAACAGGTCAGAAAAGTCGTGCGTTCGTCACGTTTCGCAGCGCGACGTTCAAACATGATACGGCGTCTCGCGAACGCTCTCGCAACAGGTTACAATGTAGCATAAGTGAGCACAAAAGGTATGACAGGAGGAACACCCTGCATGACACACACCCGACGACGATTTCTACAGCAATCAACTGGCATAGTCCTGGGTGGCGGCCTGCTCAGTCACACATCCGAGGCAGCATCCACAATGTCTACCAGCGCGCGTGATGCCAGACGAAATGGCAACGACGACAATCAACCGTTTCACATCTCCCTGGCGGAATGGTCACTGCACCGAACCATCGGAGCGGGTGAGATGACGAATCTCGACTTCCCCACTGTCGCAAGGCAGAAGTTCAACATCGAGGCGATTGAGTACGTCAACTCGTTCTTCAAGGACAAGGCCCGCGACCATGAGTATCTCCGCGACCTCAAACAGCGATGTGATGCGGAAGGCGTGAAGAGCCTGCTCATCATGTGTGATGGCGAAGGAGCGCTGGGCGATGCAGATGAGGCAAAGCGAACCACAGCCATCGAAAATCACTACCGCTGGGTGGAGGCTGCGAAGTATCTCGGCTGTCATTCCATCCGCGTGAATGCCCAGTCGTCGGGAACCCCCGACGAACAGCAGAAACTCGCAGCAGATGGCCTTCGCCGTCTCACGGAGTTTTCTGCACAGCATGACATCAACACCATCGTCGAAAATCATGGCGGCCTGTCGTCCAACGGCAGCTGGCTGGCTGGCGTGATGAAGATGGTCGATCACGATCGCTGCGGAACGCTGCCCGACTTCGGCAACTTCTGCATGGACTGGTCGAGACGCGACGACCCCGAAGTCTGGTACGACCGCTACAAGGGCGTGCAGGAGCTGATGCCATTCGCCAAAGCAGTCAGCGCCAAGAGCAACGATTTTGATGATGAGACCGGCGAAGAGACAACCACCGACTACGCCCGCATGATAAATATCGTGCTGGAATCCGGCTATACAGGTTGGATTGGCATCGAGTATGAAGGGAGCAGGCTTGACGAGGCAGCAGGCATCATCGCCACGAAAAAGCTGCTCGAACGTGTCCGAGCTGATCGTGCAAAATCTGGTTGATGCACCGATGATTGCGACGTTGGCATTGCCCGGCGGCATTCAACCCGCTACGCTCTGACTTGAACTACGCATGCCTCGCCGAGATGACATTCACACCATCCTGATTCTGGGGTCTGGCCCGATCGTCATCGGCCAAGGTTGCGAGTTTGATTATTCTGGAACGCAGGCATGCAAGGCCCTTCGAGCTGAAGGCTATCGCGTGGTGCTGGTCAACTCCAATCCAGCCACGATCATGACTGACCCTGCCTTCTCGGATCGCACCTACATCGAACCCATCACGCCCGAAGCAGTCGCGAAGGTGATCGCAAAGGAAGCAGCGGGCGAGTACCCCATCCATGCCCTGCTTCCGACGCTCGGTGGCCAGACTGCTCTGAACTGCGCCTGCGAGCTCTTTGACAATGGAACGCTTGAACGCTTCAACATCGAGATGATCGGTGCAGATCGCACAGTCATCCATCGCGCTGAAGATCGTGAGCAGTTTCGCGCTATTGTCGAAGCGATCGGCCTCAAACAGCCACCTTCACGCACCGTCACCAACCTGCCCGACGCCCTGGCGTTCCTCGAAGAAATCGGCCTGCCAGCCATCGTTCGCCCGGCATTCACGCTCGGTGGCAGCGGCGGGGGCATTGCCTACAACCGCACCGAGTTCGACGACATCATTCGTCGCGGACTGAGCGCTTCAATGATCAATCAGGTGCTGATCGATCAATCCGTACTCGGATGGAAGGAATTCGAACTCGAAGTTGTGCGCGACCGCAATGACAACTGCATTATTGTGTGCGGCATCGAGAATATTGATCCCATGGGGGTGCATACTGGCGACTCGATCACCGTCGCTCCCATCATGACACTGAGCGATAAGGAATATCAGCGCATGCGTGATGCAGCGTTTGCAATCATGCGGGCAGTGGGTGTCGAGACTGGCGGCTCGAATGTACAGTTTGCGGTCAACCCTGCCAACGGCGATCTTGTGGTTGTTGAAATGAATCCGCGCGTCTCGCGCTCATCTGCATTGGCATCAAAAGCCACTGGCTTCCCCATCGCAAAAATCGCTGCCTTGCTGGCTGTCGGGTATACACTCGATGAACTTCGCAACGACATTACCGGCACAACCTCAGCCTGTTTCGAGCCGTCCATCGATTATGTTGTGACGAAAATGCCGCGATGGACGTTCGAGAAGTTTCCCGAAGCCGATGAGACGCTGACGACGCAGATGAAATCGGTCGGCGAGGCCATGTCGATCGGGCGGACATTCAAGGAGTCGCTGCAGAAGGCCATTCGCTCAATGGAAGTCAAGCGCTTCGGACTGGGCCTTGATGCACAGGACGAATGGCTGAAGGCGCAGCGTCAACGCGACGTTTCCGCCGAACAGGATCCTGTCGAGTGGCCAATCCCCGAAGATAAACTCCTCCGCAAGCTCACGGTTCCTTCGCAGGGACGGCTGCATTTTGTGCGTTACGCATTCAAAATGGGCTGGACATTGGACCGCGTGCATGAACTGACTCGAATCGACCCGTGGTTTCTTGATCAGATTGCAGAGTTATGTTCGTTTGAGAGTGAACTTGTGCAATATCGCGCGATTGAGGATGTTCCAACTGAACTTCTCTTTCGTGCCAAACAGCTGGGCTATTCAGATCCGCAGCTTGCAATGATTTACCTCGGTGTGATCAACACCGAGACAATCCTCAAGATTCGTGCCATACGCAAAGCCCGCGGCATTGAACCAGTGTATAAGCTTGTCGATACCTGCGCCGCAGAGTTTGAAGCTGCAACGCCATATTATTATTCGACATACGAATCGCCGATGATCGACTCCTCAGGAAGGGCATGTCCTGATGATGAAGTGCGCGTGACTGATGCACCCAAAATTATTATTCTGGGAGGTGGCCCGAATCGCATCGGCCAGGGGATTGAGTTTGATTATTGCTGCTGTCAGGCGTCGTTTGCAGCGGGTGATATGGGATTCGAGTCAGTCATGATTAACTCGAACCCCGAGACTGTGTCCACAGATTTCGATACCAGCGATCTTTTGTTCTTCGAGCCATTGACGCTGGAGGACACGCTGAACGTGATCGAACGCCTCAATGGCGGGGGCATTGATGTCCAGGATCGATCGGGCGGAGTCGTCGGCGTGATCGTGCAGTTTGGTGGGCAAACGCCGCTTAATCTCGCCCATGGCCTGGTGACAGCAGGCGTTCCACTCATCGGAACCAGCGTGGATTCGATCGATCTTGCAGAAGATCGCGATCGCTTCAAAGCCATGCTGAATGAACTTGGCCTGCGACAACCGGAAAGCGGCATTGCTCACGCGCTCGATGAAGCAGTTGCGATTGCAACCAGAATCGGTTATCCGGTATTGGTCAGGCCGAGTTACGTTCTGGGCGGACGTGGCATGGAAACCTGTTTCGATGAAGCCTCGCTTCGGCATTACATGCGCCACGCAGTTGATGTTTCCGAACTGGCAAACGCGCCGATATTGATTGATCGATTTCTCTCTGAAGCGATCGAAGTGGATATTGACGTTGTGGCTGATTTTCCAACAGGTTCAGAGTCGACGATTGTGTCAGATCGCCGCGGCACCGACCACCCGCAGGCGCTCATCTGCGGCGTGATGGAACACATCGAAGAAGCTGGCATCCACTCGGGTGATTCCTCATGCACCATTCCGCCCTATACGCTCAGCGCGCGGCTGCTTGCAGACATGAAAGATCAAGCCCGGCGAATGGCGAAACGGCTGAACGTGTGCGGCCTGATGAATGTTCAGATGGCTGTTAAGAATGAAGAAGTCTATATTCTTGAGGTGAACCCAAGGGCCTCGCGCACGATTCCTTTTGTTTCCAAAGCCAAAGGAACTGCGTGGGCCAGAATCGCAGCCCGCGTGATGATGGGCGACACATTGAAAGCAGTGGGAGCGCGTGAACTGCCAGATCCCGGTTTCTTTGCGGTGAAAGAGTCGGTCTTTCCCTTTTCCAAGTTTGCGGGCGTTGATGTTGTGCTCGGGCCGGAAATGCGCTCGACTGGCGAAGTTATGGGGATCGACCGCGCCCTCCCCGTCGCTGTTGCCAAGGTGCAGATGGCTGCAGGACGAACCATCCCCACCAAGGGCAATGTGTTCCTCTCGGTGCGCGATTCAGATAAGGAACCTGCCATCGAAATCGTCCGCACGCTGGTATCGATGGGATTTGAAGTGTTTACCACTTCGGGCACCCACGAGCTGATGCGTGCCTACAGCATTCACACTTCATTGATCCGGAAGATCTCCGAAGGCGCCAGGCCCAATATCATCGACAAGATCACCAATGGCGAAATCGATCTTATTATTAATACCCCAACCCGCAAGGGTGCCCACACGGACGAGGGCACGATTCGCGCAACTGCGGTACGCAATGGCGTGCTGATGTGCACGACGATTACGGGCGCGCGCGCAGTTGTACATTCTATTGCTGCACTCCGGGCAGGCAGCTGGTCAGTTGCTGCGCTGCAGGATTATTTTCCACAACCGCATTCGCAATCCGCACTGCTTCCCAAGTACGATCGCCACGCAGCGGGCGCTGCCGCGTCGACGGTCTCCTCTTAGATCGCTTTATTATTCTGCAGCTTCAAGCGTTTCTGCATCCCAGCGAACTTGCGCGGAACCCAGCACCGAACCAGTCGCAAATGCAAGATCGACCTGCGAAATCTGATAATCCGCCAGGGCGCGGATCTCAGCCAGCTGGGCGTCTGCGAGTTGGGCAGCTGCATTCAGCACGTCCGTACTGGTACGATCGCGAGTGTCGAAAATCCGCTGTTCACTCTGCAGAACTGCAGCTGCGAGAATCACCGACTGCCTGGCTGCAAGAATGGCGCGATTGATGCGGGCCTCCGCAGCTTCGTTGCCGATGGGAATCTCAACATTCACTCCGAGCGACCAGTCTTCGAAACTCTTATCATCGAGAATATCCGCGATCATTTTCATGCGCGAGAGATCAGCGATGGTCATGAACACGAAGCCGGGCTGATTCATGGCACCTGCCACCACCGATTCACCAACTTCAGCATTCAACCTGGTTACTTTTCCTGTGATCGGCGATCGAATGATTGTGTTGCGCAGCCCTTCTTCTGCAAAGAGAATCTCTGCGTCAGCCTGCTTGACAGCCGCCATGGCCTGCAACACCTGTGCATCGCTGGACGCAAGCGAACTCTCAGCTGCGGAGATCATGGTGTCGGCTACTGCGATCTGTGATTCGACATCGCGCACGCGTTCGGAGGCTGCTTCGAGTTCGGTCAAGGCGATGTCGCCGCTGTCGTATAATTCCTGTTTGCGCTGAAGTGTCCGCTGAGCAAACTCGAGTGTTGTTGCATTGCCGTTTCGTCGTTCGATCTGCTCGTGTAACTGAGCTTCGGTGCGGGCCCGGCCGGCCTCGGCGGAAGCCACGCTGGCCTTGGCAGATTCAAGCGACGCCTGCTGGCCAGCCAGTCGGGCCTTGAGATCGCGATCATCCAGATGCACCACGATGTCGCCTTCCTGCACGGTCTCACCTTCACGGAATGGAAGTCGGATGATTTCGGCGTTGACGCGCGAGCTGATTTCGATCTTGGTATGAGGCTCGATGCGACCGGGTGCTGAAACAGTCTGCACGAGTTTGCCATTGCGGACTGGTTCCATACGCACAGGCGTGCCGGTGGCTTTGGCGGAAAAACCCATGCCACCCTTGCTCAGCACTGGTCCCAATACCATAATGCCGCCCGCAAGAGCGACAACAATCACAACAGTCAGAATGAGAAACAGGCGCAAAGACACACTCCTCTCAGATCATCAGAGTTATTGGGATGAAGCGAGCGCGGGTTCCACACCAAAACGGGAATGCGCGTGTTTGGCTACATAAAGAGCAGCATGGCGACGCGTTTGCTGGTGGGATCGATCAGCCACAGCCAGTCATCAACGAGAAACTCAAAGCGAGAGGCAATGAGCGCGATGCGGCCCATGACCGTCGTCCCGAATCCGACGCCGAATGTGATCATAAGAAACCAGATCCCCACCCGCGCGGTCTGTCCAACAGCACCCTTGTGTTCCACCGAAAAGAAGAAGTAGATGAGCGTGGAAAGGACACCCAGGAACATAATCAGGGCCCCGATGGTTCCCCAGAGTTGAAACTCATCGCCGCTGCCCAACGCAATGAGCGGGCCAATGGCAGGCTCGATCTGCAATATGAAGTCGGACTCGAGATGGCTCATCAAGCGGAATCCCGCGGTTGCCCCGATGAAGAACGCCAATGGCCAGCGTGCAATCCATCCGCCACTTGGCGAGAGACGCCAGAGCAGCATCACGCAGAGAATGAGCGGCACGATGTAAACAATGTCGGTGCCGACCTGGTCAAGACCGGGGTTCGACCACGCCCTGATCAGATTGGGAACGAGATTGCCCAGCAGGTTTTCGATCAACATGGGCCAGAACGCTGCCACCATGGTGTAGGCTGCTGAGGTTCCGATGACCAGCGACTCCGCAATCTTATAGAGCGGATTGTCGCCCCACAGAAATGACAGCACGAACAGCGTCAATAAGCCTGCGATCCACACGCCGATGGTGTTGGCCAGGCTGAACTCCACATTCGGATCATCTTTCTGGCGCGGGTCGGCTGGTGCCTGGGAAGCGATGGTGACAGGCTCATGCTGTGTGCGACTGAAGCCATTTGCTTCTGCTTCAGCCAGGGCCTCAGCATCTGCCTCGCTGATCCACACGCTTTCAGCGTCGCCAGGGCCATCGAACTCAACGTATGTCTGCGAGTTCACCAGCACGAATGATTTGCCGGTTCCACGCACTGCGCAGACGACAAGTCCGACAACTCCAAGCAGCAACACGATGGTCCAGAGGGTCCGCTCCTGATTCACTTGAACTCACCTCGACGGCGGCCGACAAAATAAATGATGTTGGCAAGAATAATCAATACGACAATCAGAATGTGGGCCACCAACTGCGGGCCCATGCGGCGAAGACCATCTCGGGCCTTGGGATTTGATGCAAGGTTGGGATACGCTTCGATCAGAACGTGCTCATATTCAGCAGCGCCCTTGATCGCTCCCAGCAGTCCGATGAGCTGCTTTGGAATATAGGGGTAAAGATCGGGCGCCTGCACGCCAGTCACACCTGCGACCAGCGGCTTGCCGAGGGGCGTGGTTGCATACTGCACCCATTGTTTGGTGCCGGGATCGCCAGCGCTCACGCTGATGACAAGGTCCATATCTGCAATGCTCTTGACGCCATCCAGCATTGGGATTGTGCTGAGGCCTGCCCCCCGTGTATCTGTTGATGCAAGGTCAGCAATATTCACCGCCAACTGCTTGATAGGCCCTTCATTTCCGGCCTTGTATCCGAAACTTACATAGTCGTAATGCAGGCGCGCATTGGGATACTCTGCTTCGATCAGGGCAATGCTCTTGTCGAGCATGGGCCCGCCGAAAGGCCAGAGTGTAATGAAATACATACGATGCCCTTTTTCAGCACAATGTCGCGTGAACGCAGCAGCCATGGGGTCGAGTTCGCCCTTGCTGCCGGGGTCGTAGTCGTACGCCATCAGCACGCGCGATCCGCTGGGCAAGTTCTCGATCGTCTTGAATACTTCGCGCACCATGGGTGTCGGCTCTTCCGGGAACGAAACGCTGAGAAGCAATGGCACCATGACTGCCAGAAACATCAGCAGAAACACCCAGCGGCGATCAAGATCTCGAAGCATGCGATACATATGACTATTCGCGATCGGTGCCGAGGTAGGACCGATCGACTCCAAGAATGACTTTCAGCGATGTGGAAATAATGCCAAGCGCAATCCCGATCATAATGGCCCTGCGCCCTGCGGTATTGAAGACGTCCATAATGATCTCGACCAAGCGATCAAGACGGATATTGATTGCGAACTGCTCCCAGGCGCTGGGGGTGCCCTGAATGCTCGCAGGATCCATTGCGATCCAGTCGGTCAGCCAGATCCCTGCATAGGTTCGGCCAAGCAGCACGATGAAGGCAGTTCCCAGCAACAGTATTGCTTCGATATTCTTTGCGCGGAATGCGCGGAATGATGCTGATGCAATATAGAACGCCAGCATTGCAAACATCGTCGCAGTGATGGGATCGATCAGATTGTTATAAATCCAGAGCGATGCACTGCCACTGCTGTTAAACTCCCCCGACCATGCATGGCCGGGAAACTGGGCGGAGGGCGTTGAGCCGACCTTGAAAAGGCCGACATACGCGGTGATCACAAACGCAAGGACGGTGATGAGCGAGTACGCCCAGCCAGCATCCTGCGCTGAGATTTTTTTCAGGTGCATTTTCAGCAGACTACCAGCGCCCAGCACAAATGCAGCCGCAGCGAGAATGCTGAACCAGATCATCGCTTTCTGGCCCCAATCCTGGGTTGCAGGAACAAATACTGAAAGAATCAGCGCGATGCCAGTGATGGACGCAATGACAAGGGGAATGGTGCGCTTCACGGCTTGAGGCCCCCGTCGCCAAGAATATTATTCTTGAGATAGGTGACAGTCGTGTCAATGATTGCGTCATCGCCCTCGGTGAAGATCGCGATGGTTGCAAGGAAGCATCCGATGACGATAAGCACACCTGCCAGCAGTTTTCCGACGTCCTGACCCTTAAGTGAACCCAGCTGATGCGGTTCGCCGGAAAGGTATGCAGAGGCTGCAAAGAACTCTTCGCCGATGAGAGTGTAATCGCACGCTGCGACAAAGAAAGGCAACTGCGATGGCATGGCTGTTCCTGCAATCTGAATCGCGCCGATGCCATTGCCGGTTTCCGCAAGAATAAGCGACTCTGCGAAAAATGCCCCCATATAAAAACACGCAGCAGGCTTCTTGCGAACCATCATGCCTGTGACGCCTGCGACGTATCCGAATTGTTCGTCGGTAATATAATAAATATTGTCTTCATTATAAGCGTCGGGCCTGCCCGCCATGAGATATGACGCCTCCACCGTTTCGCGGGCAGCCGTCATCACAAGCGAGCGTGGCGTGGGCACTTCAAGTTGAGCGTCGTACTCGGCACACACCTTGGCAATATTGCCAAGAATGGTAATACCCGCGATCGTCTGAATGTCATTAATATCCTGAATGCCGGGAATAAACAGGACGGGGCGTCCCATTTCGGTGGCCCGGCCGACGGCTTCGCTGACAGCGGACAGCCCTGCGATTTTGCGAATCTTGAGATCCTTGCCTTTGCGGGCGGTCTCGATGAAGTAAATCACAGACCCCCCAACCAGCATCAGAATGATTCCCATCCAGGCTTTGCTTGCATCGAAAAACTGGCGGACAGCTGCAAATGGCGCGGTGCTGTTGCTGGGCGTGGATTCAACGCCATTGGGTGCGCGGGCAGTCACACGATAGACATATTCCACGCCATGCTTCGCTCCCGAGTCGGTGAATGTGTTTGATTCATATGTCGTATCGCTCAAGGCAGTGAAAGCGGTTTCGGCTTGCTCTGCCTCGCGTCGATAGATGACATAGTTGGAAACACGCCGAGGCGAAATCGACGCATTATCATCTGGCGAGAGTGTCCATTCCAGATCAATCGCGTCGCCGTTGTCGTTGGGCTTGTCACTCGCAACAAGATCCGTTGGCGGCGCTGGCGGCGTTGCGACGCCCTCCTGTGCACGAGTCCGCGCCATCGCTGGGAACGTGAGCAGCGAGGTGATTGCCACCAAGGCAAGAATCACGAGCGCGCAGATTCCTCTGTGTTGCTGCGTGTTCCTTGCTTTCACTGCCGTTCGCTGCATGAATGCCTTTCGATTATCCTTCGATCAACTCAACGTTGGCCCGTGGCACGACGACATTCTCGCCGGAATCGAGCGCAACTGCAAGTACCCGTGCTTTGGACCCTGAACCCAGGACCGCAGGCTCGGTGGGCAGGGATGCCACGCGGCCGATCTGCCCGAACCAGGGGTCACGAATCACTCGAACCGGTCGATCTATCTCGAGTTGCCCAGCATCAAACTCCGCGACCACTGCCTTTTCGTGCTCAAGAGCCGGGATGATCACCTCTGGTCGCATCACGCCTGCACGAATCTGCGTCGCACCATTGACCGATGCTTCTCTGCCTGCCCGCGACTGCAGCAGCTCGAATGTACGCACAGCCATTGCAATGTCGCCAAAGCCTTCTGTCACAATCAGCGTGATGCCCTTGTTTTCGCTGCCGGTGATGGCAACGCCGAGGTCGTAGCCCAGGAACGCCCGAAGATCCTGATCATCGATCCCGCCACTCACAACCGCAGCTGCGCCGACGGCAACCGCCCGCTCGATGGCTGCAGCGGTCATGCGGGCTCCGCCCACAACCACGCATCCCTTCATTTCCTCGGTCAAGTGATTGGCTTCGAGTCGATCGCGCTCACTCTGAGCAGCCATG
Organism: Phycisphaerales bacterium; assembly: GCA_051004555.1. Lineage (GTDB taxonomy): Bacteria > Planctomycetota > Phycisphaerae > Phycisphaerales > SM1A02 > JBPCKF01. Next base: position 35,357 of record JBPCKF010000056.1, on the reverse strand, counting down.
ACGATCGGACCAGACGTTTCGCCACCAATCCCGAAGATCCCCTGGATGTAGGTGACATCATTCTCGATCACACAGCCTTCGTCTGGCAGAACTTCAAGCACTCGGCCGGGCATGTAGGCTGCTACTTCCACGGGAATGGGGGCCCCACGCAGCATGACCTGGCCGGTGGTATCCGAGATGTTTTCGATGGTTCCGGAGTGTTTGGACACATGCTCCTTCTTGAACATGCCAAACATCCCCTTGGTGCGGGCGATGATTTCGCCCACTTCGACGTGTTCGCCCTCACGTTTGAGCATGCACTCGCGAACATCAGCAGCCGGGGCAGCCAGGACATTTGCCATATTGATGGGTGTGATATCGCCGGGCAATGCAGTACGGGCAACGATCGTCTCAGCACGCACCGTCTCGCCCACCTGCACCAGAACATCGCCAGCAATGGGCAGCACTCGCCGACAGCGATGTGTCGTGCGGGCGGTTACCTTAAGTCCGGGTGTGTATGCCTGGGCCATGAAGACGGCATCATATCAGGGAATGTGGACTTGGGGCGAGATTCCGAAGTATGTGACGTTGATGCCCTCGGCAGCGCGACTACTGCGGCCGGGCCATGCGGATGTTGGTATAGCGCGCTCGCGCAGCTGCGCTGAATGCTCCGACAGCGTGATCCCATATCGCGGTTCTGCCAGGCTGAATGATGATGGGATGGTCGGGCAGAAACAGGGCGCCACTGGCCACATTCTGCTCGTTGATCTGGCGTTGACTAAGAAACTCAAACAATGCCTCAAAGCTCTCGGGCTGTTCGCGATATGGGCCTTCGACGCTGATGCGGTAGTCTGCAATGCCGCTGCCGGTTGAAGAGATCATGACCCGCAACGGTTCATCATCAAGATCAAATGGATCGCGCTGCTGATCGGACTGCAGTTGCGGTGGCAGATCGAGTGGATACACCTCTTCACCCACGCGGAACTCAGTCACAGCCATGAAATACACCAGCAGCAGGAACGTCACATCAATCATCGATGTGAGATTCAGTGATCCCATGACATTGCCGCGTCCGCGACGCTGACGCAATGAGCGATGTTGGATCACATCCTCGCGCTGGCCCTGGCGCTGGCCCTGATCAGGCTGGAACTGTTCGTTAGTCATTCTTGTTCAGCACCACGAGGTTCATGCGGGCCACCTGTTCCACCTCGCCGCTGCGCGAGGCTGCAATGGTGACAGCAGACATGGCTGGCTCGACATATTCATAATGCGTGGTTCGATCCGCCCGCAGATTAATGTCAATATCCGGCTGCTGTTTGTAACGGCCGATCAGATAGTTGATCATGCCATCGACACCTTCAGCAGTGGGCGGAAAGCTGAGCGTTCCGACGCGGTATTCGATGATGTTGCCGAGGTCGTCCGGATCGGGCACAACATTGATAATGATGCGTTCGTCTTCGCCTGGTTCGATGGTGAGTGCATGATCCGGCTGGGGCAGGTCCATGTTGACATTCTCGACCTGCACGATCTGCGAGACCGCGACAAAGAAAACGATAAGCAGAAACGTCACATCAATCATGGGCGTGAGATTGGCGTGCATCTGGGCTGTGCCGCGTTTGAAAACAGCACTCATGACGGATTGTTCTTCTGGGCGGGTGGGGAGGGTGCGGGTGCAGGTGCGGGTGCCGTTGGCCGAGGTTCCGGCCGCGGTTGCATGCTCTGGCCACCTGCGCGTGGCCTGAACTGGTTCACCATCTGTTCAGCAAGATGCGTTGCTTCAGTGGTGAGCGCATCAATGCGGTTGCGCACGATGGCGTAGCCAGCCAGAGCCGGGATAGCGACGATCAGCCCCCAGAATGTTGTCGTCAAAGCGGTGCCGATGCCACCTGCGAGTGCGATCGGGTCAGCTGATCCGCCCGAGATCACGATGGCCTGAAACGCAAGAATCATGCCGTACACCGTTCCGAACAGGCCGATCATGGGGCTGACCTGTCCCAACACATTCAGATATTCAATGCGGCGCAGGCGATTGGTGGTTTCCTCATCGGACGCAAGTTCGAGGCCGCGCACCATCGCGCCGTATCCGCTGCTTGCTTCATGCAGTCCCGCCCGCAGGACGCGGCTGAAATAACTCTCGTCTTTCTCTGTCAGTGCCAGGGCATCTTTGAAACGATTGGCCTTGAGCATGCCACGTACTTCCTCTGCGACACCTTCAGGCAGAATCGACTTGCGCTGATTGGTCAGAGCCATGTGTCCGATCAGGCCAATCGAAAGCACTGAAAGCGCCAGCAGAAACCAGATGATAAGTGATCCCAGCAGCTCGATTGAACCATCTTTCTGCAGCGAGATAAAGAACGCGCCTGCAAAGCTGCGACCGGTGCCTGTGGCTGCATCGTCCTGAGCCAATACAGTCGGCACCGCAAAGACGATGGGAAACAAACAAGCCGAGATTGAAACGACAAGCGCGCGATCACGCATCATGAAGCGTTTCCTTGCGTGGGTGAGAGTGTGCGTCTGGGAAATGATGGTGCAATCATGAGATTGTCTTATCGCGGCTGATCGGTGTCGTTGAGTTCTTTCGCCAGGGCGCGTGCCCGTTCTGCGGTTTCGGCGTCACCCATCGCATCAGCTTCGCGGGCAGCCAGTTCCAGCAGTGTACGAGCTTTGGCTGGCTTGTGAAAGACATCGCGATAAATCAACGCAACCTCAATCCACGCGCGGGGAGCATAGCGCGAGCCCGGCCGCTCAATTGCACATCGTGCCAGCATCACAGCTGCGTCGAGCTGTTGACCAGCACCCCGCAGTGCCGTCCCATACTGATAGAGAAACTGCGCAATATCGCGGTCGCCGGGCGACTGCAGCAGACGCCTGCACACCTGGACCGCTTGCGTGAATGATCCTGCCTCAAGCAGTGCGTCGATTGCCTCCGGAGAATCTGGCGAGCCTGTTTGACGCGGCTGCCCGGGAGTGGCCTGAGTGCCAACATCATCGGTATCGTTTGGCGTGTCATCGCCGCTCGGCTGCGCTGGCGGCGGCTCGAGCTGGCGCTCCGGGCGTGGCGTGCCGACGTCCGCCAGCATCACACCCGAGATCGTCGACCCGCCCCGATACGAACGCCCATCAGCGCTGAACTTTTCATACGCAGGTTCGATCTGGGAAAGCAGAAGTTGGATGCGTTCAAGCGTCGCAGGTTCATCTGCCTTGCGCTCAGCCTTGCGCAGGTAGTACACAGCCTCGCCCGCAGTGTGAAATGTTGCTCGCGTGACATCAACACTTTCAGGCGCAAGCCGCAGCCAGACTGGATCATCATCGGTTTCCGCGACGTAGGCAAAGTGTCCTGCTGCTTCGATATTCTCGCCCAGTTCCTGATGCAGCATTGCCAGCTCTGCGTGCAACCAGAGTTTGTGCACTGGTGAAGTGTCGTCGCGGACCACCGTCATGAGCTTGACGACTGCAGCATCAAGGTCGCCGGCAGCGCGCAGACGCGCAACATCGCGAAGCTGAGTCTCATGTGAGGGAAAGATGATCGACGCAACATCCGCAACAGCAATCGTCTCCAGCCCGCCAGCGGCACTCAGGTAATAGATGCTCCCGCTGCGAATGGTCTGGACATTGGCAGATTCGATGCGAACGGCTGGCGTTGCATTGGTCACGATCTCGTCGCACAGAACAGGCGACGCACCAGCCGCGACCTGCAGAAGCAGGGCGACGAGGAACGGCTTTGTGAGCGGTCGGAGAAACGGGCTTCGTAGAAACAGCATCAAGCGCAATCCTGCAGAGAACGGGCGTCGGCTTCGATTGTAACGATCAGATCCATGGCGTGAATCCCTCCCCTTCTCAGAAATCGACACGCAATTGCCTCAGGCCTGTCATTTCCTTTGAACTCGTCCGGCCGATCGTCGATATCTACAGTCTGGACTCGAAATGTCCGAGCGCCCTCCCCCCCGGCACTCGGCACCCTCTCAGAATACAAACACAACACCTCGCAGAACATCCACCACCGAATTTGAGAAAGAACTGAACCATGCGACTCACAATGGTTGGCACAGGATACGTCGGACTCGTGACCGGAGCATGCTTTGCTTCCACAGGCAACGAAGTCACCTGCCTTGATGTCGATGAAGCCAAGATTGCCAAACTCAAGAATGGCGAATCGCCGATCTACGAGCCCGGCCTCAGCGACCTCATCACGCGCAACGCCAAAGCAGGCAGGCTCAAGTTCACCACCGACAAGGACGCAGCCTATCAGAACGCAGAGGCCATCTTCATCTGCGTGGGCACGCCCAGCGACGTCGATGGATCAGCTGATCTCAAGTATGTGCTGCAGGTGGCTGGCGACATTGCAGCAGCCCTCGAGAAGTTCGGCAAAGGGCAACCGCCCAAGATGGTGGTTGTGAAGTCGACCGTCCCAGTCGGCACCAGTCACCGCGTGCGCGAAGCCATCAAGGCCAAGACCAAAGTGCCCTTCTACATCGCTAACAATCCGGAGTTTCTCAAGGAAGGCGCAGCCATCAACGACTTCATGAAACCCGACCGCGTGGTGTGCGGCATCGAAGATGAAGGTGCTGGCGAAATGATGCATCGCCTGTACGAACCATTCGTCCGCCAGGGCAACCCCATCTTCCTTATGGACATCCGTTCCAGCGAGATGGTGAAGTATGCAAGCAACGCGATGCTGGCTGCCAAGATTTCCTTCATCAATGAGATCGCCAATCTGTGCGAGTATTACGGCGCAGATGTGAAAGCGGTGCGCGAGGGCATGTGTGCAGACCGCCGCATCGGCAACCAGTTCCTCTATCCCGGCCTCGGATATGGCGGATCATGCTTCCCCAAAGACACGCTTGCAGTTGTCGGCATGGGCAAGGCTGTTGGCTTTGACTGCAAACTCAACGCGGCTGTGCATGAAGTCAATCAGGATCAACGGCAATACTTCTGGAACAAGATCTGCGACCACTTCGGCCCGAGCCTTGCAGGTCGCACGCTGGCCTTCTGGGGCATCGCGTTCAAGCCGGAAACCGATGACATTCGCGAAGCGCCTGCGCTTTCGCTGATCGAGCGGGCTGTTGAAGCGGGCGCAAAGATCCGCGCGTTCGATCCGGTTGCCTGCGAAAACCTCAAACGCGAGTATCCCAAGATGCCTATCGCGACATTCGATGAAATGTACAAGGCCCTCGAAGGCGCTGATGCACTGATCGTGTGCACCGAGTGGACCGACTTCCGCCAACCCGATTTTGACCGCATCGGAAGCGCGCTCAAGGACAAGGTTGTCTTCGACGGACGCAATATCTGGCGGCGGCAGAAAATGCAGGAACTCGGCTTTACCTATTACTCGGTCGGCCGCCCGCCAGTGTCGCCCTCGATGCCCAAGGCAGCCCCAGCGCGAGTGTGAGAAGACATCGTCATCGCCACAGCTGGCTTATTGCGTTCTTCCCAGCGCGACAGCGTCGCATCGCTTCGGGCGGAATGGATGCTGCCGGTCCGCCTACGCTGATTGACGAAGATGTCACTGCGATTTGAGTATCCTGTCTTTCTGCTGCTGGCAGCGATTGCCATCCCGCTCGCGATCGTCGCATATCGCAGCATGCGCAGTACCGATCGACTGCGGCTGTGGACGATCATGATCGTTCGCAGCCTTGTGTTGACGCTGGTTGCGATTGTTCTTGCAGGTCCGCAGTGGCGGCAGGAACATCAGCAGGTGACAGTGATCGGGCTTATCGACATCAGCGGATCTGTTCAGCGGTTTGTTGATCTTTCTGCGCTTCAAAGCGAGCAGGACGGGAGTGATGCCGCGATCGAAGCCCGCTCGACACTCGATCATGTTCGCCAATGGTTCCGCACAGCCTTTGCGGCGCGTGACAGCGATGATCGCATTGGACTGATCGTGTTCGATGGCCGCGCAGCTGCAATCGCAGCACCCACGCGTGGCGATTATCCGGATGATCAGATCGACCTTGCATTCCTCGATGGAACCAACATCGCTGAAGCGATTCAGCTGGGCATCGCCATGTTCCCGATGGATACAGCCAGGCGACTGGTTCTGGTCAGTGACGGCAATGAAACGCTTGGCAGCGCTGTTGATGCTGCAGCAGAAGCTGCAGGTGTGCAGATTGATGTGTTGCCACTTGCGTATCGGATTGATCGCGATGTGCAGGTGGTTCGCATTGATGCGCCTGCAAGCTCGCGTCCCGATCAGGTGGTCACTGTTCGCATGGTGTTGCGATCCACGATCGACACGCGGGGATCGCTCTCACTGTTGCGCGATGGTGTTGCGGTCGATCTCACGCCCGGCGAGGCTGGTTCGAGCCTGAACGTGCGGGTTCCCGAAGGGGAGTCGACGTTCAGCGCCCAGGTCCAACTTGGAAGCGAACCTGTGCAGCGATTTGCAGCAGTGTTCACTCCAGCAGATATGAGCATGGATGCGCTGGTTGAAAACAACCGCGCTGAAGCAATCACCACAACGCCAAGTCGCGGGCAGGTGTTGTACATCGTCGCAGAACAAAGCGATGCACGAACGCCGCCGTTGCAGGCAGTGCTGGAGGCTGCGGGCATTCCCGTCGAACTGCGCACCGCTGCCCGTATGCCGCGCGACATAATCAGCCTCGCATCATTTGACCTGGTCATTCTCGATAACGTCGGCGCATATCAGCTCGATGAACAGACGCAAGAGATGCTGGCACGCACTGTCGAAGACATGGGTGTCGGGCTGATCATGGTGGGTGGCGAGAGCAGTTTCGGCGCAGGCGGCTGGAACGGGACAGCGGTTGAAGCGGTGTTGCCAGTTGAACTTGATCTCCCGCGCGAGATGCGGATTGCCCAGGCTGCGCTGGTGCTGGTGCTTGACAAATCTGGATCGATGGGTCAACAGGTGGCGGGCAGCCGCTCGACGCAGCAGGAAATCGCCAACCGCGGATCGGCTGCTGCGATCGAATCGCTCCAGCCCGAGAGTCTCGTGGGCGTTGTCACGTTTGATTCGTTCAGCCACACGCTGATTCCCATCGGGCCCAATCAGAACTCCGGTCAGTCGGCTCAGCGCGTCCTGGGAATTGTTCCCGGCGGCGGCACACATCTTCCTCCAGCGCTTGAACGAGCCCACGAAATGCTGCTGAGTGTTGATGTTGCGAAGAAGTACGTTGTGTGCCTGAGTGATGGCCGTTCCGATGGCCGCGCTCGCGTTGAAGCGATCGTCAGCGCCATGGCAGCGGATGGCATCTCGGTCTCGACCATTGCAGTCGGCGATCAAGCGGATTCTGAATTGCTGGCAAAGATGGCGGAGATCGGCAGCGGCGAGTTTCATCAGGTGCTGAACCCCGAGCAGTTGCCACGCGTGCTGGTGGATTCGGTGCAGGTTGTGAACAAGCCGCTCATCAAGGAGGTTGAGTTTCAGCCGGTGCGTCAGCCGACTGGATCGACATTGACCAGCGGGATGAACCAGGCGCCACCGTTGCGCGCGATTGTGCTCACTGCTCCGCGGAGTGATCCCTCAGTGATCAACGAACTGCTGACGCCCGATGGCGAACCGCTGCTTGCGATCGGCCAGGCAGGGCTGGGGCGGACCGCTGCGTTCACAAGTGATGCAGGGCACGCCTGGGCGGATCGCTGGCTGGAATGGCCGGGCTATGGTCCGTTCTGGACGCAACTTGTCCGCATGATTGCGCGGCAGCCGATGAATCAGGATTTCGAGCTGCTTATCTCACGCGAGAATGATGGAAGCGGACGACTGCGGTTGACGCTCGAAGCCAGTGACTCAGAGAACGAATCAGCGGGAGCGAGCGAGTATCTCACTGTCCTGGGCACGGTGTATTCGCCCTCCGGCGAAATGCGGGAAGTCCGCCTGCGACAGAATGGGCCTGGTCAGTACGAAGCGGTCGTCGAGGCTGGCGAGGAAGGTGCGTATCTGGCGGTGGTGTCGCCCAGACGTGGTCAGCAGGCCTTGCCGCCCTTATTGGGAAGCATCACACAGCCGCCGGGTGCCGAGTATCGCCAGTTTCGCTCAAACGTTTCGCTGTTGCAGGAGATTGCAGGGTTGACGGGCGGGCGACGACTCGAGCTTGCGACGCCCCAGTCCGCGAATCTTTTTGATCGCAGCGGGCTTGCTCCCAGCATTTCACTTCTGCCAGCCTGGCCGTTTCTGCTGATGGTGTTGTGTTCGATGTTGCTTGTGGATGTCGCATCAAGGCGTCTGGCGTGGGACAGCGTGGTACTTGCGCGGTTGTATCGCCGCGCTTTGAATCGTGCGTGGCCGGGACGCAGTGTGGGTGCTCGCAGCCGCGGCACGCTGGAGTCACTGCGCCAGCGCAGCGAAGATGTGGATACATCCATTCGTCGGGATGCAGATCGCTTTAAACCGCTCGAAGGGAGCGGCCCTCGTTACGTGGCTCGCAAACAGCATGAACCAGAGCGCAAAGAGCAGGAGCAGACCGTTGCGGAAGATCCCGCAGTCATCGCAGCCCGCAAGGCTCGTGTTGAAGAGGCGCTCGATGCGATCAGTGGCAGTCGAACATTGCAGCAACAGCACAGGCCGTCCGAAGTTCCGCAAGCACCTGCACGTGAAGACAGCAGCGATCAATCGCAAAGCAGGAGCGAGCCTGAGAATGGAAGCGATGATGCCAGCGAGACCACCCGCAGTCTATTGGAATCACGCAGGCGTCGGCAGAAGCGATCGGAGTGAATCTGCGCGTGAGCGTCACTTTCCGGGCGGGAGCATTGTTGGATCGGTCACACCCATCTCACGCAGCTGTTCGAGTACACGACTGTCGCGAGGATTGATGCCGTAGGCCTGGCGCAGTCGCCTTAAGGCTTCGTTCTGATCCTGGATGCTGCGAGCAAACTCAGCCCGCAGCAGATACGGCTCGACGCTCTTGCCGCCGTCAACATCGATGGCTGTCATCGTTGCGACTGATGCGGTATCGGGATCGTTCATTCGCATGCTGTTCTCAGCCAGTGCGAGATAGGATCGAGTTGTTCGTTGTGTATTGGCGCGATCGCGCAGGAACGCGTAGAGTTCGTTGTTGTTGCCCTGCTGGAACATTGCATCTGCGAGAGCTTCGGCAACGTCATCATTGCGCGGCTGCAATGTGTGAGCCTGCTGGAGGGCAATTCGGGCTGCATCGGCTTCACCCAGCTTGAGTCGGGCCAGGCCAAGACGATACTGGGCTTCCCAGTTGCCGGGGTAGCGGTCGGCAATCTGCTGATAGAGCGTTGCTGCCTGTTCATGCTCGCCCTGACGGAAGTGGAAGTTGCCATCCTCCATCAGGCTGTGGGATGAGCGCCGTTGATTGCAGCCGCTGGTGCTGCAAAGCAGCACGAACGTGCACAGGACAAGTGCAACACTTGCAAGGGCTCTCGATGCGAACGCGTGGTGATTATGCTTTTCTGTAGTCTTCATCTTTCCAGAATCCTTTCTGTTCCTCATGCGAATCATGATACCGTAAATTCATGCGGCCCGCACAACGCTGAGCATGGCGTGTGCATCTTCGATCATCTCAGCGATCGAGGCGGGCAGGGTTTCCCCCCACACAAAGCCAAGTTCGCGGCTGGCACCATCGATGAGGATGGCCGCCTTGTCGCACGCCAGGCTGCGCTCGGAGCGGTCGAGCTGATCAGCTTCGCCAAGGGCAAAAGTGACAGCCTGCAGATTGATAATGTGCGGCACCGACGCCCGCCAACCGCGACCAGCTGCATCATCAGGCAGCGCAATCGAGGCCTGAGCGAACTCAATCCAACGGCCAAGCAGGCCCGTCCATGTGAGTTCGCGCGGCTCCAGCGGCATACCGAAGCGTATGCGCAGGCGACTCGCCACGGCGGGCCATTTACCCCTGTTCATACGAAAGTCCTGCACAGCAGCGGCTTCTTTGGTTGCTACACTGAAACCCAATGACCGAAACGACGCGACGCACATTTGGTGCAGATTTCAAGACGTTTTTCATTCGAGGGCTGGTGGTGCTGCTGCCCACCGTGCTCACGTTGTGGATCATCGTCAAGGCGTACGAGTTTATCGACAACGCGTTCGCAGAGCCCATCAATCGCGGCATTCGTTATGTGATGTACGAAGCCACACCCCACTGGGCGGTTTTGACCAAAGCCTTCGAGCCTGAGGAAGACATGGTGGCGATGGAGATGATTCGTCGCCGCTCGCTTCCCTTCCGCAAACGTCTCAGTGAGGAAGCCCTGGAAGCACAGGTGAGTGGCGATCTTCGCAAACAGAACATTCAGGAATGGTGGGATGACTGGTGGTTGGGGGCAATGGACCTCATCGGCATCTTTGTCGCCATCATCTCAGTCTACTTTGTGGGACGACTGCTGGGCGGGTTTTTCGGGAGGCGGCTCTACAAACGGCTGGAGCGCGCGTTTGTGAGTCTGCCTGTTTTCAAGCAGGTCTATCCATCGGTGAAGCAGGTGGTGGATTTTCTCTTCGGGCAGGATAAGAAAGAGATGCAGTTCAAGCGGGTGGTATTGGTGGAATACCCGCGAAAGGGTCTGTGGTCGATCGGGTTGCAAACCGGTTCAGCCATGACATCCGTGTCGGCTGCAGCAGGTGACTCTGTAACGGTGTTCATCCCGAGTTCACCAACACCGTTTACCGGGTATACCATCTCAGTCCCACGAGGGGAAGTGCTGGAGTTACCATTGACCATTGATGAAGCATTGCGGTTCACCATATCGGGCGGCGTATTGATGCCCGATCGTCAGTTGCCGCCCGGCACGCAGCCGTTGACCGTGCAACAGCCAGGCTCGCCGCCGCGTAATGCAAGTAAGGAATAGCGTGTATGAAGATCCGCGAGATCGTTGTTGAAGAAGCAATCATTACCGAGTTGAGCAGTTCGGAACGAGCACAGGTTGTGCCTGAGATGATCGACGCACTGGTTGAAGCCGGAGCGGTCGACCCCTCCAATCGCGATACATTCATCAAGGCGGTGCTTGATCGCGAGAAAAAGGCATCGACGGGTTTCGGACATGGCGTGGCTGTGCCGCACGTCAAGCACGATTCGATCGACCAGATTCGCGTGACCGTCGGACTCAGCCGCAAAGGCGTGGACTTCAGCGCCCTGGATCGCAAGCCGGTGTATTCCATCTTCATGCTGCTCAGTCCGGCTGATCGACCCGAAGATCATCTCGATGCCATGCAGCAGATTGTCAAGTATCTGGGCGAGCCGATCTTCCGTTCATTTCTTCGCCAGGCGTCCAGTGTTGAAGATGTACTCACACTGCTGGCTGAAGCGGATGATAAACAGTTTGTGCATTGACCGCTCCTTCTCGGGATGCGCTGCATTTCTGCTTCGGCCAATCGCTGGCACTGCGCTCCCGCTTCGTTCCTGATGCTGTTGTTGATGATGGGGGTCATCATCAACAACGTCTTCATCGTTCACATTCACCGATACTACACAGGGCATGTCCGACCATCGTGGCTCAATCAGCGATCGAAAAGGTGACCATCCGCAACCGACTGGGCATGCATGCGCGCCCCTGCATGATGCTCTACGAGACAGCCTCCCGCTTCGAAGAGGAGACAATCACGGTCGTCCGCACCGATCGCATGGACGAACCAGCCGATGGCAAGTCGATCATGCAACTCATGATGCTGGCAGCCACGATGGGGACAGAGTTGCAGATCAGCGCAACCGGACCCGACGCAGCTGCTGCAGTTGGGGAGATTGTCGCCCTCATTCAGAAGGGTTTCGAGGAGGAATAGGCTGGCGTACCGCGAAGCACATTGCAGCTATACTTTCAGCCGCGCATGACTCAGACGCTCGCTCAGCTTGCTGGCCTCATCGGTGCCGAACTGAAAGGCGACGGATCAATTGAAGTCGATGGCTGCGCTCCCATTGACACTGCCAGCCCCCGCGACGTGAGCTTTATTGCCAATGCCCGCTACACACGATTCCTCGAATCGACGGAGGCTGCTGCCGTCATCGTCGGACGCGACCTAGCCACGCGCAATGGCCGGGCACTGCTGGTCGCGGACGATCCGTACTACGCCTTTCGTGCTGCCATGATCGCGCTGCATGGGTTTCGCAGTCATCCGATGCCGATCGAAGCAACGGAGCATGCACCCAATATCTCACAACAGGCTGCGATTCACCCAACAGCCAGTGTCGGCGAGGGAACGACTGTGCATCCCTTCTCTGTTCTCGAATCAGGCGCGCGCGTGGGAGCGAACACCGTCATCTATCCCAACGTGTATGTCGGGCCGGATGTCACCATTGGCGATGAATGCATTCTCTATCCGGGTGTGGCTGTCTATGACCGCTGCATTCTGGGCAACCGTGTGACGCTGCACGCCAACACTGCGATCGGGCATGATGGCTTTGGCTACGCGACGCATGAGGGCGTGCATCACAAAATCCCGCAGCATGGCATTGTCGTCATTGAAGATGATGTCGAACTTGGAGCAGGATGCGCCATCGAACGGGCAGCCATGGGCGAGACACGTATCGGACGCGGCACCAAGTTTGCAGACCTCATCTCCATCGGCCACGGCACAACCGTCGGCGAGCACTGCCTGTTCGTTTCGCTTGTGGGCGTTTCCGGATCGGTGAAGGTCGGAAACCATGTCGTCCTGGGCGGACAGGTGGGCGTGAGTGGTCATCTTGCCATTGGCGATCGCGTCATGGTTGCGGGCAAGACCGGCATTGGCAGCGACGTCCCCGAAGGTCAGCGCATCGGTGGCTTTATCCCTTCAGTCGAGTTTCGCAAGGCCAAACGCAACGCAGTCATCTTCTCTGATCTTCCCGCGCTGCTGGAACGCATACGCACACTCGAACGCCGCCTCGACACAATGAACGAGAATGAAACAGGCCAATGATCCTCCGTTGCCCGAATCGGCATGACTGCAGTCACCTTTGACAATCTCACCAAGTGCTACGGCTCGACAACCGCGGTCGATGCCATCAGTCTCACCATCAAGTCTGGCAGCCTCTTCTTTCTCCTCGGCCCATCCGGGTGTGGCAAGACAACCCTGCTGCGCATGATTGCGGGGTTCATCGCCCCCACCAGCGGACGCATTCTGTTTGACGACAACGATGTGACCAACCTGCCACCCAACCGCCGCAACACCGGCATGGTGTTTCAGAACTACGCGCTTTGGCCACACCTTACCGTCCTGGAGAACGTTGCCTACGGACTCGATGTCCGCAAAGTCAGCAAGGGCGAACGCAAGGAACGTGTGATGAACGCGCTCAAAAAGGTGCAGATGCAGGACTATGCACAGCGCCGCCCGGCGCAGCTTTCCGGCGGGCAGCAGCAACGCATTGCCCTGGCCCGAGCGTTGGTCATCGAACCCACCGTGCTGCTGCTTGATGAACCGCTCAGCAATCTTGATGCACGGCTGCGATTGGATATGCGTGACCAGTTGCGCGCACTCTGCAGCCAGACCGGCATCACCACGATTTACGTCACGCACGATCAGGATGAAGCCCTCTCGATGGCAGATGACATGGTGGTCATGCGCGACGGCGCCGTGATGCAGCGTGGCAGGCCGGAAGCGATCTACAAACGACCTGCATCACGCTTCGTGGCTGACTTCCTCGGCGAGTCAAACTTCCTGCATGCAACCGTCATGACTGCTGGTGATGGTCGCGTCACCCTGCAGACCCGCAGCGCGATTCTTGAAAGTACAACCTTTGATGACACCACCCCGCGTGGCGGCAACGTCACGCTTTCAATCCGGCCCGAGTCTCTTCGTATCCTGCCAGACGGTCACGCGGCGAGTCACGGAAATGTCATGCAGGCCCGACGTATCCGCACAACGTTTCTCGGCAATGTTGCCCAGCATGAGGTTGAATACGCTGAAGGTGAGCGGTTGCGCGTCCTTGAGATGAACCCCACCATGAAGGGCGCGGATGTTGAGCACGCTGAAATGGTCACGCTCAGCGTCGACCCTGCGGAAGTCATCATTCTGCCAGATTAGCAGGCGAGCCGGCCATCAGAACCGCGGCTGTACGCGGAAGGTTTTCCCGCCACGCACCGTCGCTCCGTCGCAGTCGTCACATCTTCGCCAACCGTTACAACCCGACGCAGATGGGCTGCGCGACTCCTGCATTTTCAACCGATAGCACATGAGATGAGCCGCCAGGGTGTGCGGCAACTTGTCGTGTTTTCGTTATTCGAGTTCCAGACATTGCCCCATGCGAGTTGTCATCGACATTCTGATTCTTGCGATGCTGGCAGCCATTCTGACTGGCGTTGTGTATCTGCACGGTGAAAAGGATGCAGGCGCGCGCGCTGTGGAACGCACCCGGCAGTCGCTTGAGATCTTCGAACAGCACCTTCGCATTCAGCAGGCGTTGAACAGGGTGGAGATGACCTCAGCGGGTTATCCGCGCACGATTGATCCAGACTGGTTCAAGCTGTCTATGCCACGCAACTATCTTGTGACAGATGATCGACCCTGGCTGGAAGTTGCAGGGCTTGAGGATCGGGACCGACGAGACCCTGTGCAGATCGTTGCTGACCGTGATCGAGCGCTTGCGAAGTTCTGGTACAACCCCTACAACGGCGTGGTGCGGGCACGCGTACCTGCAGGCCTGACTGATGCAGGTCCATTAGTCACCTATAACCAGGTGAACGAAACATCACTCGAGCGGCTCATTCGAGAGGATCATCCGGAGTGAGCCCGAGCATGTTTTCGATGGTGTACATGCCAGCCTTCTCATGTGTCAACCACCGCGCGATGTCGAGCGCGCCGCGTACAAAGAGGTCGCGCGTGGTGGCGCGATGCGTAAGTTCGATGATCTCACCCGGCCCCGAAAAGCGCGCCGAATGCTCACCGATGGTGTCGCCCGCGCGAATTGCAGCAATATTTTTGAAAATTTTTTCTGACGATTTTCCAGCGCTTTCCAGCGCCTGAACAAGCGCCTTGGCGGTACCCGACGGCGCATCGCGTTTGCCTGCGTGGTGGTGCTCGATGAGGCTGATGTCATAGCCGTCCGGGAGGAGCGCAGCTGCAGTTGTCAACAGTTGCTTGAGCACTGCGATTCCGGGCGATGTGTTGGGCGCGATCATGACTGCAACAGTGCGTGAGACGATCCGTGCACGTTCGAGCGTGTGTGCGGAAAGTGCCGTCGTTGCGAGCAAAATCGCGGATGATGCGTCCTGAGCGCGATCCAGTGCGCTGCGTGCACCGTCATCTGAAGAGACATCAACGACGACATCGAACGCGCGCTGCGCGAGGGCATCTTCGCCATCAATCACGCCCGCGCGGCCGATGGTAGCAGCGATGCGAAAGCGCGCATCGGCGCCCGCCAGAGCGACCAGGCGCGTCCCCATTTTTCCATGGGCGCCGTTGATCACCAGCCGGGTGACGGAGATAGATTCAGAGGTGGTGAGCGAGTGTTCTGTGCACATTTTGTGTGAAGGGCCTTTCGCAGAGCATCCGATAGAGGTAAAACATTGTAACGGCGGTTGGTCCGTCGTACATGTGTTTCGCTCCGCTACTCCGACACGCTAGCGCAAGATGGAGGACACAACTATGGCAAAGAAACGCGCCACGGCCAAAAAGGCCACTCGTAAGAAGGCAACCCGTAAGAAGGCTGCCAAGAAGTCTACAGCCAAGAAGGCTACTCGCAAGAAGGCAACCCGTAAGAAGGCAACCCGTAAGAAGGCTGCCAAGAAGAAGACTGCCAAGAAGAAGACTGCTAAGAAGAAGACCGCGCGCAAGAAGACCACTCGGCGCGCCAAGAAGGCCTGAACACTCAGGCGTCACCCCCTCTCAACTGTCAGCACATTGTGCTGCAACAACCATCTGCGAAACACCGCTCCGAGGTCGGCTCAGCCGGCCTCGGTGTCGTTTTGGTACTGCCCGTTTTGGACGGGTGTCCTTCTCCAGAGTCTCCGAACATATCAATCGCGTTTTCTCGTCGTCCCCGAGAAGGCGGGGACCCAGAGACGCACCGCAGACGCATGCCAACCAGACTGGATGGCCCGCCTGCTGCGCGGGGACGACGAAGACGCGATTGCCTTTGCCTGCACGCCCGCAGGTTCGCAGCGCCGATCAGCGACCTATCATCAACGAAGGTGTCTTCATGAACTGCGATCAGTGTGACAAGCCGGCGGTGGTTCACGAAACCAGAATCGTCAATGGCGAGAAGCGCGAGGTTCACCTCTGTACCGAACACGCTGCTGAGGCTGGCTTCGTCGTCCATCAGTCTTCCGCCCACACCGCTGCATTCAAACAATTCTTCATCTCTGCAGGCGAAAGCAAATCTGGCAAAGCCAGCGCCAAAGCGTGTTCCAGTTGTGGCATGACATTCGCAGACTTCCGCAAGAGTGGCACGCTCGGCTGCGCCGAATGCTACCGGGCATTCGAGTCACAGCTCTCGCCCCTGATCGAGCGGGCCCAGAATGGCGGCACGCATCACATCGGCCATGCTCCTGCAGTTTCCGAACAGGCCCGCGATCGTCAACTGCTAATGCAGAAACTGATCCGCGAACTCGATCGCGCTGTCGCAGCTGAAGAATATGAACGCGCTGCTGCTTTACGCGATCGTCTCAACGCCATCGAACCGGTCCAACCTCGCGACGATGCAGGAACCGAGTCGTCGTGAAACTCGACACCGACCATCGTTGGATCTCAACACCCGGGCCCGACAATGATGTCGTCTTGAGTTCCCGAGCGCGACTGGCACGGAATCTCGAGGGCTATCCCTTTGTCAACCGGGCGACCGATGAACAGCGCGCACAAGTACTCACGCTGCTCCGCCGTGCACTCGGAAAGACCACGCTCAGGCCGGGCATGCAGTGGATCGATCTGGAGAGCATCGCCCGCCGTGAACGTGCACTCCTGGTCGAGAGGCATCTCATCTCGGCCCAACTTGCTCAGAAAGCAAAGCTGCGGGCTGCTGCAGTCTCGGATGACGAAGCCCTCAGCCTGATGATGAACGAGGAAGATCATCTGCGCATGCAGGTGCTGCTGCCGGGCAGGCAGCCCGGCAACGCGTTCGCAGCCATCAGCGAAGTCGAATCGCAATTGCAGGAGACGCTGACGTTTGCATTCTCAGCCCGATTCGGCTACCTCACAGCCTGTCCGACCAACGTCGGCACGGGCATGCGCCTTGGTGTGATGGTGCATCTGCCCGGACTGAAACTCAGCGGCGAGATTGACCGGGTCCGCCGTGCCGCCAAAGACCTGCACTTGGCTGTGCGCGGCTTCTATGGCGAAGGCAGCGAGAGCATTGGCGACTTCTATCAAGTCTCGAATCAGGTCACACTGGGTGTCACTGAAGAAGAACTGCTTGAAGAGTTCGAAGAGCGCGTCGTGCCCATTCTCATCGAATACGAAAGAGCTGCACGAAGAGTGCTTATGGAACGGCGACTGGTGTTGCTGAGCGACCGTGTCCGCCGCGCTCTGGCAGTGGTGCGGGAAGCGCGGCTGATCTCGCTGGAAGAAGCAATGAAACTGTTGAGCCGTGTGCGACTTGGTGTGCACATGGATCTGATCACTGATCTCGAACCCGCCACCGTCGACAACCTGCTGCCCCGCATTCAGCCAGCCCACATGGAACAGACCGCAGGCGAACCGCTCCCGAAGGACGCCATGAAGGAAGCCCGCGCAACCCTGCTTCGGAACAGCCTGAGCTGATGCGACTGCGACTCTGATCTGATTGCATCAAAACGGACACGCGGACACAAACTCGCGCGGCTCCGCTGTGTACGGATCAGTCAGATACAGGTACGTTGCGTGCAGCAGCAGGCGATCACTCGCAGCCAGGACGTGCGGCGGCGCATACAGGTCATCGCCGAGAATGGGGTGCCCGATTGCTTTCAGATGCACGCGCAACTGGTGTGAGCGGCCGGTCAGTGGCGAAAGCTCGATGCGCGAGATGTCGAGCGTGCCATCGGGTGTCTCCATACTGCAACGGTCGAGCGTTCGATAGCGGCTCAGTGATGCCCTGCCTTGTTCGTGATCAACGATGTGACGTGGGGTGGTGCCTGCGTTCATGTCCTTGCGGATGGGAAGATCGATTTCGCCCTCATCTTCACGCATGTGTCCAGCCACAACAGCGATGTAGCGTTTGCTGACTTCGCGATCCTGAAACTGACGACTGAGTTCGCGGTGTGTATCTGCATCGCGGGCCAGAATCATCACGCCCGAAGTGTCACGATCGAGTCGATGCACAATGCGGGCTTCAGGAAAGGTCTCCTGCAAGCGCGTGATGAGACAATCCTGCTTGGCAGGACCGATGCCGGGAACACTCAGCAGCCCGCACGGCTTGTCAACAGCAATCATGTGCTGCGACGTAAAGAAAATCTGCATCAGTTGGATCACTGCGTAAAATGCTGACGCAGATCATCCATGAACTTCATGATCTGCCCCTGTTCTTTGGGGGTGGCGACGGCTTCGATTTCTCGCCGCCACATATCCATGATGCGTACTGCATCGCGTTCTTTGAGGCGGGTGTCGTTGGCATCGCGTTCCATGCGTTCGGTGTCGCGCTGGCCCTGGCTGCGTGCATCGGTCAGCCGCTTTTCGTCCGAGATATCGCGTTCTTCGCCACGCTCGACCCGTTCGCCGAACTTCATCCACTTCAATACCCACTCATCCAGATATGCAGCCCGCTGATCTGGTGGCGTTTGAAAATACTCATCCGCACCATCTTTCATGAGATCTCGTGCAAGAACGCGGATGTTCTCTTCGAGCTGTTCGCGGGTTCGGCCACTCACGCCAGCCATGAAACTTGCCAGGACTGCCGATTCTGACTGCGAAAGTGTGCGAAAGCGATCGATGAACTGCGCAATCAGTTCCATACGTTCATCAACAGGGAGCTGATTGAAATCATCAGTTGTGAAATATGCAATCGCGTTATCGATGGGCGAGTCAAAGATACTCGGTGGCGGCTGCCAGCGTGAGAACCACCATGTGCCAAGCAGCAGCGCGATCGCGAGGATTCCGCCAATGATGCCAAGGCGCACCAGCAGTGTGCGATGGTGTTCGACGAAGCGGTTGATTTCGTAACGGTCGGGCAGTCGCATACAGAGGGTTCCGCAAAAGTGTATTCAGCCGCCGGGAATGGTAAATGGTTCACCAACACGTTCGACATGTCCATCGATGTACAGGCCATTGCGTGGGAGCGCGGTTCCAATGGGATGGCGATCGCCTGCGTCCCAGACGATTGGAATGCTGTTGGGGACTTCTTCTTCGAAGAACTTCGTGACCTGCCTGGCTGCCGGCCAGGGTTCAGGCGGACTGAAGAACATGAATGCGCCCGCGACATAGAAGTAACTGGTGCCGATGACTTCAGCCCCGGGATCATCATCAGCAGGACACAAGTAGACGCGCGATTTGGGATCGATGATCCGCTTGAGGGCGCCGTTGAGGCCGTCGGGTGGCGAGAAGGGATCACCACTTGGCAAGGGTGCAGCACGTGGAAGAAGGCGATCATTGTTCTGGCGATAGACCTCGATGGCTGCCCCGATCTGTCTGAGGTTGGATTGACACTCCGCTTCGTGGGCTTTATCGCGCACCGTGGCAGCGACAGGCAGAATGATGGCAGCCAGGACCCCAATGATGCCCATGACGACAATGATTTCGACAAGGGAAAACGCGCGCGTGCGTCGACGGGCGACAGCACAAGTGGAGCCGTGACGACGATTGTGCGATATGTTTTTGAAAGCTCTCTGCATGCGTACAACCCACCCCTCGATTCGACCCGAATGCAACATCGACCTGTGCGGCGCTACGACAGCACATCGTAACGCGTCGCTGCTGAAGATGGAGCGGCCCGGGGATGGTGTCGCTGGTCCTCTCGACGTCGCAGACGGCACCGTCCCCGGACGCATGAACTGGTACGCAATGTGCATAAGGTCGGTTACGTGCAGTTTGGAAAGTTTCCACTTGACAACCGCTCTGATTGTGGCACGCTATAGACATCTGGTCGATGATCCTTTTGCCGGGACCACATCCCGGCCCATTGGTGACGATCTCGAGCGTCACCTCATACGAGGCTCGACGGCGACCCACACAGTTCGATCGCCGTCGAGCTTTTTTCATGCTGGCGGGGCGGAAATCCGGGCATTGAGCGGGAACCGTCCCGAACCGCAGGCGGATACTACACTTGTGGGTCGGCGTCTCTTCGGGGCGCGACGTGAAAGCTGCTTCATTTCCCAGCTTCACAACGCCCCATCGGTTCACGCGTCCGGTTTATGCTGCGCCACCGCGGCGCTGTGGGCAGCGGCTGCCGCGATCCCGCTGGCTGCTGTCAGATTCAAGTTGGTTGCGGAAGAGTTTCAAAGAACACGTTCGAGAAGAGAGGTTTCAACCATGAAGCAAGTCAACCGCGTCCCGCAACCTCGGGCCTTTACGATCGTCGAGCTTCTGGTTGTGGTCGGCCTGATCGTGATCCTCATCGCGATTCTGGTGCCTTCGCTCTTTGCAGCGCGCGGGGCTGCAAGCCGCACCGATGCCATGTCGAGGCTCAAGCAGATCGGCGAGTGGTCGACGCTCTACTCCAACGAGAGCAGGCAATATCTTGTTCCAGCTGTGTTCGATTATTCCACCAACCCGGTCAGCGGTGCAGTGCGCTCCAACGTCAGCGCCGATGGTCTGCCCATCAATGTCGGTACATGGACAGATATCCTGTGGAGCAAGTATGTCGATGTTCAGTTTGATGATGCAGTCAGCGGCGGGCCCGGTCACAACTATGAAGTCGATTCTCCCGACGATGCCCTGCACAGCGTCATCCCTACGTATGACGATGATCCCTTCCGTTCGCCCGAGAACAACAGCCTCGGCAACAACAGGGGCAAGCTTGGCTACTTCGCAATGAATCTTTTCTTCGATTCAACCCGCAACGGGAACAACAACTGGTACACCATCGGCCAGATCCGTCAGCCCGATCGTTCGCTCTCAGTCATCGATTCATTCGGCGGTGTCGCGCCCGCCAACTCGATCGACAAGGAAACCATTCTTGATGACTACGGACCCTGGGGCGTCGACTACGGCGGCCTGGTCGACCAGAAAGTCGACTATCGTTACGCAGGCGAAGCGCTGGCCCTCTTCCTGGATGGCCATGTCGAAGGCGTAGGCGAAGTCGATGACCTCGATGAACTCGAGCAGGACCGCAAGGTGAAGGTTCGCAACCTCACGCAGTAACGCGAGTCCCGTTCATCGTTCTTCGCGGATGATTCTGATCACTTCCAGAGGTGAGGTTGCGACCATCAGG
Organism: Phycisphaerales bacterium; assembly: GCA_051004555.1. Classification (GTDB taxonomy): domain Bacteria; phylum Planctomycetota; class Phycisphaerae; order Phycisphaerales; family SM1A02; genus JBPCKF01. Next base: position 14,223 of record JBPCKF010000056.1, on the reverse strand, counting down.
CGGTTGCGGACATCCGGCCGGATGACCAGCCGCGCGATTTCCGCAAGTGTTGCAAGGTGACCTTCGGGATCGCCCTGCGGGCTCAGCAGCAGGAAGACAAGTTCAACCCGTTCGCCCTGTTCATCGCCGAAGATCATGCCCTCGGGGATCTGGGCCAGTGCGCAGATGCGATCATCAAGGGCTTTGCTGTAGGTATGCGGGACAGCCACGCCATGACCGAGCACGGTGGGGAATGCACTTTCGCGTTCGAGCAGCTCATCGATCGTCTCTTCACGTGGCAGCGCAGGGTGCACCTTCACCACTCGATCGACGAGCTTTGCGAAGAGATCAGGCAGACTCTCTGCAGCAAGCGTCGTGATGAGTTCAGGCCGAATCGAACGCATCAGATAATCGCTGCGGCGGTGGATGTACATCATCTTTCCGGACGTACCATCTGGGTCGGGATCGAACTGTACATCGTCATCGCTCTCGATAGCCAGGACTGGAATCGAACTGGCAGGAACCGGCGCCGGTGATTCAGCGTCGTGATCGACGATGATGACGGTGCTGTCGCCGCGCATGATTTCTCCCGAGAGCAGCGAAGGGCGTGGCAGGCGCGCGAGCACAACAGTGCCGCTCTGCACTTCTTCTTCGTCCTGCTCAGCCTCGCCCGGACCACGCCGATCTGATGGATCGCCGCGATAGACATTGCCACTCCCGACCACTTCCGCCCAGTTGGTGCAGACACGTGCGTTGAGGTCCTCATTGTCGGTCAGGGCGACCACTCGTCCGATGCCTTGAAACTCAAGGCGATCTGCCAGCGAGATGTCGCGCGCATCAGCCACGATGGCGTTCAATCCTTCAGACCGGGCTTCACGCACAGCCCGACTGCCCGAATCGATCAGAATCACCGGCACCGTTGTCGAGCGGGTGATGAACTCGGCCAACCGCCTGGAAAAGACATGAGCGCCGACAATCATCCATCCCCTGGGTTTCTCACGCTTCAGGCCAAGCATGCGGGCGAACAGCCCTGCAGTTGACCCCTGCAGAACGATGGTTGCGATGATGACTGAGTATGTGAAAGTTTCGACGAAACGATCGCCCAGGTTGATTGCAACCAGCGAGGCCATGGAAGCAGCAACGATTCCACGCGGCGCGATCCACGACAGCAGCATCTTCTCGCGCGTACGCATGTCCTCAATGCCCATCGAGCACAGGAAGATGCTGATCGGGCGAATCACAAGCAGGACGGTCGCCACTGCCAGAACACCAGCCCAGCCGAACTCGCGGAACTGATCGAACTCCAGCCGCGAGGCCAGCAGAATGAACAGCATGCCGATGAGAAGATCGGTGATCTCAGCCTTGAACTGTTTCACTTGCTTGAGTTTCGATGAACTGGAAAGCCCGAACACGAAGCCAGCCACCGTGACTGAAAGCAGGCCAGTCTCCGAGCGCGCCAACTCAGCCAGTGCAAAGATTGCAACAGCGAAGCCAAGCGAAAACACGTTGACCATCTCTTCGGGGACGAGTTTGCGACGGACGAATGTTGTGAGCAGGAACCCCCCCACCACGCCCACGCCCAGTCCCACGCCCACGCGAATGCCGAGATTCAAGAGCGCGTTCATCCCGGACTGCTGACTGACCCATTCGTAACACAGCAGCGCAATGAAGACGCCGAGAGGGTCGATCAACACGCCTTCCCAGTGCAGGATGTTGTGCAGCTTGGAGGTAATGTTGATGCGCTTCAATAGAGGCGCGATGACCGTCGGGCCAGTGACAATCACCAGACTCCCGGAGATGATCGCGACTTTCCAGCTCATCTCAACTTCAAAAAGGCGGAAGATCCACCAGATCGCGAGCGTGGTTCCGAACCATGTCACAACCACGCCCAGGCTCAGCAGGCGTTTGATCATGGTGGGGGCTTCGCGGTAGCCGGTGATGTCGAGCGTCAATCCGCCCTCAAAGAGGATGAGTCCGATGGCGAGGGAGACGATGACCAGCAGGCCATCGCCCAGGGCTTCGGGTTGGACCGGGGCGTGACTGTGCAGAAGCCAGTTGATGATGTCGTCGCCCGCGCCCAGGTGACCTGCCAGACCGCTGAGCAGGGGCGCCGCCACGCGTGTCCAGAAGTCGGGCCCAAGCATAATCCCGCCGCACAAGAGCAGAACGATGGCGGGAATGCCCAGCCGACGGGCAATGACGATCAACATCGCTCCCATCGCGATCGCAGTCGCCGCCGTCATCATCATGTCGTGGGCCTTGTCGCCGGCCGCTGCGATCAACAGATCAGTCATAAATGCTTCTCACCAACCAGCCCACGGCGATGCCCTGCCGGAAGCGAACCGGCTGCACCCACCTCGAAGCATATTCTATCAGGCTGATGTTCGACACACACTGTCATCTTGCGTTTGATGTGTTTGGCGATTCGCGCGCGGATGTGGTTAGCCGCGCCGCTGCTGCGGGTGTGGATGGCATGATCACCATTGCCACCTCGACCAGCAACTGTCAAGCCAACCTCGATCTGGCTGAGCAGTTCGAGAATGTCTGGTGTTCAGCGGGCGTGCATCCTTTGCACGTCGATGAGCCGCGCGAGTGGGACGATGTGCGGCAAGCAGCCATGCATCCGCGCTGTGTCGCATTTGGTGAGCTTGGCCTGGATAATCACTATGAAAAGCCGCCCCGCCAACTGCAGCGCAATGTGCTTGATGAGCAGCTTGCCTTTCTTGAGTCGCTGAAGTTCGATGGGATCGAAAAGCCAATCATCCTGCACTGCCGTAAAGCATTTGATGATCTGATCCCGATTCTCAGGGCGACCACGTTTGATCCCGCGCGATTTGTGTTTCACTGCTTTACCGGCGATTCTGATGATGCCCGCAAGGTGCTCGACTTCGGCGCGTGGATCAGCTTGACTGGTGTTGTCACCTACCACAACGCCCGTGAGGTGGCAGACGCAGCCATACTCATTCCCGATGATCGCATCATGGTGGAAACTGATGCGCCATTTCTGAGTCCCGAACCTGTGCGATCAACCTGGCCCTGCGAACCTGCATTCGTGATACATACTGCCCGGTTCCTGGCAGAGCTTCGCGGCACAGACTTCGAAAAGTTCGAATCGCAACTCGACGCCAACGTGCACAGATTCTTTGGCATCGCGGCCGTGTAAGCCAGATCAATGCTGCTGGGGCAGTCCGGTGTGCGTTTCAATCGCGCGTTTGCGCCCCTTCCCGCCAAGTCGTCCGGCATTCCCAACATGTCGCCGCGACGCGGCCGCGGCGTCACGGCCGCTTCAGCTCGCCGGAGATCCTGCAGCAGGTTGATCGCTGCGGTGATGGGACTGATGCCGCGCCTGTGCGCAACGCGATCATCACCCTGATCGCGCAACTCGAGTGACGATATCCGCGTGCTCCGCGCCCGGACCCCGTGCTCCGAGCGAGCCTGCTCATTCCGAATGCATAGATTTTTGTACAAAACATTGTGCGTGATGCGTGGCAGATTCCTCCATCCCCCCATCCGCGCGGGCTCACCCAAAGGGCATCAGTTCGATTTGCCCGTTTTGTCCGGACGATTTGGGGAGTGGGAAGGCCTCGACTCCTCAGGCGCGTTCCTGTCGAAAGCGCTGCATCGCATAAGACTCTTGCCGCCGCGATTGACCTGCAAACGGTACTTGCAATGCATAGAGTTTTGTACTAAACTCATTGTATGGCACGACCACATGCAGCACCAGATGTCTTTCGGGCGATCGCTCACCCAGTACGAAGGTCGATCTTGCAGCGGCTGCATCGTGAAGGCCCATTGTCGGTCAGCACGATCGCGCAACCGATCAGAATGTCAGTGCCGAGCGTATCGAATCACATCCAGATTCTGCGGGTAGCGGGACTGATCGTGCCGCAGCCGAGTGGCCGCGAACTGCATTACTCGGTCGTTTCCAGGCGATTAGGCGCAGTTGACAAGTGGATGCAGACGATGAAGTGACGGACACTCACGAGTCGACATTGTGCACGCCCGGTCTCCAACCGCCGCATAAACTGAACGATGCATATTCCTGTTCTGCGTTTTGGCGAACCGTATGAGAGCCTTGATGTCACTTCTGTCGCTCACTTTGCAACAGGTGAACCCTTGTGCGAAGTCTCCCAAGCCAATGCTGGACTCATCGCGCGCGACATCCGCAAAGCGCCTCAGGCACGTGCACTGTTGCGGCAGCGGAGCATTCCCGAACTGTGTTCCTGTCTGAAGCGCGCAGCTGACCTCTTCATGCATGCAGATCTGAATATCGGATCGACGCCGCAATCGCCACAGGCATTTGTCCAGGCCCAGAGCGCGACGACGGGGCTGCCCGAACACATGTGCCGTTTCAATATGGAGAAGCTCGCGTATGTGCTCAGCAATCTCAGCGAGATTCTCGATGCGCTCACGCGCGGCCTTGATCCGGATATTCTCGCGCGCGGGTATGGCGAAGAACATGGCATCATGCGAAGCATGCAGGCCACATCACCGGTCATCGGCATGGTACTGCCTTCCAACTCCCCCGGCGTCCATGGCCTGTGGCTGCCTGTGATTGCATTGCAGATTGGCATGGTTCTCAAACCCGGGCCGCTTGAACCATGGACGCCATATCGCATGACTGAAGCCTTCTTTCAGGCAGGCATCCCGCGCGAAGCGATTGCAATCTATCCCGGCGAAGCTGAAACCGGAGCCGCTGTCGTCGAACATGTCCAGCGAACCATGATCTTTGGTGGCAAACCAACAGTTGAACGATATCGCGGCAACCCGCGCGTGCAGGTGCATGGCCCGGGCTTCAGCAAAATCCTGCTCGGCAACGATGCAGCGGATCAGTGGGAAGATTACCTCGATCTGATGGTCGACAGCGTTCTGCTCAATGGCGGACGCAGTTGCATCAACTGCTCTGGAATCTGGACGCCCAGACACAGCAACGCGATCGCGGAAGCCCTCGCAGCCCGGCTGGGACACGTGCTGCCGCTGCCACATGATAATCCCAACGCACAACTCGCAGCATTCACCATTCCGGAACAGGCGGATGCGATTGATGCAGGCATCGAACAGGGGCTGCGCGAGAAGGGTGTTCGTGATGCAACAGCCCAACATCGCAAAGGTGAGCCGCGACTTGTCCGCGAGGAGCGATTTGCCTATCTCAGGCCAACCGTGATTCATTGCGAGTCGCCAGAGCCCACACTGGCGCGGACCGAATACATGTTCCCCTACGTCTCAGTCGTCGAGTGTGCAACTGATCGCATGCTCGATGCGATCGGCGACACGCTGGTGGGCACCGTGATTACGGACGATGAAGCAATGCGCGGCGCTGCGACTGATGCGCAATGTATTGATCGATTGAATCTTGGGGCCATTCCGACTGTGCAACTGAACTGGAAACAGCCGCACGAAGGCAACATCATTGACTTCCTGTTTCGCGAACGTGCGCTGCAGATGATGTCGAGCGGGCGGTGAGTCTGCGGACTCTTGAAACATCGCCCTATCCTGCTGCGGACGATGCCTTTACTCGGTTCACATCTTTCCATCGCGGGCGGGCTGACCAACGCGCTTGATGAGGCAACTCGGCTCAAACTCGAGTGCGTGCAGATATTCACGTGCAACCAGCGTCAATGGCGCGTGCCGAAGCTCCACGATGAAGATGCTGCTGCGTGGCGGGATGCAGCCCGGACATTCGCGCAATCGCGCCCGGCCACGACAACTGCATCGCCAGATCGCCCCCGAGATCTGATCGTCGCCCACAACAGCTATCTGATTAATCTTGCGTCACCTGAGAAGGATGCTCGAACACGTTCAATCAATCGTCAGATTCTCGAAGTGGAACGTTGCGCGGCGTTGGACATCCATCTGCTGGTCGCCCATCCGGGCGCTCATCTCGAGACGCCACGCAAGCGTGGCGAGGTGAACCAGTTGGGGCAGCCGCCTTCGCGTGATGAATTGGCGGGCCTTCGCAGAATCGCGCAGTCGCTTGATCAGGTCCACCAGGCAACCGCTGGATGCAAAGTCATCACCTGTCTGGAAACAACCGTGGGATCAGGCACCAATCTCGGCTATGACTTTCAACATCTTGCAATCATCCGCGACATGGTGAAGGAGCCGCAGCGGATTGCCTACTGCCTTGACACCTGTCATGTCACAGCTGCGGGATACGACATGCAAACACCCGCTCTGGCCGCAGCAGTGCTTGATGCGTTTGATGCGGAGTGCGGCCTGGACCTGCTGCGGGTGCTGCACCTCAACGACTCGCAGGGTCTCCCCGGCTCGCGGCTCGACCGTCATGCACACATTGGCGATGGAACATGTGGCAAGGCGTGCTTCGAAGCGATATTGAACCATGGCGGCCTGAAACACGTACCAGCCATCCTTGAGACCCCCAAGGGCCACACGCCACGCGGAACCCCCTGGGACACCGTGAACGTTCGCCGCCTCAAACGCCTCAGATCAGGCCCCTGATGGTCGATATCTGATGAGGAGGCGGTTAGGATGACCGCCCAGCTTGCCTGGCTTCGCAGACAGACAATGACCGGATCGTATAGAAGAGGAACCGTTGCATGAACCCGAATTGGAACCAAAACAGCCTGACACTGTCCTCGATGATGAGGCCATGGCCGGGCCTACTGCTTCTCACATTTGGAATGATGCTCATGCTCGCAGGCGGCTGTCGCCACTTTGGCGGCGTGCGCAGCGGCAATCCAACCTATTCCCCCGAAGAGCGGGCAGCCCGCAATGCTGAGGTGGAAGAAAAGCTCACTGATGCCCGCGCAGCCAGCGAGCAGGGCGACTACGACCTCGCTATTGCACTGTTCCGGGAGATCCTCTCCAAAAACCCCACGGTGACAACTGCCTACCTCGGCATTGCTGACATCTACATGGAGACGAGCGACTTCAATCAGGCGGAGTCGAACTACTCGCGGGCTGCTCAGCTTGAACCACGCAACTTTGATGCACAATACGGCCACGGCTTTGCCCTGCAGATGCTCAACCGCTTCGTTGAAGCCATCCGAGCCTATCACCGGGCTCTGGTCATCAGGCCCGACAGCCCCCAAGCCAATCTCAATATGGCTACGACGTATCTGCAGATGGGCGATGCTCAGGCTGCACGCAACTTTGCGGAGAAGGCTGTTGAGCTCGATCCGGAAAGTGGACCAGCCCGTGTCAACCTCGGAGCAGTCTACGACAAACTTGGCATGCATGCAGAAGCCATCGATACCTACCGTGTCGCGATGGAGCTTATGGATCCCACTCCCGAGCTCGTTCTCAACCTCGTGCAGACGCTGCGAACATCCGAGCGCTACAACGAGATGATCAACGCAGCTGAAACGCTGAATCGTCGAGAACCCAACGCCAACGCATTTGAAGCCATCGGCTATGGTCATTTCAAGCTGCGCGACTACGACCGATCCATGGCTGCCTATCAGCGCGCTGTGGAACTCGACGACACCAACTGGCCCAGTTGGAACGGCATCGGCTGCAACGCTGTCAACCGCTGGCTGCTCAGTAAGAAGCGTGACGCTGATGCAAAACGCACTGCAGGTGAAGCGTTGCGCAAGTCATTGAAGATCAATCCACGTCAGGAAAACGTCCTGCAACTGGTCTCGACCTATCAGCTGTAAGTTGAGCGACCCCCCACTCCCACCGCCATGTCTGATGCATCACTGCTCGAGGTTTTCCCGTCGCCCGCGGCTACGCCCTACACGATCGAACACATCAGCGATGAGTTCACATCGGTCTGCCCAGTCACTGGCCATCCCGATTTTGCCAGCGTGACCGTGCGCTACCAGCCCGACACGCTGTGCATCGAGCTCAAGAGTCTGAAGCTGTATTACCAGTCGTTCCGCAACGAGGGGATTTTCTACGAAGCGGTGACCAATAGGATCCGCGACGACCTGCGCAATGTGATGCAGCCTGCGTGGATGGTGGTCACCACCGACTGGCGCGGCCGCGGCGGGATCCGCTCACGCATCACCGCAACGCATGGTAACGTGCCGGCGGGTGGTTGAGCAGTTTCGCGGCGTCTCCTCCGGAGTGGGACCTTCATTCACTTGATGCCGTACTCTTTGAGTTTGCGGTAGAGTGTGCGTTCGCCGATGCCCAGGAGCGACGCGGTTTTCTCGCGGTTGCCTGCGGTCATTGCGAGTGTCTGGCGAATCGCTTCGCGTTCGAGTTTGTCAAGGCCGACGCCCGCGAGTCCGCCCACGTTCACCTGCTGATCATTGTCATCGCTGCGAATCTCATCTGGGATATCCCGCACATCAATCACATCGCCATCGGTAGTCACGACAATGCGCTGCACCACGTTCATCAGCTCGCGCACGTTGCCGGGCCAGTGATATGCGGTCAGCCGCAACATGGCTGGTCCGCTCATGCTCGGAGCAGGTCGCTGCAGATCTGCAGCGCTGCGACCGATGGCGTGATTCACAAGCAGCGGCACATCTTCCCTTCGATCGCGCAATGGCGGGACTTCAATGACAGCGCCTTTGATGCGGAAGTACAGGTCTTCCCGGAACTGATTCTCGTCGATGAGTTTGGGCAGATTGCGATTTGTCGCAGTGACGAAGCGAACATCAGTCTTGCGCGGCTCGTTGGCGCCCAGACGCACCACTTCGCCGGTTTCGAGCACGCGCAACAGTTTCGACTGCATAGGCAGCGGCATGTCGCCAATCTCATCAAGAAACAGCGTCCCGTGATCTGCATATTCAAACACGCCCTCACGATCGCGATCGGCCCCGGTGTACGCGCCCCGCACATGGCCGAAGAGCTGATCTTCCAAGAGCGACTCACTCTGACCCGCTGCGTTGAACGTGACATAACGCTTGCCACGGCGGCGGGAGTGTTTATGCACAGCAGCTGCGACCAGCTCCTTGCCTGTTCCCGATTCACCCAGAATCAGAACCGGGATCGAACTCGGCGCGACCTGCCTGATTGTTGAGATCACTTTGCGGATGCCCGCAGATTCTCCGATGATGCCCTCGAAGCCATACGCCGCATCCACTTTGCCCTTGAGCGTCGAGTTCTGATGTCGCAGCAGAACAGTCTCAGCAGCCCGCCTGACAAGATTGCGGAAGACATCAAGATCCAAAGGCTTTTCGATGAAGTCATACGCGCCACCCTGCAGCGCTGCTTTGGCAGTTGGCACATCGCCGTGGGCTGTCACCATGATGGTCTCAGCTTCGGGCTGTTCGGTTTGTGCCATTTCGAGCACGCGCAGTCCTGCATCATCGCGATCCATGACCAGATCAGTGACGATCACATCAAAGCTGCCGTGGCGGAGCTCATCCTGCGCCTGTTCGAGGGTATGAACCAGCGTGCACACATGACCACGCCGCCGCAGCGCTTCAGCCATCACGTCTGCGTGGTCGACCTCGTCCTCCACAATGAGCACCTGCGCTCGAATCGCTCCATCATCCATGCAACGATTGTATCAGTCAGGCTGTTGGCCGGTATCGCCAGGCTCGTCGACAGGTGGTTCGTCGACAGCCGGCGTCGCCTTCCGCTGGGCAGCATCATTGGCCATACTCATCAGTTCGAATATGCTCGGGCGATCGAGGTGCTTGCTATGCACGCGCAGGTGAGCCCACACATCAACAGCGATCTTGAGCACAATCAGCAGCACCAGCACCGCGATGCCAGCCTTCAATACGATCACCGCGAACGTTCCAAAAATGATGGCCAGATGCATGATGACGATGCGGCCGTACGGTTCCATCATGACATGCCCCGGCTCAGCCGGTCGATCCTGGGGTGGCATGAATACCACATGCCGCACAAACGACACGCCATGACTGATGAAGAGCGCAGTCAGCGAAAGCAGGATCGGCCAGGATGTCGCTTCGGCGAGCAGTTGTGAATCCGGCAGCATGCCAGCGCCCCCAGCATCCCCGAAGCCGCTGCTCCCCATCTCGGTAAGTGCCAGCAGAAACATGCCATGCACCGTCATGAAGATGCCATAGTGCACCGTGAAGAACAGGCACAGGCCGATGGCTGACGGTCCGAAGATTCGCAGCATCTTGAGCATGGTGTAAAACCCGATGATGCCACTCTCCGCCCAGTACAACATCAGCACCATCTGCAAATCCCAATCAAGAAACACCACGCCCAGCAGGGGCAACAGGTTGGCTGCAACGAGCGCCATTGCAGATGGTGAGTTGGCCACGCCAGCAACAATGCTTCCAGCCGAAAACCGCACCGTGCGCGAAGATGTTGATCGTTGAGTCATGCGTAGTCAGTGCGTGGGTGCATGCGTAACTCTCAAATGTCAGGCAGGGGAACCAGCATCGTACCAGAACCCGCTGGTGTGAGTTTCCGGACGTGCTGGCGCAGTCCAGCCTGGGTTTCCCCGGCCCTCGGGTAGGAATCCTCGCGCCTCTGGGACAAAAGCCGCGTTGATTTCCTCCAGAGGAAACTCCTCGGATAGGAATGCCGCAGCCTCGGGTAGGAATCCGCGCGCCTCGGGCCCTCGAGGCGCTGCCTCGGTCGATCACAAGTGCGACGCAACCGCCCCGCGATGCCACCGCGGGACCTCCGAGACGCGACCTCCCTTGCACGGGCATCCTCGCTGGTCTCAATCGATCACGCCCAACACATCCACAAACAATCCACTATGATGCGGGTCTCCCGCATGCTCGCGCATCCAACTCTCGCGGAAGAGGAACCACGTGGCCAGCAACGCGCCCACAACCACCGATCTCGACTACGCCGATACACTCTGGAAAGCCGCCGATGCCCTGCGCGGCCAGGTCGATGCCGCCGAGTACAAACACGTCGTGCTCGGCCTGCTCTTCCTCAAATACATCTCCGATTCCTTCGAGTCGCGCCACGATGAACTCAAAGCCGAACTCGAAGCCGACAACATCACCGGCCCGCAAGCAGAAGCCCTCCTCGAATCGCGCGATGAATACACCGCCGAGCGCATCTACTGGGTCCCCAAGGAATCCCGCTGGCCAGAGCTCCAGGCGAAAGCCGCCCAGCCCGACATCGCGCAACTTCTCGACGATGCCATCCTCGCCGTCGAACGCGACAACCCCAAACTCAAACAAAAACTCCCGCGAGACTACGCCCGCCGAGGCATCGCACCGGAAAAGATGAAGTCGCTCATCGACCTCATCGCCAACATCGGTTTCAAAGGCGATCGCGACACCGCCCGCGACACACTCGGCCGCGTCTACGAATACTTCCTCGGCAAGTTCGCACAGGCCGAGGGCAAATCCGGCGGCGAGTTCTACACACCCCGCTGCATCGTCCGCGTGCTCGTTGAAATGCTCGAACCGTACGAGGGCCGCGTCTACGACCCCTGCTGCGGCTCCGGCGGCATGTTCGTGCAGTCCGAACAGTTCGTCAAAGCACACGGCGGCAACACCACCAACATCGCCATCTACGGCCAGGAATCAAACCCCAACACGTGGCGGCTGGCCCACATGAACCTTGCCATGCACACCATCGAGGCCAACCTCGGCCAGACACACGCCGACACCTTCCTCAAAAACCAACACCCCGACCTCCGGGCCGACTACATCCTCGCCAATCCACCCTTCAACGTCTCCGACTGGTCCGCAGAACACGTTCAGAACGATGTCCGCTGGCGCTTCGGCACACCACCCAAAGGCAACGCCAACTACGCGTGGATTCAGCACTTTATCCACCACCTCGCCGTCCCCAACGGTCACGGCGGCGGCGTGGCCGGCTTCGTCATGGCCAACGGCTCGCTCTCCTCCAACTCCGGCGGCGAAGGTGACATTCGGCAGAAGATCATCGAGGCCGACCTCGTCGAAGCCATCGTCGCTATGCCCGGCCAACTGTTCTATACCACAGGCATCCCCGTCTGCCTCTGGTTCCTCACCCGCGACAAGACCGGCAAAAACCTGAAACACGGCGGCCGAGATCGCAAAGGCGAAACACTCTTTATCGATGCCCGCAAACTCGGCACGCTGACCACCCGCACACTCCGCGTCCTCACCGGCGGCGATCTCAAGGATGAAGCCAACGAACTCCTCGCCGATGACACCAACGATCCACACCCCGAGTCGGACATCGGCCGCATCATCTACGCCTTCCGCAAATGGCGCGGCGAAGCCCACCCACAATGGTGGAAAGAGAAAGAGCATGGGGCATGGGAGTACCAGGACATCCCCGGCTTCTGCAAGCAGGCCACCATCGAAGACATCGCCAAGCACGGCCACGTCCTCACACCCGGCCGCTACGTCGGCGCGGAAGAGATCGAAAACGACGGCGAGCCGTTCGAAGAGAAGTACCCGCGACTGCTGGCTGAACTCGAAGGGTGCTTTGCAGAGGGTGAGCGGCTGACGGGTGTGATCCGTGAGCAGCTGGGGAAGGTGAATGCCGATGCCTGAGAAGCCGAACCAACCCGGCCCAAATCAGCCCCCCAATGGCCAAATTCTCATCTACGACGATGGCGGCTCGCGTCTCCAGGTCCGAATGGACGGGCAAACCGCATGGCTCAACCAGTCTCAGATGGCCGACCTTTACCAGACGACGAAACAGAACATCAGCCTGCACCTCCGAAACCTCTTTGAGGAGCAGGAGTTACAGGAAGAAGCAGTTGTCAAGGAATACTTGACAACTGCCGCGGACGGCAAACAGTACCGGACGCTCCACTACAACCTCAACGCCATTCTCGCCGTCGGCTACTGCGTCCGCTCCGCCCGCCGCACCGTCTCAATACTCGGCATCATTCTGCAACGACTAACAGCGTACAACCTATCAAACAGACTGAATGCGAAAAAAACTCTTGACGCAGACCAAAGCAGACGATATTCTATATGGTATAGGAAACCCGTCAGGCGCGCCGCAAGGCAGCACACTTTGGCGGGTCTTTTTATGCGCCCGATGATGATGCCCCAAGCCCAACGGGTGGCTGCATGAGGTTCACAAAACCCGCCCTTTCCATCCCAGATCAGGTCCAACGATTGCTCGATCGAGGCATGACTGGCGATCCATCTCTCATGGCCGATCGTCTCGCCGTCGTCGGCTACTACCGCTTAACAGCATACTGGCACCCGTTCCGCCAATCCGACCGCACTTTTCGACCAGATACCGAATTCGACACAGTCTGGAAGCGTTATGTCTTCGATCGCCACCTCCGCCTTCTGGTGCTGGATGCCACCGAACGCGTCGAAGTCGCCGTTCGCCCTCCGCTTGCACTGAATCATGGCCTTGTCCACGGCCCGTTTGCCTATGCCGACGATTCCGCGACCCTGCCCTCACTCATTCAACGCGACCACCAACGATTCCGGAACGACCTCATCCAGCAATTTCGCAACAGCAAAGAGGTCTTCGTCGATCACTTCAAAACAAACCACGCCGATTCACATACCTACCTCCCGGTCTGGATGGCCACCGAGATTATGTCCTTCGGCTGCATGCTCACCTTCTATCGAGGCAGCCACAACGACGTTCGGCGCGCGGTTTCACAGCCCTTCAACGTTCACCACAGCGTGTTCGAGTCGTGGTTGTTCGCTCTCAATGTCGTGCGCAACATCTGTGCTCACCACAGCCGACTCTGGAATCGCGTACTCGGTGTGAAGCCGATGATCCCAAAGAAGAAAGTCGATTGGCATCAACCGGTGATTGTTCACAACGACCGCGTCTTTGGCATTCTCACCCTTTGCAAGTGGTGCCTCGACCGCGTTGCCCCGCAAAGCCATTGGCCACAACGGCTCTCCCAACTGATTGACAGCAGCCCACACATCCCGATACAAGACATGGGCTTCCCGACGAACTGGAAAGACTGCCCGATTTGGGATCAACACGGTGAGGATCAACGATGATCGATCAACTGCGCGACATTGCGCAAAACACCCGTGACGCCCTCGTCAAACTCGATCAGCAAGACCATCGCGTGTGTTGTTATGTGCGCAAAGTCATTCAACGATGCAATTCAAACGCAGAGCATGCGTTCCCTCACAACTGGTGCGACTTCGCATCATTCGTACTTGGCCGCCGCATTGCACGACTCACATCACGAACCGATATCATGCTTTGCAAGTGGGATGAAGAAGGCACAATGAAGCAGCACTGGTGGCTGCGAGTCGATGACATCGATATCGACATCACGGCTGACCAGTTTGCTGATATCAAGCAACAGGTGATCGTTGCTCAGTCATCGTCTCTTCACGCCGAGCATTTTCCCGACCCATCGTGTACGCCGATCTTTGCGCGACAATTGCAGACCAATGCGTTTGAGCGCGCCGTTCTCACGTTGGACTTTGCGCTATCAGATTA
>JBPCKF010000055.1:0-38767 GCA_051004555.1 Phycisphaerales bacterium | reverse complement strand
CCCCCCCCCCTTCCCCCCCCCCCCCCCCCCCCCCAGCGAAAAAGACGCAGTTCTGGCAATTCTTTCCATCTGCGAACACGGTCGCGAGAAGGGGTGGGCGCCCCCGAATGCCGCGAAACTGCAAGCGCCTGGATTCCCACGGCGCGGGAATGACGAAAGAGCGTGGGAATGACGGTCGCCGCGAAACCGCAAGGGAGCGCTGGCACCAGCGGGGAGTTGCCTGACATCCACGCGAGTTGCTCATGCTGTTCAGCCTACACGGGGGGGGTTGTCAAGGGAAATTTGCAAGAACATGGCTCAGCATGCGGCGAGAGGAGACGTACGGCCACACGGTTGAAATCGTGCCACCGTGCTTGAAGAGGCCGTTGGCCTGTCTGCAACATCGACGAAAATCCATCGACCGCCCTGAAATCTGCCGCGAGCGATCCCCAATAACTCCGGGACGACCTCGTGGTCGCCTGCCGCCCCGGGTTGGTCCGAAGGACGGCCCCCACGCGTTCACCGTAAAGGAAGCATACCTATGAAGATCACACGAACCATTCTCCGAACAGCAGTGCTGGGCGGCATCACACTCGGTGCTGCGGCACTGTTCTTCCCCCATCACACCAGAGCCGGCCTCCAGCAACTCCGCACAACTGTGCAGAATGTTGTTGATGATGTGATCGACGATCCCATCATCATGCGGGAACGGCTGCAGACTCTTGCTGACCGCCTCCCCGATCAGATTGCAGAACTGCGTTCTGAACTGGGCGAAGTCGAACTGCAGATTGCTCAGCTGACGCGTGACAGCGATGTCTCGCAAGGCGTGGTCGCCATGACCAGTCGCGATCTCAGTGCTCTGCAGAATGTCATCGGTCGGGCTGACGCAGCCCGCGCTGGTGGCGAAGTTGTTCGCGTGCGTTTCGACGCCCGCAACATGAGCGTCGACAACGCCAAGCAGGAGTTCAAGCGCATCAATCAGATTCGCACCGCCTATGAAGATCGCCTGGCTGCCAATGAGCGCGATGTGAAGTATCTCGAACAGCAGCGCACACGCCTCTCGGGTCTTCTCGCTGAACTTGAAAATGAGTTCACAACCATTCAGAGTCAGATGTGGCAGATCGACCGCAAGATTGATGCCATCGCCCGCAACGAAAAGCTGGTCAAAGACCTCGAAACCCGCGAGCGGAGCTTCAGCGAATATGCAAGCTCGTTTGATGTCGATTCGCTCAACGACCTGCAGTCCCGCCTGCGTCAGTGGGAGATCGAAATCGATGCCCGCTTCGAGCGGCTCGATCGCCAGACCAGCCATCGCGACTACGAAGATGCAGTCCGCTGGCAGATGGAACAGGGCGGCGTCGAAACGCTGCACGAAACCGAAGGTGCTTCCTATGACGTGATCGAACCCAACGTCATCGAGGAAAGCACTTCAGCCGGCGACTCAATCGCCCTCGCTCCCCGCATCATCGAGTGACTCGGTTCAACACCACTCGACCGCAGAATCCAAAGCACAAAGGCCCACCCCACGAGGGGTGGGCCTTTTCTTTTGCGCATGCAAACGGGATAAGCATCGTTCACACACGCGGATCAATCAGGGCCTTGATCACAGCCCCTTCTTCCACGCGCCGCAGCGCTTCGTTTGCCCCATCAAGACCGTACCGCTCGAGTTTCAACTTCTGCCAAGGGGCAGCCCGTTCTGTGTCGGCCATGATCTGAACGCCGCGGAAGAAGTGCGAAAAGTCGCTGCCCCAGCAGCCGCGAACATCCAGATGTTTGCGATTGAGATCAAGATGCGGATTGAACGCAACATCGCCATGATCGGTGTACTGGCCGACGACAACGACGCGGCCTGCATCGCGGGTCATTCGCATCGCATGGACAACAGCAGCAGGCGCGCCCGCAGCTTCGATCGTGACATCGGCGCCGCGGCCGTGCGTGTGTTGCATGACCCAGTCGATGCGATCATCAAGGGAAACCTGCGTGAAATCGAGCACATCATCAGCCCCCACAAGTCGGGCTGCTTCCAACCGCATCTGTGGCGCGCCGATGCACAACACCCGCAGCGCGCCTGCCATCTTTGCAAGAATGATCGCAGCCAGGCCGACCGGTCCACACCCGAGAACAAGCGCCGTTTCGCCGATCTGTATCTGCGCTCGATCAATTGCATGAATTGCAGTTGGCAGCCCGCATCCGCCTGCCATGAACGCTTCATCTGCAACGCCATCGAGGCGAATGCAGTGGGTTCCGGGCATGAGATAAAGCTGCTCAGCCCACCCGCCCGTCAGACCATCATCAATTCCATAGGTGATGCCATACACCTTGCGTGCCGGGCAGCGCGTTGACGCTTTCGCGACCAGGCAGTGATAGCACGCGTGACAGGTTCGATGGACATCAAGGAACGTGACGCGATCACCTTCTGCAAGCGCGTTGCCGTGAATGTCATTCATACGGCCGCGAATCTTTGCAAGATGTCCCATCGAGACATGGCCGGGCACAATCGGATAGGGCACACCTGCAAGGCGACTGTCGCGCAGATGCACATCGGTGCCGCACACTTCGCTGAGTTCGATTTCCAGCATGGCTGAATCGGGCGCGAGGTCGGGCGCTTTGAACTCGCGCACTTCGACAGGTTCACCCTTGCCGGGCATCACAGCAGCGCGAATGGTGGTCGACGAGGTCGAAGCATGTGGCATGTTCGAGGATATGCCGTCCTGAAGGAACATGCAGCCAACGCTGCGCTCCAATCAAACGCCCTACTCAGTTTCGCGGTCGAGCTTGTACTGCTTCATTTTCTTGTACAGTGTCGTACGGTTGATCGCAAGAGCATCAGCCGTCTGTTGGCGACTCCAGTTGTGAGCCCGCAAGGCTGCGAGAATGATGCGGCGTTCCGGCTCCTGCATCGCTTCTGCAAGTGACATGGGTTGCCAGGCAGGTTCGACACGAGCATCAACATTTCTGCGAGTGCGCTGGGTGTGCGTTACACTCCGCGGCAGATCTGCAACGGTGATCCGCTGGCCACGAGCCAAAACCACTGCCCGCTCCATGATGTTCTCAAGTTCGCGCACATTGCCGGGATAGTTGTACTGCAGGAGCGCCTGCATTGCAGTTGCATCAATCGCGACAATCGCTCGTCCAACCTCGCGTGCATGTGTCTGCAGAAAATGAGCTGCAAGCGCGGGAATGTCGTCCCGTCGCTCGCGCAAGGGTGGCAATTCGATCGCAATCACATTGATGCGATAGAACAGATCCTGGCGGAACTCGTCACGCGCCACCATTTGTTCGAGTGGTTGATTGGTGCCGAACAGGACGCGGACATCAACTTCGATCGATTCATTCGATCCGACCGGCTCGAAACAGCGGTCCTGCAGAATGCGCAGGAGTTTGAGCTGTATGGCTGGCGATGCAGCGTGAATCTCATCGAGAAATAGAGTCCCGTTGTGTGCTGCCAGAAACCTGCCACGCTTTTCAGCATGTGCACCGGGAAACGCGCCCTTTGCGTGGCCGAAGAGTTCACGCTCAAGAAGCGTCTCGGGGATCGAGCCGCATGCGAGTTCTACAAATGGTCCATCAGCCCGAGGCGATGCACCATGGATCGCTCTCGCGATCAGCGTTTTGCCCGTTCCCGGCTCGCCTGACATCAATACAGTTATGCGAGTGTTGGCGACAGACTGCATGGTCGAGACGAGCTTCTGCATTCGCTCATCGCTGCCGATGATGTGGGCCAAGCCGAAATGGTCATCCAGTTGTTGCCGCAGGGCTGCATTGTCTGCAGTCAGGACATGCTGCCGAATGGCCCGCTCAAGCGCAACCAGAAGTTCTTCATCAATCAGCGGTTTGATGAGATACTCAACCGCGCCACGGCGAATCGCTTCGACAGCTGATGGAATCGCGCCGTAGCCGGTGATCGCCACAGCCCCGGGCGGCGCATCGAGCCGATTGAGCGCTGCGATGCAGTCGAGGCCGTTCATGACGGGCAGCGACATGTCGATGATCGCTGCTGCGAATGGTTGGGCCTTGCGGCAGGCTGCTTCTGCCAGGTTGATCGCTTCTTCTGCGGTGAATGCCCGCTGCGGCGTGAAGCCCTGCGACTCGATGAAATCAGCAATAGAGTCGGTGGCAATGCGATCATCGTCGACAATCAGCACACGATATTCCTGGGCATGTTGCACAAGATCCTCATCGGCCTGGCATGTATGCTGCTGAAGGCTGATGATGAGCAAATACAACATGATTCTCGGACACCTGATGCCCAGCACGCTTTGACGGCGCGGCCGTACCGCTCGCTGCGCGTATCATCACGCGCGCTGATTAACTCGCGCTCATTACAACACGAACATGAACCAGCCGCCAGATCATTCCGACACGACCTCAGCAGCATCAATCATCATCGGCCTGTGCGGGGCGATCGCGGCGGGCAAGTCGACCGTGGCGGAGCTGCTGGCAGCATCGGGCTGCGTGGTTGTCGATTCCGATGCTCTGAGCAGGGCTGCGCTCAAGCAGCCGGACGTGAAGGAAACGCTTCATGCATGGTGGGGGCCTGCAGTCTTCGATGATGATGGCAACATCAATCGTGCTGTTGTTGCAGGCATCGTGTTCAGCGATCCAGCTGAACGGGCCCGGCTCGAGGCCCTGGTTCATCCACGCGTCGAAGCCGCCCGCAGGGCCGTTTTTGCAGCAGCCCAGCCGGGAACGCCCGCACTGGTGATTGATGCGCCGCTCCTCTTTGAAGCAGGTATTGACCGCGAATGTGATGCGGTGATTTTCGTCGATGCGCCCCTGCCGCTGCGCCAGGAGCGGGTGAAGCGGGATCGCGGCTGGACCAGTGAGGAACTGGCTCGCCGTGAAGCCGTCCAGATTCCACTTGACCTCAAGCGTCGGCGCGCCGATTATCATGTGTCGAACGATGGCAATCGCGCAGCCTTGAAAATGCAGGTTGCAGCAGTTCTCGAAGAGATCATCCGTCGCGGTCCAACACGCAGCTCGGCTGTCTCGCCATCACCATCCACATCATCGCCACGATCGCCGGGGTGCTGATGCTCGCAGGTTGCCTGATTGCGTGACACAAAACCGCCACCTCCCTCGCTCCTTGCCATGACGCTGGAACGCAGGCAGGTCCCGCAAGCGCCCGAACCCCACCCACCCCCGTATCAATCAAACCCGTCGTTCCCGTCCGTCCCACCGCAAACCATCGCGCGCGACTCCTCTCAACTCCAGTCCCCACACCACCACACATCATGAGCAGCAGCAGTCGCTGGCAAGGGGCCAGGCTGATCAACGCCATGTGATGTTTCTTTCCTTACCAGATCAAGGTTCCCCATGTCTCAGAATTCCGAGCAGGCACAGCAGTCTCAATCGCAACAACCACAGCACTCACAACAGCAGCAGCGCAAGGGTGGCAGGCGCAGGCGCAAGCGCTCTGGCGGTGGCAGCGGAGGGAGCGGCGGGGGGAGCGGCGGCGGCGGGGGAAGCAGTCGCGGTCCACGCCTTTCAACCATCACCCTCCAGCCAGGCGATGTCCCCACCGATGAGCAGCTCGAACAGGAAGCTGCAGCCCTTGAGCAGGAGTCTCAAGGCAAGTTTGATGAGGCCAAGAAAGACCTGCTCAATCTTGCTGCTCTGCAGAAGATGAAAGCTGATGAACTTGGCAAGCTTGCCAAGAAAGAGAAGATCGAAGACTACAAGACGATCAAGAAGCAGGAACTCATCTTCCGCATTCTGAAGTCGCGGGCTGAGAAGAAAGGCCTGATGATCGGCGAAGGTACGCTTGATCTTCAGCCGGACGGTTTTGGATTCCTGCGCAGCCCGGAGTATTCGTATCTCCCCTGCGCTGATGATGTGTATGTGAGTCCATCGCAGGTTCGTCGCTTCGGCCTGCGCAAAGGTCAGATCGTGAAGGGTCTCATCCGCCCACCTCAGGAGCAGGAGAAGTATTTCGCGCTGTTGCGGGTTGATGAAGTCAACGGGCACGATCCGGTCGATCTGCACGAGCTGCAGCGCTTCGAGAATCTCACGCCCCTGCATCCCAACCGTCGCATCATTCTCGAAACCGATCCGACGATTCTGGAAACCCGCATCATTGACCTGGTCACGCCCCTGGGCTTTGGCCAGCGGGCGTTGATTGTCGCGCCGCCACGCACTGGCAAGACTGTGATTCTGCAGAAGATCACGCACGCCATCGCCACCAACTATGGACCCGATCGCCCCGACAAGAGCACGCCCGAAGCCCATGTCATCGTGCTTCTGGTCGATGAACGGCCCGAAGAAGTCACCGACTTCAAGCGCAATACGCCTGACAATGTCGAGGTGGTTGCAAGTACATTCGATGAAGAAGCCTCGCGGCACATTCAAGTCGCGGAGATGGTGTCGGAGAAGGCCCGCAGAATGGTCGAGTTTGGCCAGCATGTTGTGATCCTGCTGGATTCGATCACGCGTCTTGCACGCGGGTACAACAACGCAATGCCCAGCACCGGCAAGATCGGCACGGGCGGCGTTGACTCGCAGGCGCTCATCAAACCCAAGAAGTTCTTCGGCGCGGCCCGCAATATCGAAGATGGCGGCTCACTCACCATCATCGCGACTGCGCTCATCGAGACCGGATCGAAGGCTGATGAAGTCATCTTCGAAGAGTTCAAAGGCACAGGCAACAGTGAACTGCACCTCACCCGCAAACTCGTTGAGAAGCGCATCTATCCCGCCATCGACATCGCAGCCTCAGGCACCCGCCGTGAAGAACTTCTGCTCGATCCCAAGGAAGAAGAGCTCGTGACCCGCCTGCGCAAGGTGGTGAGCGATATGAACGTGATCGAAGCCATGGAACTTCTGAGAGGCCGCATGGCCAAGGCCAAGAGCAATGTCGAGTTCCTGATGACCATGAGTCTGGGATAACGGACTGAAGATGCGAGACTGGGGACCAGGCGCTGGCCACGGCCTCGGACCGTGGGCGTCATCCTTACTATCCCCCGTGGGCTGCCAGGCCCTACCGTGTTCGAGGACCCTCAAAGAACATTATTTTTTTTCATTTGCAATAGCACCTCGCGTCGCGCACTCTGTTCAAGAGAACAGGAGTTACCGGATGATGCCTTGCATTTGCATTATCGTAGCGGTCGCGTGTGGCGGACTGTCGCCCAACGCATGTTCCACCACCATTGGTGCTGACGACTCTGATCGTTCCAGCGGCATCACGCTTCTGGATGTGTATGTTGACGAGCGAACGTTCAGGCAGATTCTTGAACGGTTCGGCTTTGATGAAACCCAGGTGGTTCTGGCACAGCCGATCTTCGAGCAGTACTGGGCTGATATTCTGGTGTTAGATGTCGAAGCAAAACAGGCGGTTGATGAGGCGGGGTGGCTGGAGTTTGCGCAGCTGAGTCGGGATGCCCGGGAGCGGCGACTAGGGCACGACGAGTTTCCTTTCGAGGAACTGGCGGATCTGCAGCAACGTTTTCACTGGGCCCGCGCTCAAAAACTGGGGAAATCAGATGATCGGTTGGAGAAGTTCGGCCGGGACATCGTTGCGCTGTCGAGAAACTCCGAGCAGGCGGAAGAGGTAAAGGTCGCACTGGTGCCAATGGTGAGGCGCGATTCGTACTTTCGTCGCTACGCAGGAAATCGCCAGCTCGGCGACTTCAACGCCTATGTCGATGTTGAGCTTGCTCTATCAGAGTTTGGTGATGCCCAAGGCAGAATGGGTCGCGACATTGATCCTGACGTCCATGCGCCTTTGCGAGACGCGATCGTCCGATATGGGCGTCGCTTTGAGCAGGCAGTTGAGCCGCACTTTGACCAGGCGCGTCGACGGTTGCCACCCGACTTTCAGGCTTCATCGGCGCCCGATTCAGAGCAGGAGAAAACTCGGTTGGCCCGCGCCCGTCGCGTTCGTGAAACCGGCCTTGACGCTGCCGATGCAATCGAACGTGTTCTTCGCGAATATTCGACCGATGAAACTGCAGATGCTTGGCGTCTGTTTTTCCGGCAGCGACTGTGCCCCGAGCTCTATGCAGACCGTGCTGTTGAAGTTTGGTACCCTTGGGCGATGAGCACGTACGAGTTCGATGAAGCGCGTCGCGGCCTGATCGAACGCTGGCATGCGTTGTATCTTCAGCAGCGCGACCGCTTGCGCGAGGAAGCATTTCGCATCGGTCTGAGGGTTGAGAATGAGTTCGGCCGACAGGCGGGGTCGAGTGACCTTCAGAAGGAGTACCAGAAGCTTCTGGTCGAGCTGCGTGAGCCAGCTGCAAACTTCACAAGCCGATTCACTTCATTGCTCGCCAAGGAGGAGCGAGAGGTGTTCGATGCGCGAATGCAACGGTTCAGCCGCGAGCCGGGAGCTCGGAACTTCAATTCAGGTCCGCCGGTTTATCAACTTCATCCATTGTCGGATGGAGATTCACGCCAAAGAAAGGGAATCCAATGAAAGACTGGTATCATCCTCTGTTGCTTGTTCTTTGTCATCGTCAGCGCGACAACCCTAGCAATTGGCCAGACGCCGGGCAATAACATCCAATACAACCACAAGTGTGAAGCCTATCAAGATTGCAGGTTCGTTCCACAGTGTCCAACGGTTACGGGAGAGTGTGATTCATGCACGAGATACGACGCTGCTCACGAGGACTGCCGTACTCAGGCGGAGGGCTTCAATTGCCGTCCCAACGGATTTGAAGCTGGTGGTGTGAATGGACAGGGACATGAGGTCGGCTGCGGCTGGCGGCGTGACGGAATCTGTGATGCAAACAACATATGTTCTTGGATCCCCGACGCCAATCCGCCTGCATGCCCGCGCGAAGACTGCGACAACGTGTGAGCATCGTAATAGGGAGACGCCTGTGATGAGTTTTACATCGAAGGTGGTTGCGGCTTTCATAGCATGCTCAACGAGCGGGGCATCGTCTGCCGAGGTTCACCCTGAACACTCGAAGGACACTGACGCCTTGCAGATTGCATCAGAATATGAGCGCGTGGCTTCTCAGTTTCCGCTGTGCCGAACTCTCCTGCTGAACGGAACCTTCTCCGTGGACGTGTTGCACGGCGAGATGCCTCGGGATGTTCCGGAAATCACCGAGCGAGAAGCGACTGACGAGGACGCTGGCTCGATTTGGGCTATGCCACCCATTTACATGGAAGTATCCTTCAATGGACGTCACTGGATTCAGGCACTTTCCCGTGCAGCCCCAACAGAAAAGGAAGTCGAAGCAGTGTCTTTCAACTCTCCGTTCCTCATCGGCGGTTGGGACGGCGAAAAGTGGAGCGAGCGATCACCCCACACCGATCGCGGTCCGACGTTCAGATTGGAGAAGGTTCCCCCGCGCGGAGGTGAAGAGGATTGTTTGCCCTACTTCAACCACACGACAGGACCCGGGATGGTGGCGGCACTTTCAGTTCCGGGACTCCTGCGCAGAGCAGTCGAATCTGGCAAACCCATCACTGTTGATCGTCTCGACCTTGATGAACTCGGGCCAGCAATTCGACTTGCATTTGAACACCCAGCAGGCGATACCAACACTATCGAGTTCACGTTCCTGCTCGAACCGCACATTCGCCTTCAATCAGCCATCTACAACTTCTATCGATTTGAAGGTGACGGCCCCGATCGCGCAAGGATTGACGTGGCCAAGCTCCATTATCACGTCGGAGAGTGGATGACGTTTCATGACCTCATGCTGCCCCGCATTGCGTATCGTGACGGCTATAAGCTCGGGATGGCGACAGCGCGCGCAAAAAATGAACCGCCGTCCGGCGCTCGCACCATTCTCAAACGTCTGGCAATCACGCCAATTACCCCTGAAGAATTCGAGGAGCGCATCCCGGCCATTCAGGATGGTGACCATATTCTCGATGAGCGCGGCCGCATCCGTTTCCGCGAGGGAAGGAAGACCGTCGAGATAGATGCCTTTGTGTTCGCCGCAGAGCGACCACTTCGGGCTGACGACCTCATGCACCTGGACAACGTCATCTCACCGCAGGCGCAAGCGGAAGGCATTCCGATTGAGCAGGTCATTGCTTATCAAGAGTCACTGTCGCGCAACGAGTTCTTTCGTCAAATCGTCATAGTCGTCGGGTCAGTCGCGCTGGTAGTGATTGTGTCCACATTTTTCCTCAAGAGACGACAGGCAGAATGAAGCAATGGCTGCTCATCCTGCTTGGTGCCGCTCTCCTGGTCGGAGGGCCGCTCTTCTTTGCTGTGCGTTCAGCAAAGCGCGATTTAGTTCCCCTATCGGGCGTGCGGACACACGACTTCGGAACGGTCGGATTCAAAGCACCAAAATCCGAGTTCATCCATCAGTTCCAATTGAGAAACGATTCCGGCAGATCGATCGATGTTCTAAACGTTGCCTCGTCCTGCGGTTGTACTGTCGCAACGGTACATCCTCGCCGTATCGCACCCGGCGAATCCGTAGCAATCAACGCGACCCTGACCTTCATTCAGCCTGGAGTTCGTCAAGAGACAATCTGGCTTGATATAGGGGCGCGATCACCCGTCGCGTTGAAGCTGACTGCGGCTGCGAGGAATGTGAGCAACTTCTTTGCCTATCAAACCGCTGTGGACTTAGTTCGACGTGACAGCGCCGAGATCGAAGTCGTCGTCGTGGGATTCGATGGTGATATGCCGGGATCCCTGACGTTTGCGGCTCCAGCGGGTCTCTCCTGCAACACCGGTCCCTGGCGAATGATTCATCCACCCGATCCGACCACCGAACAGCCAGCACGCTGGCAATGCAGTGTTGAAATGAGTAAACACCCTTCAACAGATGTACCAGACGATGGAAGAGCAGAGCTCTCCATTGAGGGAGTTGAATCGAAGATTACCATCAATCTTGCTGGGGAGCCGTGGTAGTTGTAACGCTGGCGGCTTAGAGGGCACCCGCCGCGAAGAGCGACTGCTCGATCCCAAGGAAGAAGAGCTCGTGACCCGCCTGCGCAAGGTCGTCAGCGATATGAATGTGATCGAAGCGATGGAACTTCTGCGGGGCCGCATGGCCAAGGCCAAGAGCAATGTCGAGTTCCTGATGACGATGAGTCTGGGGTAAGGAACGAGCACCGCACGAAGGCGAGCGAAACTGTGATGCCGCCGCTCAAAACGCCGCGCCGGGCGTGTGGTCACTCTGCAACAGCAACTGCCCAACGCTCGCATCGCGCGCGACGATGTAGAGATATTCCTTGTTGCGCAGATGGCTGACCTTGCCGACCTTCTTTCCCTGCGGGTTGTGAATGCCGATCTGAGCGCCGACGTATCTTTTGTAGTCGCTCTCGATCACGGTCACATGTGCGCATCCGTTGTAGCAACGCTGAAGTAACTGCTCCATGTTCTGGCGACTGATGTAGCCTTCGTTGTTGAACGAGAGGATCATGTAGGGACTTTCAACTGCGTGCAGCAGTTCCGTCATCGCGCGATGAAAGTTCGGGCGCGAGTTGAACAGACTGCGGCGTTCGCGGCAGTCAACGCGTTTGCAGGCAATGCCATAGACTTCGGGCTTGTCCCAGCGAATCAGCGATTCCCACACGTGATAGTTGCCGAGATATGAATGCTGGTTATAGGGCGGATCGACGTAGACGACATCTGCTGCAAGCGATCTGGCTGCATCGATGGCATCGAGTTCAAAGGCGCGACACTTGCCAGCACGCGGCTGTTCCAGCACATCAGGCAAGCGCAGATGAAGATCATTGTGGGCCCGTGCAGCCCAGTTCTTGAGATAAGCCATCTGCACGCCGGTGGTCGAGTCGACGCGATCAGCTGCTTCCATCAGCGCGACAAGAAGAATGGCTTCAAGTTCCGGGTCGAGCGCGAGGTTGGCAATCCGTTCGCGAATCGCATCGACGCGCGCGCCATTGCGCGGCTGAAAGAAGCGCGACTCTTCACAGAATGTTCTGGTGAAGTACCCCGGCTCGCCGGGCAGCGCGTTGAACTCTGCGATGAGCTTCGTTGCATCTGCAAGGTGATCTGCACGATCGGCCTGCACATAACAGCGGGCCAGTGTTGCTGCGTAGGTGTTGTGATCGTTCGAGAACACGCGATATCCCGCGGCCTTCAACGCATGGCCGACGCGCGAAGTTCCGGAGAAGAGGTCGACGACAGATGTGACCTGCGGCAACGCTTTGATCGTGCGCAGGATGAGCGGAAGAAGCGTGCGCTTGGAGCCGAGGTATTTGATCATGTTGGCTGTCGTCGTGTCAAACTTCTGGCTCGATACTCACGCACAGCAGCTTGGTGTCAAACTGTTCAGCCAGCAGTTCTGCATGTTCGCGGTGCGTGGTGAGCACGAGAGCCACGCCCTGATGATGGGCTTCCAGCGTGCGCTGCAGGGCATCGGTGTATTTAAGTTTGGCAATCTCCTGCAGCGCCGTGACGACATCTTCAAGGAAGTTGTCGTTGTCGTTATGCAGAAGCACTCGCCAGAGCGGCATTCGCTCGACCCTGGGCGGGGCTGGTGCGGGCCGCTCGACCACAGCGACGGACGGGACATCAGATGGACCGTCGCCCGAAGTCGAGGCGGCATCGTCGTCCGAGCATCTCGGCGTCTGGCGGGGTGGGTCTGATGTGGTGGCGGTGATCTTCATTGGCGCGTTCCCCATAGCTCCTCCTTCTCCTTCCGTGCGAACTCCGATGCACCGTTCAATTTATAGGAGCGCGAGTGTCCGCTGGCGAGTTTGCATAGTGCTGACTGCCTCGCGCTCGTGTTCCCGCTTGGGCTTCTGCAACTTTCATGCCGGATCAAGCTATACAGCTTTGGATGTTTCACTTTTTCCAGCTCATTCTGACAGCTGTTGCCAGCATGCCTTTGTGTGCTGGCACGCCACTTGCGCAGCCGCTTCGGTGTCAGCAGGATCCCGCCAAGCCCACCAGCACTGATTCTCCCGGGCCGCAGCCGCCGATCGTTGATGACGCGTCGCCGGACTTTCTCGCCATCGGCGACAACGCGCCTGCGATCGATGTCGCGCACTGGCTGCGCGGAAAGGAAGTGAGCGAGCTCAACGACGGCCGCATTTACCTCGTTGGCTTCTGGGCAACCTGGTGCAAGTACTGTCTGGCTGAGTTTCAGACGCTTTCGCGATTGCAGCAGAGCTTCGCAGATGATGGCGTGGTCATCATCATGATCAGCGACGAAAAGCTTGCGACTGTCTTTGAGTTTCTCAGCAAACCCGAGTGGAACACAGCTGCTCAGTTCTCGCTCGCAGCTGATCCAGATCTCTCGACACAGCGCGATTACATGGAAGCAGCAGCCCTTGGCGACATCCCGATCTCGTTCCTCATCGGGCGCGAAGGCGTGATCGAATGGATTGGCCACCCGCGCGAGGTCGAGCAGCCACTGCTTGCAGTGATCGACAAATCGTGGGACCGCGAAACATTTCGCCCGGTGTTTGAAGCGCAGATCGCAGAAGCCAGGCATCGCTTCACGCGAATGCGTTCAATGAAAGAAGCCTACCGAAACAAGGACTGGGACAAGTTGCTCGAACTGTTCGACGCTGCCATTGCAGCGCATCCAGATGCAGCCGGGCTGAAACTGCAGCGATTTGCTCTGCTGATCAGCGAGATGAACCGCCCGGAGGAAGGCTATCGCTATGGCCGGATTCTGGTGCGCGATTTCTGGGACGATGCCAGGATTCTCAATGACATTGCATGGCGGGTTGTGGACCACGACACCGAAGCGGTGCGCGATCTCGACTTTGCAATGCAGGCAGCTGAGCGCGCCTGCCGTTTGACCGACTTCAGCGATGCACGCATTCTCGACACGCTGGCTCGCGTGTTCTATGAAGATGGCGATCTTGAAAGTGCCCTCAAATACCAGCGTGAGGCCGTCAAACACATTCGTGATGACGATCCTCTGGGTGACGCCATTCGCGCAACGCTCAAACAATACGAACGCGAACCGATCCAAGACCGGAAATGACGTTTTGCTGCAGCCATGCTTGGCGTATGTCGAAGCCATGACCATAGATTGAGTTATAGCAATAACTCAATCTATGGGCACAGTAAGGTCGCTCGATTGATCCAGGGTTCTCCGGTTTCGAGTTCTGCGCGCTGGACTGCCCTCAGTGGATATCCTCACCTGTGATCGGCCTTGCCCGCAAATACCTGCGCAACATTCGCTATCACTCAGCGACGCGGCGGAGCTCCGTGTGGACCCGTCTGGCTGATGCTGCTTTTGTTGTGTCCCTCGGCCTTGCCCTCCCTGCGGTCATGCTGCTCGACACTGCCATGACACGATCGCAAACCATTCACACCGTCACCGGGCAGGTGGCCTGGGCGGGCGGCAACTCGCGCGACTTCCGGGCATTCGTCTCCAACCCCGCTGTTCGCAGCCCCGACCTGGGCGTCTGGCAGGATCAACTCTTCGCGTTCTTCAATGTGCATGTCGAGCGGCTGAATCGCGGGTTCCCCACCATCACCACCGAGGTCATCCGCCAGCCATTGATCGAATTCTCGATCTTCCCTGTCCGAAAACATGAGACGGTGGACCTCGGGCCAGATTCGCCGATTCGGAAAGCGGTGCACGAGGCAGTCATGGCAAGCAAGGTTGGTGAAGCGCCCGAAATACGCGAGCTCTGGCTGCGGGGGGAAGTGGTGACAACGCGGCCGTGGTGGTCGTGGGTTGCAGCGATCCTGCTGTGGTGGGTGATTTTGTTCGTGAGTCTATCGTTCCTGATCCTGTTGGCGCGGCTGGTGATGCTGGCAGTGCTTTCGACTCACGCCGTCCGCGAAGATGCCCGGCACGCGCGCGGCCAATGTCTGCACTGCGGCTACGACCTGCGCGGACTGGAGTTTTCCGAACGTTGCCCGGAATGCGGGGAGTTACAACAATGACCGCTCTGCATATCCTCAGGCAATGACTGCCGGTGCCACCCCAACCACCGCTGCTGCGCCAGGGCATGATGATGTCGCAGGACATCGCCCTTCCCAACTCGGGCCGATGCTGTTCTGGACGGGCGCGATCATCGTCGCCAACCTTCTGATCTGGTGGGGGACGTTACGCACGCCGTTCATTCTTGATGATTACGACAGCATCGTCGACAATCCTGAAATCGAAACACTCTGGCCGCTCAGCGAGGCTTTCAAGGCACCGCCGCTGTCGTCCGTGACCGGTCGCCCAGTCGTCGCGCTGACATTGGCGATCAACTACGCCATCGGCGAGCGCGATCCCTTCGGATATCACGTTTTCAATCTGGCGGTGCACACGCTCAACGCGCTGCTGGTGATGTGGTTGATCGTGTTCAGCATTCACCAGATTGCGCTGCGGGGAACCGCGACCGGGCTTGAGAGCGCCCGCACCTGGCAGCCGCGCGCCCCCGCGATTGCAGGGCTCACTGCGATGCTGTTCAGTGTGCACCCGCTGCAGAGTGAAGCAGCCACATGGACAATCCAGCGCACGGAACTTCTGGCTGCGTTCTTTATTCTCGCGACGCTTGCAACATCGGCACTTTCGGCGACAACAAAAACGACGGTGGCGCGACGGGTTCTGGTCATCGTGTCGATCCTGCTCGCAGCTGTGGGGATGGCGACTAAGGAAATGGTGGCTGTGCTGCCGCTTCTGGTGATGTTGTACGACCGCACGTTCCTGTTTTCGTCCTGGAGCGAGACTTTCAGGAAGCGCTGGCCTCTGTATCTTGGCCTGGCGCTGACGTGGGCAATCACCATTGCGATCATGCTCACTTCGCCACGCGGCGCGACTGTGGGATTCGGACACGGCGTCAGTGCGCTCGACTATCTGATGACGCAGGCGGGCGTCATTGTGCATTATCTGCGATTGTGCTTCTGGCCCTGGCCGCTTGCAATTGCATACGACTGGCCGATCGTCACGGGAATTGGTGAGGCTGCTATTCCCGGCCTGATCATTCTGATCTTGTTGGGATTGACAATACTCGGCGTGTTCCGCAACAGCCTTGTGGGTTTCCTTGGCGCGTGGTTTTTCATTCTGCTTGCGCCAACTTCGAGTTTCGTGCCGATCGTCACAGAAGTCGCTGCGGAGCGGCGTATGTATCTGCCGCTTCTGGCGGTGATGCTGGTTGTATTCCTGGCTGTCGATTGGCTGCTGAATCGTGTCGCGGGCTTGGGAATGCGACGTTTCCTTTTCGAGCGCATCGCAATGGTTGCCTTGCTGGTCGCAGCTGCGTCACTGTCGATGTGGCGGGTGAGCCACTATGAAACCGAAGTACGCATCTGGCAGGCCAACCACGACGTCTTTCCCGAGCGATATCACTCCAATGCCGGCCTGGGATTCGCATTACTCAACCAGAATCAGTTTCAGGATTCGATCCCATTTCTGAAGAAAGCAATCGAACGCACACCCGAAGATTACTTCTCAAAGAAGAACCTTGCCCTTGCCCTTGCACGAGCGGGACATGTCAGCGAAGCAACGGCTGCCTACAGCGAACTTCTCAGAATCGCGCCCAACGATGCTTCGGTTCGTCAGAACCTGGGAACGCTCTATCATCAGGCTGGACGTGTTTCCGATGGCATCGAACAGTTTGAAGCAGCGTTGCGATTGAACCCGGATGCGCCCGTCACACTCATCTCGATCGCCAGCACCATTCTTGATCTGCCCGCGCCAACACGCGATGATCTGGCGCGGGCAGTCGCGACAGCCCAGCAGGCCAACGCACTCAGCGGTGGCAACGACGTCGCGATGCTGGAAGTGTTCGCTCGAACAGCATTGGCTGTGAATGATCGGGCCGCTGCAGTACAGATTCTGAGGCATGCTGCGGAAGTGTGCGCTCATGCTGGTGACAGCAGCCGCGCTGCTTCACTGCGGGCCGCTGCTGATGAAATCGAATCACAGGACCGGCCCTGAGATGATGGCGCAACACCCGCATGATGGTGTTGACGGTGCCAGAACCCCGATCGCGAAAGCGAGACCGAGACGTCGCTGGCTGCGCAGAATCGTGCTGTCTGCATTGCTCGTTGTCCTGTTCGTGATCGTGTGGTGGGGCATCGGCCGCCTCGCTGCACCCGGGCGGGCTGTTCGCATTATCGACGCACAATCCGCCCAAGCATCTGCACCCACCGAGCATGACACCGCCCGCACAACCCTGCGTATCGCAACATGGAACATTGCCCACGGACGCGGGCTGAGCGAAGACACCTTCAACAGCGAATCAGATGCGGCCCGCCTCGATCGCCTGCATGCCATCGCAGATCAGCTGCGCGCTCATGATCTTGACATTGTCATTCTCAATGAAGTCGACTTCGATGCTACATGGAGCAGCAACATCAATCAGGCTGCAATCATTGCACAGCGCTCGGGATACAACTGGCGTGTCGAGCAGCGCAACGTCGACACATCCGTTCCCTTTTTTGCATTGCGATTTGGCAATGTGATTCTCAGCCGCGTTCCCATTCGCGCAGCAGTTCTACTGGATTTCCCCTGGCACAGCCGCTTTGAGTCGATCGTCGCGGGGGGAAAGAAAGGCGTGGTCGCGACGCTTGAGTTTGATGATGACATGTTGATCCGTGTTGCAGCGATGCACCTTGATCATCGCTGGGGCGGGCAGTCGACGCGGATGGAGGCCGCCCGAATGCTGCGCCGCCATGCCACAGATGGCGGCCCGCCACTGATCTTGGGGGGCGACTTCAATACCTCGCTTCCGGGTTTTCCGGGGGTGCGGGCCCGCCGCGTCAGCGAAACTGCGCTCAGCATCCTGCTTGAAGATGATCTCTTTCAAACTTCGCCAATGGCTGACCCCGGACCTGATGACTTCACCTTCCGCGCCAACGATCCAACGAGAGTGATTGACTGGATCCTCATCCCGCGCAGTTGGACGCTTCTATCTCGCGAAGTCCTCAGCACAGACCTTGCGGATCATCGGATGGTGATTGTCGAAGTCGAGCGAACACCATGAACGTCGCGCGACAATCACTCGCGCACGATCACACGAACGTTCTCGCGGCCCGCAGTGGGCGAGCCCGGCTGCTGATGATGACGAGTGACAGCGCGTTCCGGTCCGAGGCCGAGTGCCGAGAGGATCGCGTTGACGCCGCTGAGGAGAAAAAACACGATCGCAGCAGCCAGCAGGCCGATGCATAACAGCAGCAGGATCGGCAGGCCCACCACCAGCAGAAATGTGAGAATGGCGAATCGCCGAACCCATGAGGGTTGCCCGACAACCACACGCGTGGCGCTGCCAGCTGGGCCCTGTCTGAGCGACTCGAAGATGACAAATGGCGAGGAACGTTGCGACATCAGTTCATTATACGGGTTCTGCATCCACATCGTTCGCGCGCAGGTATAGTGTGATTCCCATGGTGCCTGCATCGGCGGGCGCCTGCACTGTTTTCTCATCACACACAGGGTTTCTCACCATCATGCCACGTACCTTCCTTCTTCCACTTCTTGCGGGCTCGCTCGCATTTTCTGTTTCTTTGAACTCCGCTGCGCAGAGCGACGTCGAGTCGCCACCCGCAGCCCAGGATAGCGGGCCTGTGGAAGATCTCGATGTCATTATGAGGCAGCTGGAAGAGATTCGCGGGCTCAAGTTTATTCGCGATGTCCCCGCGCGCGTGCAGCCGCTTGATGACTTCAAGGCATATGTCGAGCGCGATATCGACGCAACCTTTCCGCCTGAGATATTCAACAACATGATGGATGGACTGATGCGGCTGGGCATGGTGAAGGAGCGCTTTGACATGGGTGAAGAATTCACCAACGCGCTACTCAGTCAGGCAGCTGCATATTACGATCCCGAGACCGGGACATTCTTCTATCTCATGGCAGACATGCCGCTCTCGGCGCTGCGCACCGTGGCAGCGCATGAACTTGTACATGCCCTGCAGGATCAGCATTACGATCTCAAGACCTTCCTGAGCGACCTCGAAAGTGAAGTGGGCGGCGACGGGCCACGCAATGATGATCGCGTGCTTGCGCTGCGGGCACTCGTCGAGGGCGAAGCCACTTATGTGCAGACGCTCTGGCAGATGGCAGACATGAACATGGCCATGGACAACAACCCGGCGATGGAAGAAATGTCGCTCAAGATGATGGCGAACATGGATATCGATCAACTCGCACAAATGGCCAAGCAACAGATGAATGCATTGGACGAGGACGACCCCATGGCCAAGGCCATCGCAGATATGGAGAACATTCCCAGTTACATTCTGCGCCCGCTCTATGCAGCATACATGAACGGCGCGTACTTCACCATGAAGGTCAGGCGGTCGGGCGAAGCATGGCAAGAACTTGCTGCCACGTACAAAGACCTCCCTGCATCGAGCGAACAGGTGCTGCATCCGGACAAGTACATAAACGCTGATCGCGACGACCCGACTGTGCTCACACTCCCCGAGTTCGAATGTCTGGCTGAGAGCGATTGGACTCCCATCGATTCAGCGATTCACGGCGAGATGTACCTCAACCTTCTGTTGCGCGAGCAGGGTGATGCACGCCGCGCAGCTGATGCAGCCACACAAGGTTGGGATGGCGACATCTATCAGGCATGGCGGAATGATGCAGGCGACGTGATGATTGCGCTGGCAACCACATGGGACAGCGAAGCGGACGCTCTTGAGTTTCTCAAGGCCTGGAAACGCATTGTGCCACGCAAGTACGCGGAGAGCGAAGTGACCGCATTCGATGAAGATGTCGCCCGCAACGTGGTTTGGCTTGCCTATTCCTGTGGTGAGGAACAGGGGCATGGCCTGGCGGTACGACGAGGGCGCGAAGTGTTCGTGGTCGAGGGCGCATCAGCCGAGCTTGCTGAGAAGATGGCCGACGAAATGATGCGCTGCAAAATCGAACACAAGCAATGAGCGCGCCACAACTTCGTCGCGTATCACCCGAACAGCAGTTCCCGCGCTTCACGATAGCGCGCGATGGTGTTGCGCACAATCTCTTCGGGTAACTCCGGTCCGGGGGCTGTTTTGTTCCATTTCCCCTGCTTGACCAGTCCCTGGAGATAGTTGCGCACGTATTGTTTGTCGAAACTGTCCTGATCGCGGCCGGGCTGATAGTCATCGGCCGGCCAGAAACGTGAGGAATCGGGCGTCAGCACTTCATCAATCAGAATGATCTCATCCGTGGGGTTGCCCTTTGCATCGAGCACCCATCCAAACTCAAACTTGGTATCTGCGATGATAATGCCGCGCTCCAGTGCATATGCCGCTGCTTTGGTGTAGATCGTCAGCGTGATGTCGCGCAGGCGTTCCATCACATCGCGTCCTGCGACACTGCAGGCGCGCTCGAAGTCGATGTTCTCATCGTGGCCGACATCTTCCTTGGTCGCGGGTGTGAAGATCGGCTGGGGAAGCTGATCACACTGCTGCAGGTTGGAAGGCAGCTTGATGCCACACACGCTGCCAGTATCCAGATACTCTTTCCAACCCGACCCCGTGATGTACCCGCGGGCCACACACTCGATGGGAATCACGCGACAGGCGCGCCCGATCATGATGCGGCCATCGAGCTGCTTGCACTCGGCGTCGCTGAGATCCGGAATCGCTGATGGATCGGTCGAGATCAGATGATCGCCGATGATGTTGAGCTTGCGGATGAAGTTGAACCACTGCACGCTGATCTCGGTCAGCAGTTTCCCTTTGCCCGGCAGGGGCGTCGGCAGCACAACGTCGTATGCACTGATGCGATCAGTCGCGACGATCAGCACCGCCCCCCCACCCACATCACGACCGCCACCACTACCGCGCGTCTGGGTGCCATCACTTGGCAGTTGATAGATATCGCGGACTTTCCCCTGCCGCCTTCCGGGCAGTGAGAGGTGCGTCTCGCGGACGGCTGTTGTCGCAGGAGTTGCTTCTGATGCGCGCTCTGTGAGTTTCATGCACAGAGTGTATCAGTCACCACAGAGCTAGGGAGAGCGCTGAGTGAGCAACGGGATGAATCTCTCCGCTCGCTGCAATTTCGATCGACAGCGCGACTCAATGCGATGCGTTGTTCGGGTTTGGTTTGTGCATCGGACTGCATCCCCGGGAATGATGCGACCAATTTTCCCAACTGATTGCGGGCGCGCGAATATCTCTCTTTCGCAGTTTGATCGCCGCTTGCCCTTGCCATGCGCCGGGAAACCGTCAGAATGAACGCGGAAGGTGCAGCCACATCTCAAATGGCTGTGAACAAGGAGAACCGATCGTACCATGCTTCGCTTTGCGGTCTTCGATGATGCTGGACCAGCCACCGAGTGGTTGCTGTTGCATGCTCACCTGCTTGGCCCAGATGATGTCGGGTTGGAGGGCGAGGTGACATTTGAAGATGGCCACATCTGCTGTCAACGGCGCGGCAGTGGCGCGTTTGCCCTGGGGTTGCAATACGACGCAGGCGCTGCGGGCGTGTTGATGTTGCAGACGTGTCTGCTCCCCGACTCTGATCGGGCATATGTGTTGTCACACGAACTGGCGCGTCATCGCATTAAAATGTTTCTTGCAAAGTGCGAAGAGTGGCAGATGTTCGAACTCTCCAACGATCATCCGGCCATGGTGGAGTGGGAGCGTGCCCGGCAGCTGTTTACGCTCGGCCTGAACGCGCGCGACCGTGTCGAAAAGGATCGCTTCGGAAGAGAGTCGATCGCGCACGCGATCGATGCCACCGAACGCCTGGCATTGGCCCATGCGGAAGTGCTGCTGCATCGTCGTTATGCAACCCGCCCTGCAAGTGGAACTGCAATGGGAGCGCGCATCTCAACCAAACGTGATCCCCAGCCATTCTCCGATCTGCTGGCACGCGAGTTTGATGTGCTCTATGTACCACTGCCCTGGCGCGAGCTTGAGCCTGCCGAAACACAGTACGACTGGGGTCCCACCGATCGCTGGCTGGCGTTTGCGCAACAGAACAAGAGGCCGGTGATCGCAGGACCGCTGCTCGATTTTTCGCCTGAAGCGCTGCCCGACTGGATGCACGTCTGGCAGCATGATTACGACACCTGCCGCAACATGGTGTACGACCATGTCGAGCGCGTGGTGATGCGCTATGGCAATGTCGTTTCCATCTGGAGCATCGCTGCAGGACTCAATGTCAACGACAACTTCGAGTTCACCGCTGATCAGATGCTCGACCTGACGCGCATGGCGAGTCTGCTGGTGCGCGAGAAACTTCGCCGTTCCAAGATCATGCTGGAAATCGTCTGTCCGTTCGGCGAGTTCGTGACCAGGCAACGGCATGCCATGCCCACCATGCAGTACATCGATCGTGTCGCTCAGGCTGGAATCAAGATCGACTGCTACGGCCTGCAGCTTCCATTTGGCGATCGCCGCGGTTTGCCCGCTCGTGATCTGATGCAGATCAGCAACTTGCTCGACCGCTTCTTCATGCTCGAACTGCCTGTCCTCATCACGCGACTGGGCGTGCCCAGCGCTGTGGGCACCGGCGAGTCGGGCTACTGGCAGCAGCCGTGGTCGCCGGAAGTGCAGGCGAACTTCATCAAGAAGATGCTGGGCATCGCACTCTCAAAGCCGCATGTCGAATCGGTGCTGTGGGCTGAGTTGTACGACCACGCAGCCAACCATGTGCCCGCGATCGGCGTCATCGATGCAGAGGGGCGCAAGAAGCCAGCACTGCAGGCCATGATTGATGTTCGCAGACGCCTTCGCAAGCCGCTCGGTCCACTCAAACTGCCGATGCGCGGCGCGGTGCGGGCCTCATGAACGCAGCGCCCGAGCAGAGTTCGAGTCCGAGTTCCAGCGTCATGCACGTTCCGAGTCTGCCCGGCGCTGCGCGTGCTCTGATGCTGGTGCTGATGGCTGCCTGCATAACACTCATCATGCACGTCCGCAACGCGCCGCGCCCAGCCACGCAGCAGATGCACGCGCCCCTTCTGCAACTCAACATCGATACATCAACCGCAGCGGAGCTTTCATTGATCCCCGGCCTCGGCGACGTGCTGACCCAGCGCATTCTCGATGAGCGCGATCGTCGCGGCGGGTTCACATCGATCGATGAACTCGACCAGATTGCTGGAATCGGAACCGTCATGCTCGAACGAGTGCGCCAACACGTGCAACCCATCTCCCGCAGCGCACAAGCGCGTTCGCCGAAGTAGCGGGGTTATCGCATCACTGCGTCCATCTGCCGCGCAGTTGCTGGGTCGGTACCCTCGACTGGAACTGAGCTGAGAAGTGAGGTCACAATGTCATCGGTTGTGATGCCATCTGCTTCTGCGTTGAAGTTGGTGATGATGCGGTGGCGCAGGACAGGGAGGGCAACCGCGCGGATGTGATCAGGCGCGACGTGCAGATCGCCACTGAGAATGGCTTTGGCCTTGGCAGCCAGGACAAGATACTGGCTGGCGCGCGGGCCAGCTCCCCAACTGAGATAGTTGCGCACCACTTCGGGCTTTTCGCTGGCTTCGCGGATGCGGGTTGCTCGCACCAGTCGCAGGGCATAACGGGCAACATGATCTGCAACCGGGACGCGCCTGACCAGATGCTGCATACGAAGCACATCTTCGCCGCTCAACACAGGCGTCGGCGTTGCGGTGTGATCTGCTGTCGTTTGCTGCACGATCTGCAGTTCCTGATCTTCGCTTGGATAACTGATTCTGATGTTGAACATGAAGCGGTCAAGCTGAGCCTCAGGGAGCGGATATGTTCCCTCCTGCTCGATGGGATTCTGTGTTGCAAGCACAAAGAACGGCTCGGGGAGTTTGTGTTGCACGCCACCTGCGGTGACCTGATGTTCCTGCATCGCTTCGAGCAGCGCAGCCTGCGTCTTGGGCGGCGTGCGATTGATTTCGTCTGCAAGAATCACATTCGAGAAGATCGGACCACGCACAAAACGCAACTCGCGCGAGCCGGATGTCTTGTCTTCTTCGATGACTTCGGTGCCCGTCATGTCTGAGGGCATGAGGTCGGGAGTGAACTGAATGCGCGAAAATCCCAGGCTGAGCGTGCGAGCCACCGTCGAAATCAGCAGCGTCTTGGCAAGCCCCGGCACGCCGACCACCAGCGCATGTCCGCCGCAGAACAGGGCAATCAGTAGTTCCGTGAGCACTTCATCCTGGCCAACGATAATTTTGTGCACTTCAGTTCGTAAACGCTCGAATGCGTCGACCACTTCGAGGGCTGCATCACGGCCGTTGGCGGCAGCTGGGGTGGTGGATGATGGTGTTGACGATTGGGCCAGTGGATCGGTCATATGGTCTCCTGCCATCCGTTTCGGGAGTCACGCTGAGTTCATGTGATACCGGCGTTCGAGCCGCGAGCTTCGCGACGACAGTATATTCACACAACTTCGCCATACGGAAACGTCGGTCGCACGCCTGTCTTGGGGCACCGCGCTATCATGGTTCCCAGTCTCAATCCCGGGAGTTTAGAATTTTCAGGAGTGGCAGAACGATGAACAAAATCTCATTCTTTACAGCCCCGCGCATGGCATTCTTCGCAGCAGGCGCAGCCATTATGCTGGGCGTCTCAATAGCGGCCCTGCAGCAGCCAGCACCGCAGCCGGACTACACCGCAGTTCCCGAGTCACCATCTGTCGTCCACGCAAAGCTGTCGCAACTCAATGTGTCCCTTGGGGATGCGGTTGCGCGCGTGAATGAAGCCCACCCTGAGGGAGTCATCAGCGCGGTTGGGCTGGATGACAGCAACACAGCCACGCCACAGTATGTGGTGACTCTTTTCGACAAAACCACTGAGCGCCAGATCGTTGTTGATGCAGCGAGTGGCGAGATTGTGAGCGATGATGTGACCAATGGCGAACCAACCACCACCGACTCCGGCCTGCAGTATTACGACATCGTCGTGGGCGAAGGCGAAATGCCCGAAGGGCCGACCTCAACGGTGAAAGTGCATTACACCGGCTGGCTGAATGATGGGACGAAGTTTGACAGTTCAGTTGACAGTGGACAGCCCATCGAGTTTCCGCTCAACCGCGTGATTCCCGGCTGGACCGAAGGCGTGGGCAGCATGCGCGTGGGTGGCAAGCGGCGTCTGATCATCCCCTATACCCTGGCGTATGGTGCAGCCGGTCGGCCGCCCGTGATTCCTCCCAAAGCGACGCTGATTTTCGAAGTTGAACTCCTGGCCACCCGTTGACTCGCGGCGGGTGCCCTGCATTCGGGTAGTACGATGAGCAAGTCACAACGCAGCAGGCGGTATTCGCGACGTCAGTTCCTGCGCAAGACAACCGTGCTTGCGGGCGGGGCTGTGTTGCTGCAGCATGTTGGCTGCGGACCGTCGGCTTTGGAACGAGGCGAGCCAGCTGTGCCGAGGCGAGGCAGAGGCTCTCCCTCGCTGCGGGCCTTTATTGTTTCCGATGCCCACTTCGGCTGGACGAATGATCTTCAACCGTCCCCCGATGTTCAGCAGCGCATGATGGAGCGAATCTTTGAGCGCTTCCCCGATCTTGATCTCTTTATCGATTCCGGCGACGGGCATCACAACTACGCGACTGAAGAGGATCGCCGCAACTGGGTGAAAATTGTCGCCAACGGATGTGGCAGATTGCCTTTCCACTTTGTGGCAGGCAATCACGAAGTCGATGTCTGGCATCGCGATGAAGATCCCGAGCAGCAGACCTGCGCCCAGGCAAGCGTCATGGCTCGGCCGTACTACAGCTTTGATGTGCGGAACATTCATTTCCTGGTCTTGCCACAGTTGCATCAGATGTCATATGTGTCGGAAGAATCGCTGGAATGGGCAGCGCTTGATCTTGCAGTCAATCGCGACAAGGCAGTGATTGTGCTCAGTCACAACTCGCTTCTGGGGACGACATCGTTCGGTGCGGATCAGGTTTATCGCCAGACGTGGAACAGCGAGGATGTTTTTCGCCTGCTCGATTCGCATCCCGCGGTGCTTGCGTGGATGCATGGCCACAATCACAACTTTGAGGTGGTGAAGAAGCATAATCGGCTGTATGTCTCGAATGGGAGGTTTGGCGGATTCGTGCCGCCCGACACGCTGCCCGAGCGGGGCGACCTGGGAGGAATCTATCTGGAAGTGACGCCACAGCAGGTGCGTGTGCGGGCGTACAACCTCACCAAGGATCGCTGGTTTGATGCCGTCGCCGAGCAGGCACACCTGCATCAGTCACTCGCGCATGCCACAGGTCTGGATGACGCCGCGTTGCCCGCTGTGTCATACGGCGTCGGTCGCATGGCGCCCGGCCGCCGCATTGAAGTTGCCAGGCACATCAGCAGGCCAACCCAGCGAACACTGCATGTGACTGCTCCGGCAAGTACCCACGCAGGTGCACTGCGCATCAATGAAAACAGCGATTTGAACGTGTACCGCGAGCGATTCTCGAGCGATGAAAAAGCAACGCTGCTCTTACCCGGCTACAGCATGTCGCCTTCGCCAAAGGACGTACCAAGTGACGACCTGTCTTGGTACTGGAACGATGGCATGTTTGTCGTGCGGGCTCGCAGCGTGAGATCGGATCCCGATCAGAAACCGCCCAGGCTTCAGGCGCCCGGCCAGCGTCGCGCGGAAAGCACATATTTTCGTTGCGCGCCCGGGCAGCGCTACCGCGTTCGCCTTGATATCGAAACTGCTGAAGCAACACGCCGGCTGACGCTCACGCTTGAAGTATGGGATCAGTATGGCGAGAAGCGCCATCTTGAGCAAGCCGAGACCATGAAACTCGCGGCCGGCCGCCACGCAGTGGAACACATCTTCACTGTCCCGGAGTCAACAGCTGCGCGGACGCTCTACGACCCGCTTGCGGATGAAGGCGCGTTCGACCCTTCCCAGCCTACGCTGCCGCAGTTGCAGATGAATGTCGAAGCAGTGTTTCCCGGCCTTGGCGAAGAGATTCGAGTGCACGCCTTCGAGATTGATGCGCTGCCAGGTGAAACTGCAGTCGCGGATACTCTCACCATTCATGCAGGCGCGGAGCGCCACAGTCTGCCCGTTTCAGGATCAGCAGCAGCGGGTGTCGTGATGGGAATACCCGGCGACATGTATGAACGCTTCACGGTTGATCGCAGCAATGCCCAGCCATGTTCCTGGCTCATCCGCGAAGTCGGCTCACGCTGGCAGGTGCGCAACGCCACCTGCGATGATCAAGGTTCGCAACTCGTCATCGGCCCGGTGCGGCATACGCGTTCGCCTGCGAACGAGATTGTCATCGCGCCATTGATTCAACCCGCGAAAGATCTTCCCTGGCTGCATCGGCTGAGGAACATCACTTCATGCATCGTCACGGTGGCGACGGCTGACAAACCGTCGCTGATTCTCAAGACGTCCGGCGTCAGCGCGGGAGCCGAAATTGTTGTTGCAGGATCAGCGTTCGACATCGATGGCCCCGCCGCACAGAGCAGTCATGATGGATCATTCACAACACTCGCTGTCCACGAGGATGGAACGATCACGCTTCGCCTGCGTCAACGCGGGTAGCTGTGTGTTCATCAGCGCAGCGTTTCCTGATGGAATTGTTGCGTGATCTCAGCACATCCCTGCTAGAATCACATGATGGCACCCCCCACACCATCATGGGTCGAACTCTACCGCACCTGCAGCATGCACGATGCTCAATCGCTGGTGCTGACACTGCTCGCAATGGAGTTTGATGCGCGGTGCGAACAGTTGCCTGATGCGGATGATGCTCCTCACAACCGCGAATGTCTGTATATCATCGAAACTGATGCTCGCGACGTTGCAGCATTGCGGGGCGTGATCGATCAGATTCTTGATGAGCAGACCGCGTTTGATCGCGCCTGGGAAGAGGCGCACGCGGCTCGCGCCATCAGTGCAGTGGTCGCGCTGCTGTTGACGCTCCTGCCGCTGTTGGCCATGTTGCTTGGCATGCTGTTGCAATCGGCAGTTGCTGCCCATCAACAGCGCGAGCGAACGAACCCGTTGCGCCCCGATCTGCTTCTGCCGGTGCCGATGGTCGCAGTGGCGGCTGCCCGATGAACAGACACGCTGATGATGACGCGATGCAAGGCGATGATTCGCCACCCAGTCAATCCGCATGGGAGGTGAACGAAGTCACCCCCTCGATCTTCATTACATTCTGGCCCGATCAACACCCGCCGACACAGACCGAAGTGTTGTCGCGCCTGGCTGAAGCAGCGCCCGGCGAAAGCGAAGTGATGGGCGACGTCCCCGATGCAGAGGGTGATGGCATCGAGTGGATGTGCGTGATGGCGCCTGGTGATGACGTCGCGCCCATCGTTGTCTGGGTCGAGCCTGCCCAACCGCTCGAAAACTTCGAGGAAGAGACCGCTGCGTGCGGATTTGTCATTGGCGTCGAAACAATTCTGAACCCCAGCGAGCCGGTGGAAGCGTTTACCCGACTCCTGCGCATGCTGGCGTTGGCGTTTCCCGAAGCCCCGCTGATTCTCGATGTGGTGTCGACGCGCGTCTTTCCCGAAACCACCCTGCGCGAGATGTTTGTGGATGTCGATGTCGATCCCGGCTGCGAGTGTGTCTTTGCAGTGCATACCGTGCTCGCAGCAGAGGATGGCGTCCCGCCCGGCTATGGCGATGAAGAGCCCGATCCTGAGGCGCTTGTCTGGATTCATACGCACGGGCTGCAGCGATTTTTCAAACCCGATATCGAGATGATTGATGTGCCCTGGCGGCTGGTCGAGGCTGCAACAGCGTTGATCGATACCATCTGCGAACACATGCTCGAAAGTTCGTCGATCCCCGAGCCGGGCAGTGCGTTTGAAATCTCCGACAACGATGAAGTCGTGCTGCAGCCATGGCAACTTGTGGCTGAACAGTTGCCGGCCGACGCCCCCGCTTCGCTCTCGATGCGTCAGCAGGCAGATGAACAGGTTTACGCAGAGCCAGATTCTTCACCTGTGGGTGATGAGGACGGTCCGCCACCCCACGGCGGCGTGCGCGCCATCATCTGCGAGCCGCTTGACAAGCGCGTCGCAGACGAGCAACCCGCGCAATGGAACGCTCCGCTCGACCTGCTGAACTCGATCAGCGAAGGAACCTGTCCGCTTTATCGAAACTCCATGGCTGCTGAGCGGGCAGCACGCCTGGCCCGAGCAACGTGGCCCGAGTTTGCGATGGCCTTCGCAGACGCGCGGCGGATGTTCGGCGACGCGATGGATTCACTCGACACTGCTCCCGTCAGATTCCTGGTGAAAGCCGGCTTTGCGGTCGAAGACGACTCCAGAAGCGAAGCCCGCATGGAGCACCTCTGGATGGAAGCGATTCGATTCGAGAATGATGTCGCGGTCTGCCGAGTGCTCGAACAGCCGCAACTCACATCAGAACTCAACAAGGATGATGTGGTTCCGATTCAGCGTGATCAGATTTCGGATTGGTCTGTGATGACGCCACTGGGCGTATTCGAGCCGCGCTACCGCACCGCCATCAGCGAAGTCCTGCGCGCAATCCAGCATGTGTTCAACAACCGAAAGCATGAGTAAACCGCAACCGAGCCGCGCACGCAGTAAGCGCCACACGGATTGAATCGGTCGCCGTCATGGTCTTCGCGGTGCATCACGATGTCATCAATATAGCGCGCACCCCAGAGGTATTGCATGGCACGGTCTTTGGTGAAGCCGCTCGTCCACGACGCTTTGATTGAATGAATCTCGCTCGTATCAGTGCGTCAGATACACATCGTGCTCGGAATCGGGGACTGCGCCGGGCTGATAGTCCGACTGTCCATCGATCAGCCAGATGTTGTCGTTCTCAGTCTGATAGGGCACCTCGAGCCAGATGGTACTGTTGTCGCCCTGCAGCAGGTTCTGTCCACGGCCGCGGTGATTGCGCGAGTTGGCAAATGGATCGATGCGATCGCCCAGCGCTCGGGCATCAATGATGGGATTGCGATCGCCAAGAACCGAGGTATCCGCGGATTGTGTGGTAAACCACGAAACCTTGGAATCGGCTGTTACAACCTGGCGGCTGTACCCCATGCGTTCGGTGTGGCCGGGACAGTTGGCGTGTCCCTCGGGGCAATAGCCCTGCTCTGTGAGCGGTGCAAGATCGACCCAGCGGGCAACCTGCGACGCGGTTGGCCCAAATCCTGCAACAGCCATGGGAATGTTGCCGTTGTTGCTGCGGGCGTATGACTCAAGTGCGCTGCCAAGCGTTCTGAGGTTGTTGACACATCCTGCATCAATGCTGCGCTGCCGCAACATGCCAAGCACTGGCCAGGCAACGCTCACGCCCAGCAGCAGCACCGCAGCGATGGAGAGGAAATCAGGCAGGCGGATCAGTCGCCGCTGTGAACCTTCGGACGCTTCTGTATCATCAGGCCCGATCGCAGCGAGGACGTGTCTTGATGCATCAGTCCGATGAATGCGAGCGATGGTTGCGTGGATCAGAACATCTTCCGCATCATCAACCGGATAATCTTCCAGCAGGTTGAG
Source organism: Phycisphaerales bacterium (assembly GCA_051004555.1). Lineage (GTDB taxonomy): Bacteria > Planctomycetota > Phycisphaerae > Phycisphaerales > SM1A02 > JBPCKF01. Next base: position 8,572 of record JBPCKF010000055.1, on the reverse strand, counting down.
TAATCGTGTGATCGCGACGAGGCGCTGCTGCTCTGTGGCGTTGCCTGCCTCGACAGCATCTGGATCAAAGCCGGCCTCAGCCAATCGGTCGAAAAGCATCTGATCTGCCTGCGACAACTGCAATCCATCTCGTGAAACGCTCATGTAGCTTCCTTGTCGTTGAAACCATTCTGGCTGGCCGCTGCTGCTGTCCGCCACGCCTGGGCAAAGTGCGCCACTGCACTGTGCAAGCGACTCTTGACGGTACCGAGCGGAATCTCCAGCGCATCTGCCATCTGATTGTAACTCATGCGGTGAAAGTAACTCAAGAGGAGTATCTCGCGCAGGTGCTCGGGCATCGTGTCGATGACATCTTTCACCAGCCGACTGCGTTCACTGTCAAGGATGGGCGACTCGGGACTGGGGAGGCTGCCATCGAGCAGGTCGATCACACCCCCACCATCTTCCGAATCGCCGATCGCTGCGTTCAGTGAAAGAGCCGACCGGCGTGAGTTCTTACGATGGTGGTCCCTTGCTTTGTTCGCAGCAATCGTAAAAAGCCAGGGTTTGAATCGCCGTTCGATGTCAAAGGCGTCAGCCGAGAGGTGAATCTGGAGAAAGGTTTCCTGAAAGACGTCCTCAGCTGCGGCTCTGCTGCCCAGAAAGCGGATGAGAAAGTGCAACAGCTCGTTCCGGTAACGATGAATGATCATCGCCAGGCTGTCTTCATCACCCTCGCGGTAGTCCCGCATCAGCTCTTCATCAGTCCGCTCAGGCATGGTGAGAAGATGGTACGCGCGAACTTGTTATCGTGGGGCAGTGTGGGGCATCGCCGGGCATCTCGCGGGCATCGTGGGGCGGGCATCTCGCGCAGGCCCACCCGCTAAACTACGCCATGCCGCGTATCACACTTCCAGATGGTTCGGTTCGCGAGTTCGACCACGCAGTCTCCGCGCGCGACGTTGCAGCCTCAATCGGAGCTGGCTTGGCCAAAGCTGCCATCGGCGCCCGCATCGATGGCGAACTGCGCGATCTTAACTTCATGATCGAGAACGACTGTTCGCTTGCCATCGTCACTGCAAAGAATCGTGATGGATCGAGTTCAGATGATGCACTCTTCCTGGTCCGCCATTCCTGCGCACACGTCATGGCAGAAGCGATCCAGCGCATCGTGCCCATGGCCCAACTTGTCTACGGCCCACCTGTCGACAATGGCTTCTATTACGACATTGCGTTTCCGGATGATCGGGCCCTCTCGACCGATGATTTTGCTGCCATCGAAGCCGAGATGCAGAAGATCATTGCGGAAGATCGGCCGTTCTCGCGCTATGAGCTCCCCGTCCGCGAGGGCATGCACAAACTTGTCGAAGAAGCCAGCAAGTACAAGGTTGATAATGCCAAGCGCGCCATTGATGGCGGAGCCCGATCGCTGAGCTGGTATGTCACCGGTCCACTTCCCGAAGGTCGCAATGCATCAGAAGCATGGGAAGATTTGTGCATGGGGCCGCACGTCCCATCGACCGGCCGCATCGGCGCGTTCAAGATCATGTCTCTTGCATCGTCATACTGGCATGGCGATGCAGAGTCCGACAGCCTCACCCGCGTCTATGGCACTGCCTTTGCAGATCAGGCCCAGCTCGATGCGTATCTCGACCGCATGGAACAGGCCAAGCAGCGCGATCATCGCGCCATCAACAAGCGCCTGCACCTCTTTCACATCGATGAAACCGTCGGCCAGGGTCTGGTGCTGTGGACCCCGCGCGGTTCAGTGATCCGGCGCGAACTCGAAGAGTTCATTCGTGAAGAACTCATCAAAGCTGGATACGACTTTGTCTACACGCCCCACATTGGCAACCTCGAGTTGTATAAGACCAGCGGGCATTACCCGTATTACGCAGACAGTCAGTTTCCGCCGTTGATCGAGCGCGACCGCATCGATGCGCTTGCGCGCGAAGGGTGTTCCTGCGCTGATCTTGCCAATCGCCTGAGTCAGGGCGAGGTCGAAGGCTTCATGCTCAAGCCCATGAACTGTCCGCACCATATCAAAATCTTCGATTCGCAGCCGCATTCATATCGAGACATGCCCGTCCGCCTCGCCGAGTTCGGCACTGTTTACCGCTTTGAACAATCTGGCGAACTCACCGGCATGACCCGCGTGCGCGGCTTCACGGTTGATGATGCTCATCTTTTCGTCACCGATGATCAGGTGGCTGATGAAGTTCGCGGCTGTCTGAACCTTGTCAAGATTGTTCTCACCACGCTGGGGTTGACCGACTATCGCGTGCGCGTCGGCCTGCGCGATCCGGATTCATCCAAGTATGTGGGTGAAGCATCCAACTGGGACAAGGCTGAACACGCCTGTCGCGACGCTGCCAAAACGTTGGGCGTGCCGTTTTCTGAAGAGCCCGGCGAGGCTGCGTTTTACGGACCGAAGATCGACTTTGTCGTGAAGGATGTCATCGGGCGCGAATGGCAGCTTGGCACGGTGCAGGTCGACTACAACCTGCCGCAGCGATTCAAGCTTTCCTACATCGGACCCGACAACGCGCCCCATCAGCCGGTGATGATTCACCGCGCTCCCTTCGGGTCGATGGAGCGCTTCATGGGAGTGTTGATCGAGCATTTTGAAGGCGCATTTCCAACCTGGCTTGCGCCCGAGCAGGTGCGCGTCCTTCCCATCAGCGAGAAGTTTCTCGACTATGCCAATGAAGTGAACGAACTGCTGCGCTCGCGTGGCATTCGTTCGAGCGTTGATGCAGGTGATGATCGTGTGCAGGCGAAAATCAAGGTCGGTTCGGAACTCAAGGTGCCATACCTGCTCGTGGTTGGCGGCCGCGATAGAGATGCCCGTGCAGTCTCGGTGCGGGTTCTGGGTGAGGGTGACATTGGCGCGGTCCCACTGGATGAGTTTGTCGAGAAGATCGCGGTGGAAGTCAGGACGCGAAGTTTGACGAGCGGCATCCGCGCGAACGATTAGCGAGCGAGCGGAACAGCCGCTGCGGGTTCAACACCTGCTATCATCCTCTCCCATGCCAGAGATCACCATCAACGGGCAGCCGTTCCCATTCGAGAAGGGGCAGACCATCCTGCAGGTGGCCCTTGCCAACGGCATCGAAATTCCGCACTACTGCTATCACCCCGGGCTGTCGATCCCTGCCAACTGCCGCATCTGTCTGGCTGAGGTGCACGCGCCCAATCCCCGCAACGACAACAAGCTTGAAGCCATTCCCAAACTGCTTCCCACCTGTCAGACCACCGCTGGCGACGGACAGCATGTGTTCACCACCACGCCCAAAGCGGTTGCCAATCAGAAGGCTGTGATGGAATATCTGCTGATTAATCACCCCGTTGATTGCCCGGTGTGTGATCAGGCTGGTGAATGTTATCTGCAGGATTATTCATATGAATATGGGCGTTCCAACTCGCGCTTTCAGGAAGCCAAGAACAAGCAGCCGAAAAAAGACGTGGGCGATCATGTGCTGCTTTATTCCGATCGCTGCATCATGTGCACCCGCTGCGTGCGCTTCTGTCGCGAAGTCACTGAGACGAATGAACTCATTGTCGATGGACGCGGATCGACAGCGCAGATCGACATCTTTCCAGGAAACCCTGTCAACAACGAACTTTCCGGCAATGTGATCGACATCTGTCCGGTTGGAGCGCTGCTTGATAAGAATTTTCTCTTTGCGCAGCGTGTGTGGTTCCTGAAACAGGCTGCATCGATCGATCCACTCACTGCCTCGGGCGACAACATCTGGGTGGAACATAACGATGGTCGCGTCTATCGCATCAAGCCGCGCACCAATCTTGAAGTCAACACCTGGTGGATTACTGATGAAGTGCGTTATGGCTGCGACTTCGTTCATTCTGATGATCGTCTCACCATGCCAGTAATCAAGGGGCGTGGCGAGTTTGCCCCGGCGCAGGCTCGTGATGCATGGCTGGCAGCGCTGGGAGCCGTGAAATCGCGTCTCGATGGCGTCTTTGCCCGCAACGGCAGTCTGGCAGCGCTGATCAGTCCGATGCTGTCGTGCGAAGATGCATATCTGCTGGGACGTGCGCTGCTTGATATTCACTCTGATATTATTTTCGGAGTCGGGCCGATTCCTGTTGAAGGCGAAGATAAAACCTTTGCGGATGGATTTACCTTGTACGCAGAAAAGGCGCCCAACGCGCGGGGCGTGACTCGCGTGCTGAACAAGATTGCAGGGTCTGTTCTTCCATATAAGAAGTTTCTCAAGAAACTGCCTGGCACAGCCGCAGTGATTCTCACCGGAAACTATCCCAGCGATTGGGCGACTGATGATCTGCTCACAGCGATTGCTGATGCGGAATGCGTGGTATTAATCGACACATTGCGATCGCGATTGTGTGAAAGGGCGGATATTATTCTGCCCGCAGCAACATTTGCGGAAAAGGCAGGCACATTTGAGAATGTGAACAATCGCCTGCAGGCATTCGAGCGCGCCATTGAGCCGATCGACTATTGTAAGAGTGAATCGCAGATCGGGCTTGACCTGGCAGCCATGTACCAGGGCGTTCAACCGCCACGATTTAACGCAGCCATGACGAGGCGCGACATGGCTGATCGACATGGACTTGTTGTTTTCGCTGGCGATGTGCATCTGCCCCGCGAAGAGTCCGCTGCTGTCAGCGACATGACGATGATCGAATTGTAAAGAAAGGAACACCGGCGCTGCTGTGACTGCTCTGCCCATCATTCAGCCGAAATCGTCAATCCCCGCGTTGCCGCCCGCAGCGCCCGGGACAGCGATTCGCCCGGGCAGACTTTTTGACAGCCATGGCCGCACCATTCGAGATGTTCGGCTGAGCGTGACGGATCGCTGCAACTTCCGCTGCGTCTACTGCATGGATCCGGACTTTCGCTATATGCCCAAGAGTGAACTGCTCACGCGGCAGGAATATCTTGCGATCGTCCGTGCATGCATCAGCCTCGGCATCACCAAGATCCGCTTGACGGGTGGCGAACCGACGCTGTATTCGGAACTTGATGCGCTTATTCAGGATATTCATCTGTTGCGACAGCCGGATAGCGCCCCGCAGTTCGATCTGTCGATAACAACCAATGGATCGCGAATCACAGAAGATCGCGCGAAGAAATATCGCGCGCTTGGTCTTGATCGCATGACATTCAGTCTCGACAGTCTCGACCCTGTTCGAGCGCAGAAGATCACGCGCAGTCGTGATGGCACGCCCGATCGACTTGTGCGCGCTCTGGCAGCAGCCCGCGCTGCGGGTCTTGAGCCGCTGAAAGTGAACGCTGTCATCATGCGCGGCTTCAATGATGACGAATTGGTGGATTTTGCGACATTTGCCCGCGAACAGGCAGTGGATATGCGATTTATCGAGTTCATGCCCCTGGACTCGAGTCGAGCCTGGTCGCGCGATCGTGTTGTTTCAGCGGATGAAATGTTGCGCGCGATTTCTGCGCGCTATTCGATGGTGCGTGAGGAGCACGAGGAACATGCCAGCACTTCAATGAACTACCGCTTTGCAGATGGCGCGCCGGGACGCATCGGCCTCATTGCGCCGGTCACCCAGCCATTTTGCGGAGCGTGCAGTCGCCTGCGTATTACAGCAGATGGCAAAGTTCGGCCGTGTCTGTTCAGTCATCAGGAATGGGATGTGCGAACAGTGTTGCGCTCAGCGGATGGATCGCATTCGAGCCCTGCGCTCAACGAACAGCTGCAGCGCTTCCTGATTGATGCGGTCTGGACCAAACAGGCTGGTCACGGCATCAGCAGCGCCAACTTCTCGCAGCCGGCCCGCAGCATGTCATCGATCGGCGGGTAATCATCGTCAAACAGTGGCATCCTGCAGCGCCATAGAATGTGACTCTCACGCCGCCGGCACGACCACGTTCGGATGTGCGTAGCAACCTTCAAGACGGAGTACCACACACCATGATTTCAGGCGAAATTCAGACCGTCCTCAACAATCAGCTCAACGAAGAGCAAACCGCATCACAGGAATACCTGGGCATGTCCGCGTGGTTCGAATCGCAGAACCTCAAAGGTTTTGCAGCCTTCATGCGACGACAGTCTGATGAAGAGCGCATGCACGCGCTCAAGTTTTTCGATCAGATTTTCGATCGTGGCGGCGAGGTTTCGCTGCGCGAAATCAAAGCGCCCAACATGGCGTTTGGATCGCCTATCGATGTCTTCAAGGCTGCCCTGGAACGCGAGCGTGCCAACAGCCGCTCGATCAATGAGTGTTATCGAGTGGCTGTCGAATCGAAAGATTACGCAACGCAGGCATTTCTTCAGTGGTTTCTCACTGAACAGGTCGAGGAAGAACAGTGGGGCGAAGAAGCCGTTGGCCTGCTGGAAACTGCTGGCAACGACCGCAGCGCGCTGCTGATGCTGGATGATCGCTATGGGAAGTTGCAGACAGAGTAGTTCCTGTGCCGAGAGAATAGAGCGCAAGAGGATTTGGGGGGGGAATACCTCCCAACCCACGCTCATCCGCTGCGCTGACAAACACGACGAGTTTGCCGGTTGAAGTGAAAACGCCCTATAGTTAGATTGGCCACATGCTCGCCATTGCACAGATGACGATTCTTACAATGCCCTGGCAGGGCTGGTTTACGCTGGGCGTAATCGGGCTGGTCATGGGAGCGTTGATGACCAATCGCATCAACACGGATGTTGCCATGGTGGGCGGGCTTACCCTGCTGATGGTGTGCGGCATTGTCGATCCGGTTGACGCGGTGCGCGGCTTCGCCCATCCAGCTGTCCTCATCATTGGGGCGATGTTTGTTGTCGCAGCTGGCCTTGAAGAAACCGGCGGCATGGAAATGCTTGCCCATCGATTGCTGGGACGACCAAAATCGTTGCCGGGCGCTCAGCTGCGCCTGATGGCGCCTGTTTCATTCATGTCCGCATGCATGAACACCACACCCATCGTTGCGATCTACCTGCCGATTCTTTCAGATTGGACGAAGAAGCTCAGGATCAGTCCATCCAAACTGTTCCTGCCTTTGAGTTATGCAGCGATTTTCGGCGGGCTGTGCACGATGATCGGCACCAGCTCGAACATCACGCTCAACGAGTTGTATCTCTCTGAACTCGAGCGAGCCCAGGCGGCCGGTGAAGGCTGGCTGAGCACGTTCGGCCTTTCACCCCAAAGGCAGTTGAATCATCAGTTTTACTGGATGGCTGGGATTGGGGTTCCAGCGGTGATTGTGGGAACGCTGTTTGTAATTCTGACGTCGCGCTGGCTGTTGCCGATTCGCAAGCCTGCGCTGGCGAGTCTTGACGATCGTCGTCAATACTCTGTTGAGATGATGATCGAACCGGGCTCGCCCATTGTGGGAAAGACGATCGAAGCAGCCGGACTGCGTCATCTGCCAGGCCTGTTTCTCACGGAGATTGAACGACGCGGCGAGACCATGATGGCTGTCGGGCCCGGGACGACACTGGAAGCTGAGGATCGCCTCTCCTTTGCAGGAGTGCTCGATTCGGTCGTCGACCTTCGCAAGATTCGCGGGCTTGTTCCTGCGACTGATCAGGTCCACAAGGTGGAAGGACCAGCTGCTGGTCGGCAGACGGTTGAGGCTGTGGTTTCCCACGGCTCGCCACTTGTGGGTCGCACGGTCCGCGAAACCAGGTTTCGAACCACATACAACGCAGCCATCGTTGCAGTCGCGCGCAAGGGCCATCAGATCGATCGCAAGATTGGCGACATTCGCCTGCAGCCGGGCGACACTTTGTTGCTGGTCGCGCACAGCGGTTTCGTTGAGGCCCACCGGAATGGTGATGACTTTTATCTGGTGTCCGCGGTCGAAGGTGCCAGGCAGATTCGCCACGAGCGGGCCTGGCTCTCGCTGACGATTCTTGGGCTGCTCATCGTTATGCTTGCGGTGCAGCCCTTTGGATTGCACCCGCTTGCAAGTGCGTTCTTTGCAGCCATGCTCATGATCGGCACGCGCTGCGTGACCGGCACAGTCGCTCGGGCCAGTATTCACTGGAACATTCTCGCAGTCATCGGCGCAGCCATCGGCATCGGCGAAGCGATGAAGGCCACGAACGCAGCGGAGGCGATTGCCACTTCCATGTTGAACGTTGTGGGCGGTTTCGGTCCGCATGCAGTGCTGTTTATCATCTTTCTGCTGACCTCAGTCTTCGCACAGTTCGTGACGAATAACGGCGCGGCGGTGCTGATGTTTCCGATCACGATGCTCACAGTGAAGGGCATGGATGTGAATCCTGAGCCGTTTGTGCTTACGCTGATCATTGCTGCTGGTACCAATCTGATGACGCCGATTTCGTATCAGACCAACCTGATGGTGTACGGCCCGGGCGGGTATCGCTTCAGCGATTTTCTGCGACTGGGCGTGCCGATCACGCTGCTTTTCGCGGGACTGACAACATTCATTGCGCCGCTGATGTTCCCGTTCGAATAATTGTGAACTCGACCGATGCGCTGTCGAATGCAATCGCCCTAGCAGGACGCTGCAAAACGACTAAAATCATGAAGAATCGCGCAACCGCTGACGGTGATGGCGCGAATAGTGTGCCATGCGAGGAAACACCCCTGAGAGCGGCTTCATGTTCTATGCGATTGACCTTGA
>JBPCKF010000054.1:0-12311 GCA_051004555.1 Phycisphaerales bacterium | reverse complement strand
GTTGTGCGTTACGCAGCTTCCTGCAAACCTTCGGGGAACTGCAGATTCTGCGAAGACTGTTGAGCAGCCTGGCCGGGAATCTGCACGCTCACTGGCTGTGTTGGCGGGCCTGATTCACCCTTTGAGTTATACCAGAACGCAGTGAGCCAGGCAGTTGTACCTGAAGCAGCGCCTGCAAAGTCGAGCGTTGTCAGTGTGCGTGTAACGTTGCCACGAAATGTCCACGCTTCAACATCGGCAAGATCAGGAGCAGTGATGCCAAACGCGCTGAAGATGGTTGCACCTGCAACGCCTGCGGGTTTGCCACGTGAATCGGGCGCAGCAAGATCGCGCAGCCGAATGTCGATGTATGTTCCAAACGTATCTTCGATGGTCAGGACAGGCGCAGTATCTGGCGGGGGAACTGGCGTGTACTCGGCATCGCGCACGGGAATCTCAAGATGGGCGCGCTCCTCGTTGGTGGTCGCGGGATTGGATTGAATGATTGCGACCAGCGCGCGTGCCATTGCGACCAGTGCCTCTCGGGCATCGGCTTTCGCAATTACATTTTGCGTTGAGTTGCTTGCTGTGCTCGCTGCGAGCGCCAGCTTTGATGCAAACAAATCATTGGCAGTCTGATAATCTGTGCATTGCTGAGGCGTGAGGCCATAGGCACCAGCCGGCTGCAGCGCATTGATCTTGGTTGCGAACGAAGTTGACCATAAAAGCAGGTCAGCGTCACGAGTGGGTGGGAACGATTCGGCCATTGCTGTTACTCCAGAAAGTGAAACGAAGGTCCAGCAACGACGCATCAAAACGTTTGGTGAATCAGCTGGCTGCACAGTTGATCGTCGAATGTGGGGTACGTCTTGACTGGATCATGCAAAGAAATATAAAAATATCACTCTCCACCTGTCATTTGAGACTGGAAAATCTTTGTTTGCCAAGCTCAAATATATATTTATGAGTTGCTCATCAAGATTTGAGAGTCTCAAATCTTGGTGCGGGAGTCTCAAATCTCGAGTGGCACCTGTCCAATCAAGATTTCCGCATAGCGCATCAAGATCTCCCAGTCTTAAATAGAGATGGGAGACCTTCAACAATAGAGTTGAGCATGGTGCATTGACTCAAAGTGCTGCTGTGTCAGGCGCTGCTCGTCATCAGCGATCGCAGCCAGTCGTAGGTGTCGAGGATCATCTCGCCAAGGCACTGGTGGCCGGGGAGCGGGTGGAACGCCACTCGCTGACTGCTGCAGAGCAGAAATCTCGCGTGTTCCTACAGCATGAACCACGCCACCCGGCCCGGGGCTACAAGTTGCGCGGCGGATACGGGCCTTTACCGATACTGCCGACGATCCTGTGGTAGAGCTTCTCTCGAAGTTCTTCGACAGTTTCCCCAGTCACGTGGTTGAGTTGCTTGGTATTCAAAATGTGCCTGTTTCAATTCTCCGGCTCGGCATGTGTGGATCGCCGGTGTGCCTAAACCACGAGCGAAACCCGCCTCGAAATACACGCCGTTGCGATGGCCCGTAAAATCAGCCACAACGAAGGGGGCGACTCGGATCATTCCGAGAACCTTGTCCATGATCCAATCATTGTGGTGGACGAGGTCAACGCGCTCCGCCTTGTATCCGGCATTTTCAATTGCCGGATGAATCGCCTCTTGAAACGCGGTGTCCATCGCCTGCTTCTGTTCCTCTCCACCGAACCACATCGCAACAAACACCGGATTGTGCTGATCGCTCTTGCCGCGCGTCAGCTCCTCGAACCGCTCCCACCCTTTCGGCGTTACGCGCACTTCACAATCAGGGTTGCCATCTTCAAAACGTACCTCTGCGTAATTCAATTCAACGAGTGCTTCCCTGTGAAAGATCGCTTCTCCGACACTCTCTGCAAATGCGAGGGGGTTGTCGTCAGTCGACCCGATAGTTACGCGGGCACCGCCATGCCCCGACAGCGATGCAAAATTGCATAACGTGCGGTCGATGCGCTCGCTGACAGTTCGCGGCCACCGTTGAAGCAACTCTGCGACTTCAATCGGCGCAACTGGCGTCGTCAAGTCGAGTCCACCATATGGCTTCATAATGCCAGTCCGAAGCCAGAACGGTGGTAGGCCACGGATTGCCTGCTCACGAAGAAGCGCGGAGAGATGATGCTTGTTCCACTCTGCCCGGATCCCCGGACTCTTGAGGTTTACGCAGTCACAAGTCGTCACCACGAACTGGCCGCACGAGGGACAATCGAAGTAAACCCGTCATCGCTATGTGTCGTGTTCACGAGACCACCATTTGGCTGCCGGGGGATCGTAGATGCGACCCGACGCGCTTTAATGTCAACACGATCGCACACCGGGCAGCACGACATTGCTTCTTCTTGGCTTGGCATTGAGGCGGCGACCTTTCTCACATTTTCTGAACATGCTCCTCGTCCAGTATCTCCTGGACGGTGAGCAGTTTGATGATTCGCTTGTCTTGTTTGTAGGTTCGGGCGCACTCGGCTTCCGCACCGTGGCTGAAGCAGAATGCGACCATGAAGCCGCGCTCGCGGCTGTCGCGGTGCATGGCGTGGCCGAACGCATCCACATCGGGCCTGCCGACCCTGTCGACCTGTTTGACCTGCCGCTGTATACTGGTCGGCCAACATGGCCAACGATCCTGAACAGCCAGCAAGCCCCGACGATCCGCATTACTTCGATTTCGACCTCGATCGTGGTATTCGCGATCAGGCTGTCGCGACGTTGGAGCAAAGCCCGCTTCTGCCGCTGGATAAGAACGTCGGGCCGCGAGCCAGTGGGATATATGCGCTGTACTACAAAGGTGAATTGGTCTACATCGGGAAGGCATCACGGGGAACAATGAAAAGCAAACGAGACTTGCGGGCACGGTTGAACGAGCATTACTCGAAGATCAATAGTCGACAGAACATCGCATGCGCAGAGATGCATTGCCGGTATCTCACCTTTGACAGTGAGTGGTGGGTGTTCGCTGCGGAGTTTGCGCTGATGGTTCATTATGATCCGGAATGGAACGCAAGCGGGTTTGGAAGCAAAGCGCCCGGCAAGGGACGACCGGGCACTGAGCGGGTGAGTCGATGGGACGATCTATTTCCGAAGCGCCCGTGAGCGCGGTGGCGCTTGGCGCTCACAGCGTGTTCCGTTACGGCAGATGATCCAGAAGCAGTGTCGCTTTCGGGCGTGGTGCGCTTGCTTCCACTTGTTGGACACCATCGGACCGGTGCGAATCTTCACGATGAGATCGCAGACGGTAAATCCCGCTTCCTCCGCCATTCGCATGAAATCGCAATGCGCCCAGCGCGAGCGGTGACTGTTCACCATGTCAGTGATCTTGGCGAGCAGCAGACCTTCGGGTTTCAGCACTCGCTTGGCCTGTTTGAGGAATGGCGGATAGAGGTAGCTGAGCGTCCAGCCATGTTCCTTGCCGCATTCGACGTGCGCGCCAAAGTCCACATCGAAGCGCTTGACGCTCTTATCGCGGCCCTGCGGCCCAACGTGCGGCGGGTCATAGACCACCACGCCAAACCGATTCGAGCGGACTCCTGCCATCACCCGATTGTCAGCGACGATGTCCGGTTCGTAGCGCGGGTCGATATCCATGGACACGACCTTGCGCTTCGAGCCCTTCCAGATTCGGCCGGTGTTGTAGGTGGCATCAAGGATCGGATGAGGATTGATGCTCGGATAGAAGTTGAGCAGCGCATCGAGAAGATCGGCATCGCTGCCTTCCCACACGCTACTGATGGGTTCGTATGTCGTCGTCGATGTGGGTGTGGTCCCGTTCTGAATCGACTTAGCAGTCCCGTTGCTGTTGACCGCGCCGTTCGGCGCCGTTGCGTTCCGATGATGCTTGAACGTGCCGTTGCTACTTGTCATTGCGGAATCGTCCTTGTTCGTGTCGAGTGGCTCGTCTAGGCATTGTACAGCATCTGTTTGGGCAGTCAACCTCTCATTTGACCAATAAGGTACCGTTTCGTAGGGACGCGCGGGACCAGTTCGACGCAGCGGGTGGGCGCATGCAGTCGATGTGCGCCTGTGTGGAAGCGTGGCGATCCTCGAACGACCGTTTTTCCTTTGTCTTCGCCCCGGTCGAAGCTTTCTTTTTGGCCATGGTTTGAACCTGCAAGGGCCTGTCAACTGTTGTGGACAAGCTGTCAACTTCGCCAACTGGGGCGATGCCCTTGCGTGTTGTCCTGTTGCTTTGAAGCCTTCGGCTGTATCCTGCTTTGAGACGTTTTTCAGAACCGCATCATGGCGGTGAGGATGAGTGCGAGCAGTGCGAGGAAGTGTGCTGTCCACATGAGGATGGCCCACAGTCTTTGGGTTTCGATGCGTTGGCGGATGAAGCGGATTCTGTGAATGAGAAGGCCGATGCCCATGCTGCCACTCAGCCAGCCGAAGGTGGCAGTGCCGGCGAGCGGCCAGGGTGGCAGGCTGTTGTTTGCGATGCTGCCGATGGTGAGCATGGTTGTAAAGAAGATGGTTGTGATGCCTGAGAAGATGCATGGGCTGATGGTTGCGAGGAACCAGCCGAAGTGGACTCTTGCGACGTTGACATGCAGGGCCAGCGGTTCCTGGCATTCCGGGCAGCGCGGCTGTGTGAGATCGCGCAGGTTGTAGTTGCAGCGTGGGCAGGCGATGTCGCGGCCTTTGACGAACTGCAGCAGCAGTGCATCAGCTTCAGCGTCGTGAATGAGTGGTTGAGGCATGGTGGTGAGTGTCAGAGCAGTTGTGAATATGATACTGTTGCACTGATCGCAGCAGCATATCACTGGCTGGACAGCAACACTCGCACGACAGGGATGGCATGAAAAGCTTCAACAGCGTCCTCGATCTCATTGGCAACACCCCGCTTGTCCGTCTCAATCGACTGGTGGATGAGTCGAGCATGGCAAGGGTGCTGGTGAAGATGGAACATCTCAATCCGGCAGGGTCGGTGAAGGATCGCATGGCATGGCACATGATCCGCAGAGCTGAAGAAGCGGGTTTGGTCGGGCCAGGCTCGACAGTTGTCGAATCGACATCTGGCAACACCGGCCTGGGTCTTGCAATGACCTGTGCAGTGCGTGGCTATAGATGCATCTTCACCATGCCCGACAAGATGAGCAAAGAGAAGATCGACATGCTCAAGGCGTATGGCGCAGAAGTGATCATCACGCGCACCGATCTTGATCATGAACATCCTGAGAGTTATGTACAGGTCGCCAAGCGCATTGCAAGAGAAACGCCGGGCGCGTTTTACACCGACCAATATTCCAATCAGTACAACCCCGAAGCCCATTACCTCACCACCGGGCCGGAGATCTGGGAAGATACCGAAGGGAAGATTGATGTGCTTGTGGGCGGCATCGGCACTGGCGGAACGATTTCCGGTGCTGGCCGTTATATTAAGGAAAAGGCAAAGCAGGCGGGGCGCGAGGTTCGCATCATCTGTCCCGATCCGGAAGGTTCGATTTACAAACAGGAGCATGAATCGGGCAGGCACGATGAGCCGAGCATTTATCGTGTTGAAGGGATTGGCCACGACTTTATGGTGGACACGCTCGACTTCAAGGTGATTGATGAAGTGCGCAACATTTCTGATCGTGATTCATTCCTCACAGCCCGGCGGCTGGCACGCGAAGAGGGCATTTTCTGTGGCGGTTCGACAGGAACTGCTGTATTCGGCGCGCTGCAGGTTGCCCGCGAGATCGGGCCGGGCAAGCTGGTTGTGTGCATTCTGTGCGATTCGGGCGATCGTTATCTCAGCAAGTGTTTCAACGATGAATGGCTGCGCGACATGGGATATCTCACGTATGAGATTCGCAGCGGCAATGTGCGCGAACTCATGCAGAAACGCAATCGCAAGGTGGTCTTTGCATCTTCAGATATGACGTTGAGCGAAGTTGCAACGCGGATGAATGAGCTTGGCATTTCGCAGATGCCGATCGAATCCCGCAATGGCGGGCCGCTCATGATGATTCACGAGGCTGATCTGTTGCAGTCGTTCGTACGTGGCGAATGTTCGCCGACTGATTCGGTGCAAAAGGCAGCCAAGCCTCTGGCAGGAATGGTGCGAATGGACGATCCGCTTTCGCGGGTGCAGCGGGTGTTTGATGAAGATAATGTTGCGGTGGTGGTCGACAATGATGCAATCGTGGGCATCATTTCGAAGATTGATGTGGTGGAGTTTCTGGCGCAGCAGCAGGGACAGGGTTGATCGCAAAGACGCGTCGGCGTGGTCCGACACGACAGGCTGATCGCATGTATACTCTCACACATGCCACAGTTCACCATGGTCGAAGCCCTCAACCGCGGCCTGCATGAAGCGATGCAGGCTGATGATTCGGTCTGCATCATGGGCGAAGATATCGCAGTCAACGGCGGCGTCTTTCGCGTGACTAGGGGTCTGCTTGATGCCTTTGGCAGTGATCGCGTGATCGATACACCCCTGGCTGAGAATGGCATCATCGGCACTGCGGTCGGCATGGCGGTGTATGGTCTCAAGCCGATCGCGGAGATTCAGTTTTCCGGCTTTACCATGCAGGCGTTCGATCAGATCGAACAGAACATGGCAAGATTGCGCAACCGTTCGCGCAGCAAGTATCCTGTTTCCATGGTGCTGCGCACGCCGTATGGTGGCGGCATTCGCGCTGTTGAACATCACTCTGAATCGCGCGAAGCGTACTGGGCACATACGCCGGGATTGAAAGTTGTGATTCCTTCGGGGCCACGCAATGCCCGGTGCCTGCTGCGTGCTGCGATTGATGATCCCGATCCCGTCATTTTCTATGAACCCAAGGCTGTCTACCGCGCGTTTCGCGAGGAGGTGCCTGATGAAGAGGATGGCAGCGCGTTCCGCATCGGCCTGGCTGATGTTGTGCGCGAAGGGAGCGATCTTACGATGATTGCATATGGAGCCATGATGCGGCCTGCCCGTGAAGCTGCAGCTGATCTGGAAGATCTGCACCAGGTCTCTGTTGAGCTGATTGACCTGCTTTCCATCAAGCCGATGGATACTGAAGCGTTGTGCGAATCTGTTGCCAAAACCGGACGCTGTGTCATCGTGCATGAAGGCCCGCGCACATGTGGCATCGCAGCTGAGATCATCGCCCGTCTCAACGAACAGGTGTTTGACATGCTGCAGGCGCCCGTTCGCAGAGTGACGGGATATGACATTCACTTCCCGTATTTTCAAGTCGAGAAGTACTATCTGCCCGATTCCGATACGATCATGCAGGCTTGTCTGGAGACATTGCAATGGGAGTAGTGCTGTTGAAATCTGCGTTGCTGCGTCGCGACTTTGCAGTGGATGAGGATTGTCATGCCTGATTTCAAACTGCCTGATCTTGGTGAAGGTGTGCATGAGGGCCAGATCGTGCGGCTGTGCGCGCCAGCGGGCGCATCCATCAGGGAAGATGATCCTCTGATGGAAGTCGAAACTGATAAGGCAGCTGTTGAGATTCCTTCGCCATTCACGGGCACGATCGAGAAGTGGCACGTTGCAGAAGGGCAACTTGTGCATGTGGGCGATGTGATGGTCACCGTCGCAACAACCGCTGCCTCGGCTGGCAAGGCCGCCGCATCATCGCAAGTGAGTAAAGCAGCCGAGTCCTCAACAGCCACAGCCCCCCCGCCAGCAGCCACCGCATCCACCGCTGTGCTGGCGCGCCCGCACCCTGGTCGCCACACGCCAGCATCGCCTGCGACACGCAAGCTCGCGCGCGTGAAAGGCATCGAACTCGAAACCATCAACGGCTCGGGCCCGGGCGGACGAGTGACGCGTGCTGATGTCGAAAACGCGGCAAGAGCGCCCACGTCTGCAAAACCATCACGCACGGGGCCGAAGGCTGCAGCTGCGCCACCCCGGCAGCCGGCGTCATTCGCTTCACTCCCAGGCGAATCAGCCAGCGACAACCACGGCCCACTCAAGCATCAGCCACTCTCCCAGGCGCGCAAGGCCATTGCATCAGCAATGACGCAGTCGTGGTCGACAATTCCGCACGTCACCGATGCAGATGATGCTGATGTCACCGAGCTTGAGCAGTTGCGGAAGGGATATCCCGCACCCTCCAACGGCAACCGCAAACTCACGATGCTCGCGTTCGTGGTGCGGGCGGTGGCCCAGGCGCTCACGCGCCATCCGATCTTCAACGGCGAGTTCGAGGCAGAGAATCAGCGGATTGTGTACAAGGGATACATCAACATCGCGGTGGGCGTGCACACCGAGCGTGGCCTGATTGCGCCGGTGATTCGAGATACTGCTGCGCTGAGCGTCATCGAAATCGCAGATGCCCTCGATGCCATCATTGCGAAAGCGCGCAGCGCGACCTTCACGGTGAATGAGACGCGTGGTGGAACATACTCGATCTCCAACGCCGGTGCATTTGGCGGAAGTCATTACTCAACGCCGCTGATCACTCCCGGCCAATGCGCTGTGCTCGCAGTTGGACGCTCGCGCATGATGCCCTGGGTGGTGGATGATTCGATCGTGCCGCGGCTGATTATGCCGCTCAGTCATTCATTCGATCATCGCATTGCAGACGGCGGCCAGGAGATCGCGTTCCTGCAGGACGTTATCCAGCAACTCGAGCATCCTGCCCGGCTGCTGCTGTAGCTGCGAGTGCTTGCCCGAAGAGAATGAGTGGTCCAGCCGACTCGATAACGACGGACACAATCGAGCCGGGCAGCTGTTCATCTTCCGAGGAATCAACAGGAAACGCAACGATGAGATCGCCCGGTGTCCGGCCGGTCGCCTGCATGAGTGCGGAGTTTTCGTTGTGATGCGTCTGCCAGCGAAGTTCAACCTTTTCCGAACTTGCCGCCGACTCAGGCATTGGGCGGACCTGCTCAACCATCACCTCAACCGTCGTTCCGACGCATTCCTGGTGGACCGCAGCGCTGATTTCTGACTGCAACCGCAGCAGATCATTGTTGCGATACCGCTTCACCTCATCGGGCACATCATCTGCAAAGCGATCGATCGCCACCGTCCCCGGCCTGGGTGAATATTTGAAGATGAAGTTGTTCTTGAACCGCACCCTGCGAAGAAGATCGCACGTCGCATCGAAATCAGCATCGGTCTCGGTGGGAAATCCGACGATGATGTCGCCTGCGATTGACACACCTGGCACAATGGCGCGGGCGCGATCGATGAAGTCGAGATACTCTTCAACCGTGTAGCCGCGATTCATCATCTTAAGAATGCGATTGGATCCGGACTGCGCAGGCACATGCAGATATGGACAGATGCGTGGCGACTGGGCAATGACATGCAAGGCTTCATCACTGAAGTCGCGCGGATAGCTTGTGACGAAACGCAGGCGTTTGATTGCAGGGACTTCATCGTGAATGCGCGCGAGCAGATCAGCGAATGTCGTCATGCGCGAGCCAGCAGCCGTGAGTTTCTGCACTCCGCTTCCGCTGCGAAAGTGTCCCAGTCCCGGCCCGACCTGCGCCAGTTCGCGTCCATTGCTGGTGACGGCTGCGCCATGCACATAGATGTAGTGGTTGACTGTCTGGCCCAGCAGCGTGACCTCGATCACTCCTGCATCAGCCAGTCGCCTGCACTCATCGACGATGTGATCTGGGGGCCGATGCACCTCAGCCCCGCGCGTATGCGGGACGACGCAATAGGTGCAGAACTTGTTGCAGCCGCGTGTAATTCGAACATATGCGCTGCGGTGCTTTGATGTGGCGCGATCGGGATCAAACGCGCGACTGAGATCGAGAAGTTCAAGATCATCAGACGCAGCCGCCAGCGTCGTTGATCGCCGATTCGAACCGCCCTGCAGGGCAACGCGTTCATGAAGCTCCGACTGTTCAACGCGCAAGGCGTTGTCGAGCAGCAGCGGCAACTTGTCAAGCTCACCCGGCCCACACAGCAGGTCGATCTGTGGATAGCGGCGCATCATGTCAACGCCATCGCGCTCAGCCATGCATCCGATCACACCCAGAACAACAACTCTGCCTTCTGACTTTTCCTTGCCGATGATGCCAATGCGACTGAGGGCTTTGTTCTCAGCCTGCTCCCGCACTGAGCATGTATTGTAAAGCACGACATCAGCCACGGTCCGGTCGGCGGTCATGGCATAGCCAAGCGCAGTGAGCTGGCCGCGCACCAGTTCCGAATCGAGTTCGTTCATCTGGCAGCCGAAGGTTTCAAGATAGATGGTCCGCCCATGCGATGTCATAGCCGCATGGTAGAAGGGCTGGCGATGGTGATCGAATCATTTGTTAATAGTGCACTTACGCAGACCGCCGCTGGGCAGGACCATCGCGCAACAGCTTCCATGCATCAGCGGCTGTGAGCGGCGGCGCAAAGAGATACCCCTGTCCAAAGTTGCATCCCAGCGAACGAACAATCGCGAGTTGATGTGGTGTCTCCAGCCCTTCGGCTGTGACCTTCATCTTCAGATTGTGGGCCAGCGTCATAATCGCGCGGACGACCGCTGCATATTCGCTATCGTTACTGATATTGGTCACGAACTCGCGATCGATCTTGAGCACATCAATCGGGAAGCGATGAAGGCAACTGAGCGAAGAGTATCCCGTGCCGAAGTCATCAAGATGCAACTCGACACCCAACTGTTTGAGGTCAGCAAGAATACGGCTGGCGGCAGGACCATTATCCATAATCATGGTTTCGGTGATTTCCAGGCGCAGATACGCAGCATCCAGGCCGATCTGATCCAGCACGGTTCCCACGTCCCTGACGATGTTGGTGTCAGCCACCTGCCGGGGCGAGAGGTTGACGCTCATGCGCAACTGGGAAGAATCGCCCAGCGAGTCGTGCCAGATCTTTAACTGTCGACAGGCTTCTGTCAGCACCCAGCGACCGATGGAACGATGAGGCCGGTCTCCTCAGCCATGGGAATGAACTTACTCGGCGAGATCATGCCCTGTTCAGGATGCTGCCAGCGGACGAGCGCTTCAAAGGCAATGGTCTGCCCTGTAGAAAGATCAACAATCGGTTGATACGCAACGCCCAGTTGCTCGGTCCCGACGGCGCGGCGAAGATCGTTCTCCAACTGCAGCCGGGCTTTGACTTCTGCGTGCATGACATCATCAAACATGGCGTGCTGCGCGCCACGAGCCATCTTGGCGCGGTACATGGCTGTGTCGGCATCCCGCAGCACGTTGTCGGCTTCGCTGCGGCTGTCGCCGATGGCGATTCCGATACTGGCTGAAAGCCGCATCTCGTGTTCATCGATCACAAATGCAGCGAGGATTTCCTTCTGGATTCGCTCTGCTGCATGCACTGCCCGGGCCGGATTGGAGATCCCATCCAGGAGAATCGCAAACTCGTCGCCACCCAGTCTGGCGGTGACCTCCTTTTCCACGCGAACGATGGTATCGAGACTTCGCACTGACTTTGCCAGGCGCGAACTCACCGCCTGCAAGAGTGCATCCCCCACATGATGTCCGAGACTGTCATTGATAACCTTGAAGCGGTCAAGGTCGAGGAAGAGCAGAGCAAAGTGGTAGCCCTCCTGCCTGCGAGCGCGATCGATGGCCCGATTGAGCTCTTCCAGCAGCAGAGCCCGATTGGCAAGACCTGTGAGCGCATCGTGGCGTGCATCGTGACGAAGCCTCGCTTCAGTCACGTTTCTGCGCTCGATCTCAGTGGCAAGAGCGTGGTTCTGCGCTTCGGCTTTCACGCTGGCGCCCTGCAGGCGCTCAGCCATGGTGTTGAACATTGATGCCAGTCCAGCAATCTCACCCGGCGCGCGAATGTTCACACGCGTGCTCAAATCACCCGCTCCCAGCCGATCAGCAGCTGCCTGCAGCGCCTGGACAGGATGGGCAATTGATCGGCCGATCCGGATGCCGAGGATTGTGGCCATGCCGATGGCAAGGGCGGTCTGCGATGCAACGATTACAAACGCAAGAATCTGATGGTCGCGGACTGCGCTGGAATGTGCTTCCAGGTTCGATTGTTCAATCATCACCGCTCGATCAAGGAGGCGGTCGAACGTCGCGCCAGCGAGAAAGAGCGATTCTCTGACGGCGTTGATATCCTGTTCGTCGCCACTGGTGCTCAAAAGTGTCAACAGCGTATCGCACAGGATTGCAATGCGCTGACTTTCGCGATCAATCCCTGCGAGAAACTGTTCCGTGCTGGCCGACTGGGAGACGCGTTCGTATTCGTTGCGCCAAAAGTCCTGCTCTTCGCGGGCCTGCTCCGTTGCCTTGCGACGTTCAGCCATCACGTCGGCGGGAAGTGTCTGGTTTCTGCCCGATGGAATTTGAATATCACCAGCATGCCGATCCGCAGCGAGATCGTCACGCCACCATTCCCAGCAGTTCGAGGTGCTGGCTGACGTCGGACAGTCTTTGGA
>JBPCKF010000053.1:0-25767 GCA_051004555.1 Phycisphaerales bacterium | reverse complement strand
CGCGTATGTTTGTTCAGGCGGGCCTTGTCAATCGAGGTCGCGATCGGGTCATTCACATCAAGAAAGTCAATATCGATGCGAGGCAGCATGATCTGGCGAGCAACCGTTTCACCGAAAATGAAGACCGCATCCAGCAGATGGTGCTCTGACTTTGTGAGTTCGCCATGCAGGTGCGATTGAGCAAGCAGCGCGCGAATCTCTTCTTCTGAATGGGGCGAATCATGTTCCGACATGCCGCCAATCCCCAGCCAGGCAAGGATCATGGAGGTCGAGCGGTTGAGTGCTACCAGCAGAGGCAACGTTGCAATATAGAAGATTTTCAACGGCCATGCACACAGCAATGCGATGCGATCTGCTCTGCGGATTGCGTAGATTTTGGGCACCTGCTCGCCGATGACCAGATGCGCAGTGGTAATGATGGTGAAGGCGATGATGAATGCCACCACATGCACAACTGCAGCTGATCCGATCCCGATCTTCACAAAGAGGGGCTCGATGAGACTTGCGATCGCTGGTTCGCCAATCCAGCCCAGTGCCAGTGAAGCCATGGTGATGCCCAACTGACAGGCGGAAAGGGCTGGTTCCAGCCGCTGCATGAGCCAGCTGAGTGTCGTGGCGAAGGCGGTCCCCGATCGCACCATCTCCTCCACCTGGCTGCGGCGAACCTTGACCATCGCAAACTCTGCCGCAACGAAGAAACCGTTGAGCAGAACGATGAAAATCGTCAATCCGATCCAGAGAAGGTTTTGGGCCCAGTCAGCCATGGCTGTGAGCATGGTAGCGCATCGCAGCAGATATGCATCAGTGTCGCAAGAGCGCAACAATGGACATGTGTCCATCACGGAGTCGCCTGTCATGAAAGTCATCATCGCGCCCGACAGTTTCAAAGGCAGCATCACCGCTGTGCATGCAGCAAACGCACTGGCGCGCGGCATCAAGGCAGCTGCTCCATCTGCAGATGTTGGGCAACTCCCGATCGGCGACGGTGGCGAGGGGACGCTTGACGCAATCGCGATGGCAATGCCGACGCTGCAGATGAGAAGCGCTCGTGTCACGGGTCCTTGCGCAACGCCGGTTGAAGCCCGGTGGGGATGGCTCGCGCACCATGAAAATCGACCCACTGCGATTGCGATCGTCGAACTCGCGCAAGCAGCAGGATTCATGCATGTCCCCGACGATCGTCGCAATCCCATGCAGACAACCACATACGGCGTCGGTGAACTCATCATGCATGCCAGCGCAGCGGGTGCTGAGGAGATTATTGTCACAGTAGGTGGATCCGCAACTGTTGATGGCGGCTCGGGAGCGCTGCAGGCCATGCGGTGGCAGTTTCTCGATTCGCAAGCCGCGATCATGCCCGTGCCAATGACAGGCGGCAATCTGCATTCGGTCGCATCTATTGAGCAGTTGCGGTCACAACATCAGCTTCCCAAACTGCGAGTGGCGTGCGATGTGCGCAACCCGTTGTGCGGGCCGCGCGGTGCAGCCAGGGTGTATGGACCACAAAAGGGGGCAACGCCAGAACAGGTCGAAGCGCTGGAACAGGCATTGGCACACTTTGCATCACTTGCCCCCGATGCAACACTCGCGCAACAGCCCGGCACTGGCGCCGCTGGGGGCACGCCGTTTGGCCTTGCAGCCTTCGCAGGAGCAACGCTGGAGCGCGGCATTGATCTTGTGCTTGAACTCATAGGTTTCACGCATGCGATCGAAGATGCAGATCTCATCATCACAGGCGAGGGCAGGCTCGACATGCAAACACTCGAAGGCAAGGCCATGCTCGGCGTCGCAGCGTATGCAGAAAGAGCAGGAGTTCCCGTAATCGCGATCGTTGGCGCTGCCGAAGCAGACGCGGTGCGTGCTTTCCCGCATGCCATTGCTGAGATCGTTGTGCTCAAAGATCGCTTCGGCCTGGAACGATCGATGCAGGAAACGGATGCCTGCCTGTGTGATGCAGCGCGAGATGTGGCTGAACGCGTGTTGAGTTAAAACGCGAAGTCATTCCCGCGCATGCGCGCCACACCGTCATTCCCCCGCAGGCGGGAGTCCAGCATCCTTATGTCATTCCCGCGCAGGCGGGAATCCAGTCTGGTGGCCATTGCGTCGGTCGCTGGATGCCCGCCTTCGCGGGCATGACAATGTTGTTACAGACCAACACAGATGTTCTTGGGTTCGGTGAAGAAGCGCAGCGCTTCATCGCCACCTTCCCGCCCGAGGCCGGATTGTTTCATGCCGCCGAAAGGCGTTCTGAGATCGCGCACCAGCCAGCAGTTGATCCAGACTACCCCTGCATCAACAGCCGCTGCAACGCGATGCGCGCAGCTGATGTTGCGCGTCCAGACGGAAGCTGCCAGGCCATAACGCGTGCCGTTGGCAAGTTCGATTGCGTGGGCTTCATCTTCGAACGGGAGAATCGTCACCACCGGCCCGAAAATCTCTTCCTGATTGGCAGCGCATGCTGCATTGACATCAGTAATGACAGTTGGCTGAACGAAGAACCCATTTCGACAATGCGCGGGCAGCGTTGCAGGATCAGGAACGCTGCCACCGAGTCGGACACAGCCGCCATCTGCGACCGCCTGCTCAATCGCCTGCAGAATCTTCTGTTGGTGAGCGTGAGAAATCACAGCCCCGATGTCTGTGCCCTCATCCATCGGACACCCGATTCGAAGCTCAGCAGCCTTCGCAAGAAATGCATCAGTAAAGCGATCAGCCAGGCTGCGCTGAACGAGAATGCGCGAGCCGCACAGGCAGATCTGTCCCTGATTGGTAAACGCAGCCCGGACGGATGTTTCAACAGCCCGATCGAACGCTGCGTCTTCAAAGACGATGGTCGCGTTCTTGCCGCCCATCTCCAGTGACAGACGTTTGAACATCGGCCCGGCTGTTTTTGCAATCGCAGCGCCCGTGAGCGTGCCGCCTGTAAAGGAGACGGTGGGAACATCGTGATGTGTGACGAGCGCGCCTCCTGCTGATGTTCCGGTGCCGTGAATGATGTTGAGGACGCCGGGTGGCAGGCCAGCGTCATGGGCCAGCTCACACATGCGAAAGGCAGTTGCAGGCGTCATTTCCGATGGTTTGGCAACAACGGTGTTGCCCGTCGCAAGCGCGGGCGCGATCTTCCAGGAAAGCAGATAGAGCGGAAGATTCCACGGCGAGATGCACCCAGCGACGCCGCGCGGCCTTCTCAGTGTGTAGTTGAACCCCGCGCTGTGCATGTCGTGCGATTCGCTGCGCGTCACCATGATTGCGCTTGCAAAGAAGCGAAAGTTGGCAGCCGCCCGCGGGATGTCGACAGTCGAACTCAGGCGCAGCGGCTTGCCAGTGTCGGTTGATTCGAGCGTTGCAAGTTCAGCGCGATGTGCGTCGATCCGGTCTGCGAGTTTCATGAGTATTGCAGCCCGGTCCGTTGCAGGCATGGCTGCCCATGCAGGAAACGCGCGCGAGGCTGCTGCGACAGCGTGCTCCACATCCGCGTGGTCAGATGCTGGAAGCGTTGCGTGAACGTTGCCGGTTGCAGGGTTGATGGACTCAAGCTCGCTGCCGTTGCAGGCAGGGCGGAAGCTGCCATCAATGAAGTTTGCAATCGTGAGCGGTGGGGCGGTCGCGGGCATGACCTGCGATTGTAAGCGGAATCAATCGCGCTCGATTGGGGCAGGGCCGTTCGATCTGATCTCTCCCATGATTGCATCTGCTGGCGGCGGCACCATTGGTGCAGTGCAAGGCGTTGCGATGGTGATCTGGTCAAGGGAAAACGTCTGGAACGTTTGCGGCTGTTGAAGCTGAACCATTGGCAGAAGTCCTTTCACCCAACAGACGGATGGGGGAAGGGTTTCTTAGATGGCATCTTTTGCGATGGACGGTTGCGCGCGAGCGGCTTCAGGATGCGAGACCTGGTCGTATGAATGAGCGCTACTGGATTCGAACCAGTGACCCCTGCCGTGTAAAAGCAGTGCTCTAGCCGCTGAGCTAAGCGCCCGTCATAAGAGGATGGTATCGCGGTGCCTGCTCCGGCTCAATCAAGGAAGTCAATCGTCGTTGCCGCTGGACCGGGCGCTGCGTTCGCGTTCGCTTTCCGGTTGTGTGTCCAGCACACTTGCGAGCAGGCTCAGGCGGTCGACGACATCTTTCATCGAGTCGGGGCGTTTGGCGGGATCGAGTTCGACGCAGTCCATCACAAGTTTGGAAAGCATGGGATGAATGCGCGGGTTGCGTTCGTGGGGAGGGACTGGTGCGTCAATGTCGGTTTCAATCTTGGTGGCGCTTGTCTTCACAAGGCTGCCGTTCTTCCCGTTTTCGGTGCGTTGACTTCTCGGGGGCATGGCTGAGGGCACAACTTCGCGCACCAGCACCCAGTACATCGTCGCCCCGAGGTTATAGATGTCGGTCTTGGCGTCGACGGCACGGCGGTGAGCCTGTTCCGGAGCCATGTAGCCGGGCGTTCCCTGAATGCGCTTCTTTACAGTGCCGATGGGACACGACTGGCCCAGATCGATGATTTTCACATCGCCTTTCTCAGAAACCAGCACGTTGCTGGGTTTGATGTCCGCGTGCACATAGCCGCGATCGTGCATGTGCAGCAGTCCTTCAGCTGCCTGATAGAAAACATCGACAGCTGCCTGATAGTTTCGTGGCAGGCGCTTGTCGAGACTCATTGCGTCAACAAGTTCCATGATGAGCACATAATCAGTCACCTTGAACATCTTGCGGTTCTTGATGAGCTTGATCACGCGCCTGATGTTGGGATGCTCGAGTTTGGAACCGATCAGGTACTCGCCTTCGCACTGATCGAGAAAGCGCTGATCCTTGTCGGTGGTTTTATGGACCTGTTTGAGAGCCCAGACCTGCTTGGATTTTGGATCTGAAACAGCGTACAACTCCGACGCAGCACCCGTGCCGATCTGGGCCAGAACGGTGTAGCCAGCAATCTGCTTTCCAGGTGCGACCGATGCCATCGTGCCAAAGATTCCCAGGATTCCCGTGAGAAGTGAAAAGAAGCCGGTTGCCCGAACCGGGTGAGGACATCCGCGAGGCGGCAGACGCCACAACCCGAACCTGGCAGTGCATCACAAACACGCCTGCCCGGAGCAGGCTCTTAGAAATGAATCAATCACATCTGCCCGATGCAGCGGTGATTGCAGGATATAGCCTAACCGTGCCAGTCTGCTCGATCAAACACCAATCAGCGAAGTTCTCGGAACAAAGCAGGGAACTTTCGCTTCCATCATCCCATCGGCTGGATCGATCCCTCAGGATAGCGCCAGTTGTCAGATCGAACGGCTGGGAGAAAGGCCGAGGTGGGATTCGAACCCACGGATACATGATTTGCAATCAAGCCCCTTAGTCCACTTGGGTACTCGGCCGTGGGAACTCAATAATGAGGATAGGAGGGAACCGGGGCTGGAAACAGTGGCGATCCGAGATTTGCGATCCCAAAACCCCTGAAATTTGAGACGTGAGATTTCAGACTCGAATCTGAATCATGGCCGCTCGCGCGTGAGGACTGTTGCGAGCAGATTCACGCCAGCGGGCGGTTCACCCATCACCCAGCCAGTGGATTCACCTTTGCTCGCAGCTGTGACCTGAATCATGAGGGGTTGCTGCATGAGCGGGTCATTCACCACGCGCAGCGCGCCATCACTGCCGCGCGAACACACGAAATAGCGCTGGCCGACCTCGATGCCATGTGTCTTCCCTCCCGCAAGTGTGACCTCGCGCCATCCAGCCAGTCGCGCCACCCGCAACTCCGCAACGCCCACCGGCGCCACGACACCCAGGCGATCGACACACTTATCAATCGCATCAAGGCTGGCCTTCCCGAGTGGCGTGCTCCAGAAAAGATACGAGTTCACAGTGAGACCTGCATATGTCGCTGCGGTTGATTCCTTCTTTGCAGATGCCATACCGATGATGTGTTCACCAACTGCGATTCTGCCAGTCTTGAGATCAACAATCTGCAGGTCGATTGCAACCACTGCATCGTTCTTGTCGCCAAAGAGCCCGCGGCGCTGGACCATCTCCGGCAACTCACTGGTATGGCCGAAGTCGGTCACGCTGCCGCGCACAACGAAGTCCACATCGGGATATTGTGACCGGATGGCAGCCAGTCGATCAAGGTCGCCGCCGTTGCCCTTTGCAGCTGCGATGACGTTCTGTGCCAGGACATGATCTGTGCGAACGTCATAGCGTCCTTCAGCCTGCAGGGCCCGCGCGAACGCTCGCGCAACTTCATCACCTGTGCCCGGCCACTGCGGCCTTCCGTTGACGGGGTCTGCGAATGTGCCAGTCACAACGATCGTGCGTTTGGGCGCATCGCGTCCCAGCGCAGCTGCAGGCGGCCGTTGATACGAACCGGAAAAAGGGTTGGGCATCTCGAGCGATGAACAGCCAGCGCAAAGCAACAGCAGCAATATTGTGGCTGTCGCTGCAACCCAAGCCGGGCTGCCGGTTCGGTTGCAGTGTGCGGGCACCCGCCGGTCAGAGATCATTCGGGTAGCATCGACTTCTCAGCCGACGAATCTTGAATATCGCAGCAGGTATATGCGCGATACCATGACTTCCATGAGAGTGATTCTGCCACGGAGGACAATGTCATGACCACCCGAAACAATCTGCCTCGACATGTGGTGTTGGTGGCCATGCTCGCATGCTCAGCCGGGAGTGCCCGTGCCCAGGATCGCGCCCCGCTGATTCCTTCCGATCAATCGCGCGCGGCCGCTCCAGTTGAGCCCACTGCGCCCGAGGCGCGAAATCTGAACGCTCCATTGCCAGTGCGTCGATCGCTGCTCCGCGAAGGGTCGTACCTTGCCGGCGCGGTGGGAAGATTGGCGTTTGATGACAAAGCGGGGGCATGGATGTTCACGCTGGAGCAGCAGACAGGATCAACTGCTGATGATGCAGCAGCGCCACGCAGCTTTGCGCTCCTGCCCTGCTCGAAACTCAGTCAGATGCAGCAATCGGTCGAGTCGACTGATCTGGAAGTGATCTTCGAGATGACAGGGCGAATCTACGTCTATGAGGGAAAGAACTATGTCCTGCCACTGAGCGCCCCGCGGGTGCAGCGCTATGTTGAACCGGAGCCGTCAAGTGACGCAGAGCAATCAGCATCACTGGCCCCGCCGCGTGCCAACGATCCCGATGATGCGGATGCACGCGATGGCGCTGATGCGAACTCGGGCGACTCGACCGAAGCGATCATTCAGAGTATGCGACAGCGGATCCCTGTCAGTCGTTCGTTTCGGACCGAGAATGAGAGCGCTGAACCAGCAGCGCGAGAACCAGGCACTGCCGGATCAACCAGTGATGCACAACAGGATCTCGCGAGTGAGGGCACGATTCTTCTGCGGCGGCGGGGGACGGTCTCGCGCAGCAGTGATGGCAGTTGGCGATTCTCGTTTGCAGCTGATGCCCATGGCCTGGATGATCCACCCATGATCCTGTTGCCCTGTCTGCTGCTGCAGGACATCGCGCAAAACGTGCAACGCCGCCCGGAACGGGTTTCCTTCATTCTGAGTGGTGAGGTGTACACCTATCGCAGCCGCTCCTATCTGCTCCCGACCGCATATCAGATCGAGCGCATTTCGAAACACGCAGTGCGCGAGTGAACAGGCTTCCGATCTTTTGCTGCGACTTCAGCGCGACTGCTCCTACCATCGCCCGATGATTTCAACCTACGCACTCACACGCTGGTATGGTCCGCATCTGGCGGTTGATGCACTCGACCTGCATGTTGCAGCGGGTGAAGTGGTTGGCTTCCTCGGCCCCAATGGCGCTGGCAAGAGCACGACATTGCGAATGCTGGCTGGCTCGCTGCCACCAAGTTCGGGTGCTGCGGAAGTTGCTGGGTTTGATGTGGCCCGCGATCCCTTGAAAGTACGACGGCGGATCGGATATCTTCCTGAGTCGACGCCGCTCTATCCGGAAATGCGCGTCACGGAGTATCTGCGCTTTCGCAGCCGACTCTTTGGAATGAGTTTCCGTGAGCGCAGCAAAGCGATCAAGCATGTGCTCAACCGCTGCTGGCTGGAAGATGTTCGTCGCAAGCCCATCGGCGCCCTTTCCAAAGGATATCGGCAGCGCGTCGGTCTTGCAGCAGCCATGCTGCACTCGCCGCCTGTGTTGCTGCTGGATGAGCCGACCTCGGGTCTCGATCCGGCGCAGATTCGCGAAGTGCGCGGGCTGATCCGTGAACTGGCTGGCGAACACACGATTTTCTTGTCCACGCACATCCTTCCCGAAGTTGAAATGACATGCGACAAGGTTGTGATGATCGCGCGCGGCCGCGTTCGCGCAAGCGGGCCGTTGAAACTTGTGCAGCAGCGCGCTCACGCAAATGCAGCCTACATCGCGCAGATCAATCGATCCGATGCTGGTCTTGCCATCGCCTCCATTGCGGGTGTGCAGAACATCGAGATGACACCCGTTGAAGGCGACTGGCATGAAGCACGCATTACCGTGAAGCCCGGCAGTGCTGACCTGCGCGAAGCAATCGCCAAGACCTTCATGCTGCAGGGCGTGCTGGTGCGCGAGATGCGTCTGGAACAGCCGAGCCTCGAAAAACTCTTCATCGATCTCACCAGCGATGTCGAAACCGGGGGACACGACGTTGATCTGCATTCGATGACCTCGCAACTGCCGCGCACCATGATTGAGACCAGCCACGCCAGGGCCACCAGCAAGGCAGGGAGCGCCTGAGATGTCAAGTTCGACCACAGCCATTGCGCGCAGGGATTTTGCGTCCTACTTTCTGACGCCAGCTGGGTACATCATTACCGCGCTGTATCTTCTCTTTACCGCAGGATTCTTTATCTACGGATTTCAGCAGGGACAGACGGCTTCGATGCGCCCTGTGTTCGAGTATGGGGCCTGGCTGCTGCTTTTCATCGGCCCAGCGATCACGATGCGGATGATGAGTGAGGAAATGCGCATGGGGACGATGGAGATGCTCATCACAGCCCCGTTGCGCGAGCGGGAGATCGTGCTGGGCAAGTTCATAGCTGCCCTTGCATTTCTCTTTGTGATGCTGCTTCCCACGGCTGTGTTTGTGGTTGCGCTCGAACTCTATGGCAGACCCGACTACGGCGAGCTGGGGTGCGGGTATCTCGGTCTGCTGCTTGCAGGAACTGCCTATATCGCAAGTGGCATCTTTGCATCAACAACCACGGGCAGTCAGGTGGTTGCGTTTCTATTGGCGCTCTTCTTCTGGCTGGTGTTGTCAATCGGCACCAAGCTGCTGCCGCCGTACCTGCCAGGTGACTGGGGACGCTGGCTGATCATGTTCGATCCCGATCTGCGCTTTCGCGACTTTGCCATCGGACTGGTCGACACAGCCAACATTGTGTTCTTTCTGGGCCTGACGGTGGTTTTCCTTGTGGCTGCGACCAAGTCGCTGGAGGCCAGGCGATGGCGGTAGGCCGGCTGAGACGATTCGGACTGTGGATCAACCTTGCAATCTACCTTGCAAGTGTGATTGTGATCGTCGCATCCATCGTCATCATTCTGCATCGACCTGCGTTGCGGGCTCAGATTGATGCGACCAAGACCCGCGCCTATTCGCTGAGCTCGCAGACGCAGACCATGCTGCGATCCCTCGAAGGTGAATGGAAGATCAGTATGGTGCTGATCAAAGACAACGTCGATCGCGCAGCCATGCGCCAGCTCGATGAAGTGTTGCGGCGGTATGACGATGCAGGTGGGAGCCAGCTGTCTGTTGAGCGCATCGATCCAACTGATCCAGCCAGCCTGGCTGCATATGAAGCATTGATTGAGCGATTGCGCAGTAGCGATGGTGAAGCGATCGCGGAGTATGAGTTTCACCTCGCAGCAGCCCGCAGGCGATATGCAGAACTCATTGCAACTGCAGAACGTGAGAATCAGCAACTTGCTGCAGCGCTCAGCGACGTGCCCCAGGGTGAGGTCATGCACACCAATCTTGCAGGCGTCGCCCGCAACATCAGCCTGCTTGCAATCAACGGCCCCAAGGTGATCGAATACATCGACACATCTCTGGCTGTGAGCGATGATCGCATTCTGCCCGACTACGAAGCAGCACGCGACGTTCTGGCTGAAGCCCTGCACACCGCAGCGCTTGATTTTCAGACGATGGCTGACTTGTACGAAAACTGGGCGAAGGGTGAAAATCTCACTGCACAGTTGCGCGCGTATCTTGCTTCCGCGCGATTGCGGTTCAGCGAAACAGCGAAACAGTCACAGAGCACGGTTGAGCCGCTCATCCACACGCTCGAACCGCTTTCCATTACGAACATCGCCAAGCAGCTCGGCGAGGGCGAAGCAGCCATTATCAGCGGACCGCGCGGCGCACGTGTGATTCCCGCGCGACAGTTGTTGCCACGCTCGAACCTGCGGGCCACACAATCTGGTGGCATCACCTTCGATCAGCGTTTTCGCGGCGAGCAGTTGCTGTCGAGCACGATACAGGCCATGCTCATCGATCCCATGCCGATGGTGATCTTCGTGCATGATCGGCCGCAATCGCTGCTGCGGCAGTCTCAAGATCATGTTGATCTTTTCGGGGCTGGGACACTTCTCATGGCAGCCGGATACGACGTGCGTGAATGGCAGGTGAGCGAGGTCGAACAGCCGCGCGCAAAGGACGGCCAAACCCGCGTCTGGATCGTTGTGCCTTCGCCGCCCGGCAGTGCAGCAGGGAGGCAGCAGCGCGCCTTTGAAACGACTCGCGAAGAACGCACACTCATCGAACGCATGAGTCGACTGATTGCAGATGGTGAACAGGTGTGCATCAACTTCTATCCCAGTCTGCTCCATGCATTGCGACAGCCCGATCCCTGGCAAAGGCATCTGGAGCCCCTCGGGCTGGAAGCCCGCACCGAGCGCGTGCTCTTTCAGAGTGGCCTGGGCGAAGGCGGGACAAGCGTGCGGGCGCCTGTGGCTGATTTCATTTCGCTTCACGCAGATCATCTCATCAGCAGCGCTGTATCAGGACAACTCCTGCAACTGCCGATTCCGGTTGAGATTGAACTGCTCGAAGGGGAACATGCTGATGGCATCGAACGCGCGGTGATTGTTGAGCAGCCTGTCAATGAGCGCTATTCCCTTGAACCCGACTGGATGCAGGCCATGCAGGATGCACGTGGCCGGACGCCCGACAACGATGCAGTTGCGCTCGAACACCCCATTGCGCTAGCGGCTGCAGTTTCGCGCCGACATCCGCTGGATCAAGGCAAACGACAGCGCATTGTGGCAATCGGATCAGCTGGCTGGCTGCAGACCAACCTGGCTGATCGCGTGATTAATCTTGGTGGCGATCGCCGCGCTCTGGCGTATCCCGGCAACTATGAACTTCTTCAGGCGACGGTTGCCTGGCTGAGTGGCAATGATGAACTCATCGCGCGATCCGCAGCAACCCAACAGGTTGCCCGACTGGATGGCATTACCCCACAGGTCCGCACTCGCTGGCAGTGGATCACACTTGCAGGACTGCCCCTGGGCTGCCTTGTCTTCGGCGGCATCGTGTGGCTTCTCCGACGAGTGTGAAGCATGCAAGAGATTCGAACAGCGCACTCGGAGCAATCCGCCATGCACAATGCTGCTGATGAAAGCCCACGCCGCTCGCCACTGCGCATTGTGTTGTTGTGCGTGTTTCTTGTCATCTTTGCAATCAGTTGCATCAACCCCGACCATCCGCGCGACTTCATTCTGGAACATACGTTTACTGCAGCTGGGCTGATGGCATTGTTCTTTATTGACCGGCAGGCCCCGCTCAGCAACTGGTCATACGGTCTGCTCTTCATCTTTTTCTCGCTACATGTTGTGGGTGCCCACTACACCTACAGCCATGTGCCCTATGACCAGTGGTCGCGCGCTGTCACTGGCACAAGCATCTCTGAGATGATGCACTGGGAGCGCAATCATTATGACCGGCTCGTGCATCTTGCAGCCGGCCTTTTGTGTATGCGTCCGATACGGGAACTGGCAGAGCGCTGGACGCGCGTGTCGTTTCATGCAGCATGCTTCATCGCGATTGCAACCCTTGCTCTCTTCAGCATGACTTACGAACTCATCGAGTGGGTGTTCGCGATGACGATGAGCGAAGAGAATGCGGAGATTTACAACGGCCAGCAGGGCGACGTGTTCGACGCCCAGAAGGACATGGCCCTGGCCCTGCTCGGTTCGATCGCGAGTTATGTGGCCCAGGCAGTGATGCTGCGGTCTTCTCGGACGTTGTGAATCAGAGCATCTTCCGATCAATCCGCAATCGTCACTCATCCTGCCTCCTGAAGAGGTCGATGTCACGTGCATCGGCCAAGTCGGACTGCAGTGGTTGCGCCCGTCATGTGGCTGATCGAACCTGTGGGATGTGAACGGAGCCTGCAAGACGGGAAGCACGATGGCGATTTCAATGTTCTCCAATCAGACCTCGCCAATTGCGATTGACTTCGGCGCTGCTGCAGTGAAGCTGCTGCAGTTGAATCCGGGCGATCCGCCAACGATTCATGCTGCAATCGAGATTGCGATTCCCGAAGCGATTCGTGGAGACACCAATCGCACGCTTGAACACCTTTCTGAGAAGCTGCCCAAGGCGTTGCGTCTTGGCAAGTTCAAAGGTAAGCGCGCGACATGTTCGCTGCCTTCGATGCGCATGCTGCTTCAGCACATGCAGGCGCCCAGTTCAGGGGCTGTGAGTCTTGACGATTACATCAATACCCAGTTGCAGATTCAGACCGGCGCATTGCCGGGCGCTCTTGTTGTTCGCACGACCCACGTTGATGATATATATCGCCATGGTGGACAGAAGGCAGAGACCATCTGCTTTGCCATTCCCAGAGACACTGTGATGCGGCACATCGATCTGCTCAAACGCTGTAAACTCGAAGTCACGGGCGTGCACACCGAGCAGCATGCGATTGTCTGGGCATTTGAGCATCTGTGTGATGATGAAGCCTCAAAGGCCAGCACGACCCTCTTTGTGGATATTGGCTGGGGACATACCAAGTCGGCCATCAGTCATGGCGACAAACTGGTCTTTGCACGAAACATTGATCTTGGTGGACGTCACTTTGATGAACACCTGGCTGAGATGCTGAACTGTGATATCAAAAGCGCCCACGCGCACCGCATGGCTGCAATCGAGCAGATGAAGCCACATACCAAGTCAGCCGCCACCGGGTCTGCGATTCTCGATACGGGGATGTCCCGAGCTGTGGCAGCGAACAGTGCAACGCTGGCTCCTGCGAAGAACCGCGATCCCATGGGTGAAGCGCTGATCGAAATTTTGGCTGATGAACTCAAGATGGGACTGCGTTATCACAACGCGGTGTTCGAGAACCGCCGTGTCGATCGCGTGATTTTTATCGGTGGCGAATCGAGCAACCCGGAGCTTTGCAGATCGCTGGCAGAGCGCCTGCGCATTCCTGCGCAGCTGGGTGATGCACTGGGACGGCTGGGGCGCAAGGGTGCAGAGACGAATGTGAAACTGGGAACGCCCCTGCCGGGATGGACGGTGGCATGCGGCCTGTGTACTGGTTCGGGATAACGAAAGTGTTTGACGCTGAAGCTGTTCGGACGCGAGGATTGAACGAAGGACGCGACCAATGAGTAACGCAAGTTTTCTTCCGGAAGATTATTTGGACAAGCAGGCTGAACGCCGCACCAACACCATCAGCCTGGTGTTGTTCGTGGTGGTGATGGGCGCTGTATTTGGCGCGTTCCTGGTGACCAATCGCCAGGCATCACAGATCAAGGACGCTCAGGCCAGTGTGAATCAGCAGTTCAAGGACGCAGCCTTGAAGATCGAAGAGCTCAATGAGCTTGAGAGTCAGAAAGAGCGCATGCTGCACAAGGCCGAGTTGGCGACGGCGCTGCTCGAACGCGTGCCACGATCGATTCTGCTGGCAGAGTTGATCAACCGCATGCCCGATCGTTTGAGCCTGCAGGAGTTCCAGATCAAGTCAACCGCGGTGAAAAAGGCTCCTCCCAAGAAGAACGAGGCCCAGACAACCTCGCTGTCTGACCGTCGCAAGGCCCGCAAGGCCGAGCGCACACCCACGCGGGAAGAGGTCATGGAAGAGCCTGATCGGATTGAAGCGCCAGCCTACATGGTGGAGATCATCATGGTGGGCATCGCGCCAACTGATCTTGAAGTGTCCAACTACATCGCCCAGCTCAATGCGTATGACCTCTTGCGCAACGTGACGCTGAAGTATTCGATTCAGGTCGAAATGCACGAGCGGATGATGCGCGAGTTTCGCGTTGAGATGGTGCTCGATCCCATGGCTGATGTGCGTCAGATTTCGCCATTGATCATTCCGCGTGATCTGCGCAATCCGCTCAGCGATGAGATGCGATTCGAGATTCCCGCTGCTATGGACCCCGACGACGTGGCTGGCATGGGCGACGATCTGGGAAACCTTTCAGCCACGGCTGAATCTGATGATGAGGGAGGCCGCTAATGCGATTCGGATTCCGAGAGTTGCTTTTCGTGCTGGTGCTGCTTTCAGTGCCGCTGGCATCGTTCATGTTCGTCTTCAAGCCTCGCAACAACGAGATTCAGCAGGCAAAGAAGGAAGTTGAGATCAAAACCGCCAAGCTGGAACAGCTGCGCGAAGTCTCAGCACGCATGGAAGACATCGGCAAGGCGATAGCCGAGTGGGACGAAGCCCTGCGCGATATCGAAGGCAAACTGCCCAGCGAACAGGGCATTGATGAGATCCTCCAGGAAGTTTGGAACCTCACCAAAGCCAATGGGCTCAACATCAAATCCACCAAGGCTGAAGCTGCAGTTCCTGCAGCAGCGTACATGGAGCTTCCACTCAAGATTGAAATGAGCGGCAACTTCGACGGCTTCTATCAGTTCCTGCTCGAACTCGAACAGATGCCCCGCATCACGCGGGTTCACAACATGGTGATCAACAAGGCAGGCACTGGGAAGAGGCGCTCCAGCCGTCCCAGCAACGATCAGACTCCCGTCGCAGAGGGTGCCATGGAAGCAGCGTTTACTCTCAGCATCTATTACGAATCTTCCAGGCGATGAGCAACTGTTCAGACCCGTAATTCCTTCAACGATATTGTTTCCACGAGGAGAGCAGACGTGAGCTCCAACTATTCAGATGTCGATCTTAATGACGGCGACCTGGCAACACGCGAGGATGAAGATCAGCGCGTCATGCCGCTCGGCGTCGGCAACTTTGGTACAGACGCAACAGGCATCAACGACTTTTCCGAGTCGAAGAAGCGGTTCAGTTCCAGCACCACGATTGTCGCGCTGGTGATCGTCCTGGCAGCAGCCGGCCTCTTTTCCATGCGATCACTCGCGATTGCGATGGCATCCGCCTCAAGCGACAAGGATATTGAAGTCGCAGTCGAGGAGTTTCTGCAATCGCTGAGCGGACGCAAAGGCACCAATGCAGCGGCCAACTCGGTTGTCATCGGATCGGTGGGTGATGCAACACTGACGCTGGTGGATGATCGCATCGAGCGACAGGTTTCGCTTGAATATGTGCAGAAGAACCCTTTTATCTCCGGACTGGAAGCAAAGCCCCTTGTCGCCGCGCAGGCCACCCGCGCGCAGGAAGATCCTGCAATACTGCTGGCCAAGCGCCAACTTGAACGCACAGCCGACTTCGAACGCGCAGCTGCCAACTTCAAAGTGCTGATGATTCTGGGAGGCAACAGGTCGATGGCCAACGTGGGCGGCACCATCGTGCATGTCGGCGATTCGCTCAAAGAGTCGCGCTCAGGTGAAACATTCAAAGTGATCGGAATCGAGCAGGGACTGGTCACGATCGTGGGCATCGATGAGGGAATTCACCTCCGTCACGAGATTGTCCTCGAACTGCACACCGACATGTGAAAACCAGGAGAGGACGCGCGCGTGGCACAGTTCAACTTTGATGATCTTCTGAAGGACCTGGGCGATGAACTGCCGGGCGCTCCTAAAGAGCCCGCGGCAGGCACACAGGATGCAGAACGCCCCCAGAGTACAGGGCCGGGCGGCATGTTTGTCCGCAACGATCCACGCGATACGCCGAGGCCCCCGGACCTCACAGGTGGCGGCCTCGGCGCCAAGATCGATCCCAACCAGGCTGCCCGCGAGGCAGATGCCAAACGCATTCGTCCCAACGATGGTGTGACCGCGCTCTATGCGCCGCCACGAGAAGTGCATGAGAGCCCGACGCTGGATCTCGGCCAGGTGCTGCTTCAGGCTGAAGTCATCAAACCCGATCAGCTGGCCAATGCGATCCGGGTCATGAAGCAGACGCCCGGCAAAGGCCTT
Source organism: Phycisphaerales bacterium (assembly GCA_051004555.1). Taxonomy (GTDB): domain Bacteria; phylum Planctomycetota; class Phycisphaerae; order Phycisphaerales; family SM1A02; genus JBPCKF01. The sequence goes on along the minus strand of JBPCKF010000053.1, from coordinate 9,515 downwards.
GCAACCATTCTTATCGAGATGGGCGTTGACGAAGCAGACATTCAGCAGCACGTTGCGCAAGTGAACGACCTGCCATTCGAACGCATCGATCTGGATTCTGACGGCGACAACGCCTACGACCTCAAGCTGTTCACACGCCTTGGCGCCGACTTCTGCAAGGGTCATCTGTTGATCCCGCTCCGCCGTGAAGAACGTCGAGTTGTGATCGGCACCACGCGCCCGGACGATGTGTTCTTGCTCGATGAAGTCCGCAGGCAGTTGGGTGTTCAGTCGATCAAGCATGTCCTCATCACTGCCTATGACGTGCGTGGCGTGCTCGAAGCCAACACTCAGGAAGACACCGAAGAGTACGACGTTGACAACATTCTCGCAGATGTTGATGAGGATGATGTCGAACTGGTCAAGGAAGAGAGCAACGACGACGACTACATGGAAGAGGCAGAGTCGTCGCCTGTGGTTCGTTATGTGAACCACATCATTCAGACCGCGCTCAAAGAAGGGGCCAGCGACATTCACATCGAGCCGGGTGAGAAGAAACTCAAGGTGCGCTTTCGCATTGACGGCGTGCTGTTTGAGATGATGAACCCGCCCTGGCGCATGCACTCCGCGTTGACCTCGCGCATCAAGATCATGGCCAACCTCGACATCGCGGAACGGCGATTGCCCCAGGACGGACGCATTCGCGTGACTGTGATGGGGCGCAAGCTCGACCTGCGTGTCTCGACCTTGCCCACTGCCCATGGCGAAAAGACCGTGATGCGTATCCTCGACAACCGTTCGATTCAGGTCACCCTGGATCAACTCGGGTTCGAGCAGGACACGCTCACCATCTGGAAGGGCCAGATCAGTCAGCCGCACGGCATTATTCTTGTCACAGGACCAACCGGTTCAGGCAAGACCACAACGCTCTACGCATCGCTCGGGCAAATGGACACATTGCGCCTCAATGTGTCGACCGTCGAAGATCCTGTCGAATACAACCTGGGCGGCATCACGCAGACGCAGACCCACGACCGCATCGGCATGACCTTCGCCAAAGCCCTCAAGTCACTCCTGCGTCAGGATCCGGACGTCGTGATGGTTGGCGAAATCCGCGATCTCGAAACCGCAACCATCGCCATCCAGGCTGCCCTCACCGGCCACCTTGTGCTTTCAACCCTGCATACCAACGATGCACCGGGTTCAGTCACGCGCCTGATCAACATTGGCATCGAGCCCTTCCTCATCGGCGCAGCCCTCAACGGCGTGCTGGCACAAAGACTCGTCCGTCGCGTCTGCGAGAACTGCAAGTTTGATGAACCCGTCAAGGAAGAGATCGCAGAGTTCCTCGTCATGCATGGCATCAACGCAGAGAGCCTGCCCAAGGGCAAGGGGTGTCACAAGTGCCGCGAAACCGGATACATCGGCCGCCTCGGTTTGTATGAACTGCTCGTCCTTGATGACTTCCTGCGCGATGCAGTTGCGCGCAATCCCAACGTGACTGAGTTCCGCAGAACATGTTCCGAACGCGGCATGATCACACTGCGGGAAGATGGCTTCCGCAAGGTTGCAGCAGGTCAGACAACCGTCGAAGAAGTGCTGCGTGTCACCGAATCCACGATCTGAAGTGTGTGAACGTTCGCACATCCGATGCAATGAGCAGAGTTTCGCGGCGGATGCGGCGATTCTCCTCAGCCGCCGCGTTTTGATTGAAACCGCACCTATCGTTCGAGCACAATGACTTCTCCCACATCATCAACGCTGATCCTCTCCGATCTGCACCTGGGCAGGCCAGGTCACGGAGCGGGTTCGGCTGATGCAGTGCGGCCGCTGTGGCAGGGCTGTTCGCATCTCATTCTCAATGGCGACATCGCGGAAATTCATCATCCCGTGCATCGGGCGGGTGCAGCCCGCGAAATGTTCACGCTGATCGAGTATTGCGATCAGGATGGCGTGGATGTGATGCTGCTCTCGGGCAATCACGATCCATTCATCAGCGATCATCGCGCGCTCGAACTTGCAGATGGTGAGATCTTCATTACGCATGGTGATGTCTTTCACCCGGCAGTTGCGCCCTGGAGCCCCAACGCTCAACACATTCGCAGGGCCAATGATCTTGCCAATCGTGTGCTCCAACCTGAGATTGCCTGCAATCTCGAACGTCGCCTGCGGGCCTCGCAGCATGCCTCAGCCGCAGAGTGGGAAGAAATGGATCGGCAGGCAGGTCACTCGACGGTTGCATCGCTGCTGCTGCGACCGTGGGCTGTTGTGCAGGTGTTGCTCTATTGGCATCGCTTCCCGAAAATCGTTGCCCGCTTTGCAGATGAGCACAACCTCGCTGCAACGTACATCATCACCGGCCACACACATCGCGAAGGCACATGGAACGTGGGCGAACGTGTGATTATCAACACCGGCAGTTTCGGTTTTCCCGGCCATCCTCGGGCTGTTCTGATCAAAGAGCGCGTGCTCAGCGTGTTTGCCATCGAAATGAACGACAAGCCAGGCAGCACATCGCACTATCAACTGGCTCAGGAGCCGCAGGATTCGTTCCCGCTGTCGCGAGCGCAGGCCGCTTCACCTGCCGCAGCACATCCGCCCGCAACGCCAACCCGCGATGACACCGGGCGTCCCACTGCAGTTGCGATGTGACGGGCTGCATCAATCACTTGATCGAGATTGATGCCCGTTGCGTATCCCATGCGATCGCAGAAATAGATGAGGTCTTCGGTCGCAAGATTGCCAGCTGCTCCGGGTGCGTACGGGCAGCCGCCCATGCCGCCACAACTGGTGTCAAACCTGCGGACACCCAGGTCGATCGCCCGTGCACAGCAGGCAAGCGCGCCGCCTCGTGTGTCATGCAGATGCAGCACAAGATCAGCAGGCAGGACAACATCTGCAACTCTTTCCAGCAGCGCTTCGATGTCCCGCGGCACTGCCAGGCCCAGCGTTTCGCCCAGATCAATCTCATCGACGCCAATGTCCCGCAGCTGCATCGCAACAGCGCGCACCGAGGCTGGTGCAATCGGACCTTCATACGGGCAGGCGACTGCGCAACTGACATAGCCGCGAACGGAAACGCCATCAGCGTGAGCAGTTTCGATGAGAGGTTGAAAGCGGGCAACGGATTCTGCAATCGTCGCGTTGATGTTGCGTTGTGTAAACGTCTCGCTCGCAGCTGTAAACACTGCGATCTTCCTGACGCCAACAGCCGCCGCTGCTTCGTATCCCTGCATGTTGGGGACAAGCGCTGTATAGGTGACGCCTTCTCTTCTCGTGATTCCTGCAAAGACCTCGGCTGCATCTGCCAGCTGTGGCACCCAGCGCGGGCTGACAAAGCTGCTGACTTCGATCTCGCGAACGCCTGCTGCGCTCAGTGCATCGACCAGGGCAATCTTGGCTGCGGCGGGCACGTTCTGCTTTTCATTCTGCAGGCCGTCGCGCGGGCCGACATCGGTGATATGAATCGAAACTGGATCAGTCCGCATCATGAATGCATGCTCCGCGTCCAGAAGACCATAGGCGAAACAGTCGCAGTCACTGCCTTCCCATCTGCGTGAACGATCAGTTGACTTCCCTCAGTTGCGTGCTTTGTCCGCACCATGGCAAAGCCGACTGCAGCTGCGCCCAGCATCGGACTCAGCGTGCTTGATGTCACTGTGCCAATCGGCGTTCCAGCCTGATTTTCATCAGCAGCAAAGACCTGCGCACCAGCGACCGGCAACGCGGGGTCCGCATCGTCACCCATGCGCAGGCCGATGAGTGTCTGTTTTGGCCGCCCCAGATTGTGCATGCGGGCCACGATCTCCTGGCCGAGGTAACAACCTTTGGTAAAGCTCACGCGCGATGCGAGCACGCTCGGCCCCGCTTCATGAGGCAGGTTGGTAGTTCCGAAATCAATGTTGAAAAGCGGTGTGCCCGCTTCGATGCGCGCGATGTTCCAGGCATACCACCCGATCGGCCGAACGCGTGTGCCATCAACCGCCGCGCTCGATCGCAGCGCATTCCACACCGCTGCCAGTGCTGATCGTGGCATGAAGAGTTCGAGGCCGACTTCGCCTGCCTGATCAATCCGGGCAACCTGCACCGTTGATCCTGCAATCTCGACCGTCGTGGATGCACGATCAGCCAGAAGCAGCGGGGAGGCGGGGGGAGTGGCAACTGCTGATGCAACACATTGCAGACTCAAGGGACCATGCAAAGCGAGGCGTCCCCACGCATCATTTCCTCCATCGCCATCTGAATCGTCATACACAATCGTCACATCTTCTGCAAAGAGAAACGATTCAAGCGATGCAGCCGTTGCAGCTGCCTGTGCGTGATCGAGATCAAGAAGTGTCATTTCAGGAGATGCCTGCACAACCAGCATGTCAGCCGAAATGCGGCCCTGCCGATTCAGCCAGAATGACTGGCGGACATCGCCCGGCTGCATGTCACTGAGTTTCTGCGTGAGCATGCGCTCGAGGAACGCAATCCTTTCACTGCCTTTGAGCGTGATGGTGGCCCGATGGTTGCGATCGAGCAGGGCTGCACCTTTGCGGATGGCTGCGTATTCACTTTCAACCAGGCCGTAAGTTGCGACGATCTCTGTCACATCATCGCCGCTGGTGCTGGATGATTCAGTGACGCCGTATGGCAACCATTCGACTTCGGCTGCGAGTGTTGCGCGGGTTGTGATTGTGCCATCCGCCACATCGCGCGAGACCTGCTCGCAGAGGTCCGTTGCGACCCGTTCGTGTTCGGCTTTTAGAATCGATTCTCGCATTCCATGCAATGGTACGCAGGTGAAGGAACATCATTCGCGCCGAAGTGCACGGTCATTCCTGCCAGGGAAGATGATCGAGATCAACGTTTCCACCTGAAAGTATCACGCCAACCCGCGCCAGCGAATCGACCTGCTCGCGGAATGCGGCTGACATCACCACTGCCAGCACCGTCGCAGCGCTGGGCTCGATGATAATTTTCATGCGTTCCCAGATCAGGCGCATGGCTGCGATGATCTCTGCATCACTGACAGTCACAATCGCGTTCACGTGCGCGCGGATGATGGGCCAGGTGAGGTCGCCCAGGCTTGTGAGCAGGCCATCCGCAATCGTGCGCGGCTGAAGTGAAGGGACCAGCGCCCCCGACGCAAGCGATCGCGCTGCATCATCAGCGCCGCTGGGTTCAGCCCCGATGATGAGGCACGAAGGCAGCAACGCTCGGGCCGTGATGCAGGTGCCCGACATCAGGCCGCCTCCACCAATCGGCGCGATGATTGCATCAGGTTGTACACCAAAGTCGCTCTGCATCTGTTCAAGCATTTCCAGCGCGCATGTCCCCTGGCCTGCAATGATGGCTGGATTGTTGTAAGGATGCACAAGGGTTGCGCCGGTCTTCTTCTGTACTTCATGTGTCATCGCTTCGCGGGCCTCAAGCGTCGGTCCGCACTCATAGATGCGGCCGCCATATCCTGCGACAGCTGCGCGTTTCACGCGTGGGGCTGTGCATGGCATGACAATGTGTGCATCAATCTCACGAACGCTGGCCGCAAGTGCCAGGGCCTGAGCATGATTGCCGGATGAGTGTGTGACCACGCCACGAACTGCCTCATCATTGCTCAGCGATTGCACCGCGTTGGTCGCGCCGCGGTATTTGAACGCGCCCATGCGCTGAAAGTTCTCGCACTTAAAAAAAAGTTCACGACTGGTCATGTCGTTGATCGCCGCTGAACGCAAGATTGGCGTTCGATGAACAAATGGCCGGATGCGCGCAGCCGCAGAGTGCACATCGTCGATTGTGACAGCAAGGCTCGATGAAGAATCGGTCATGATGCAAGCGTAGCCTGCGCGCGCGTCTTTCGCAGCAACATTTTCGAAACATCGCGCTATGCAGTTGTGCGCGCCTGCGATACAATCCGCGTCAGACTTGTTTTCCAGACTTACATTCATGCACGGGGAGGCCATAGCCATGCGTTGGAAAGGCAGACGCGAATCAGGGAACGTCCAGGACCGACGCAGCATGGGCGGCGCCCAGATGGCATTCGGCGGCGGCGGCATTGTCGTCGTCATCATTGCCATCGTTGTGTACTTCATGGGTGGCAATCCGCTCACCGTGTTGCAGAACCTGCCTGGCGGGGGAACCTCAGGCGGCGGAACACAACAGGAACTGTCACCTGAAGATATCGAACTCGGCAAGATGGTCTCTGTGGTGCTTGCGCAGACTGAAGATGCGTGGAACGAAATCTTTCAGGAAGAGTTTCGCAGGGATTACACTGAGCCCGAACTCATCCTTTTTCGGGGACAGGTCCGCTCAGCCTGCGGGACAGCCAACGCAGCGGTCGGGCCGTTCTATTGTCCAGCAGATGGAATGGTGTACATCGACCTTTCCTTCTACGAAGACCTCGCAAATCGCTTCGGGGCGCCGGGCGACTTCGCTCAGGCATATGTGATCGCGCATGAGGTCGGGCATCATGTCCAGAACCTGCTCGGGCTCACCGATCAGGTGCATCAGCAGCGCGGGAAAATCAGCGAGACGGAATACAACAAACTCTCCGTGCGACTTGAGTTGCAGGCTGACTTTCTCGCGGGTGTCTGGGCACATCACGCCAACAAGGAAGGCGACTTCATCGAGCCGGGCGATATCGAAGAAGCAATGCGCGCAGCTGCAGCCATCGGCGACGATCGACTGCAGAAACAGACGCAGGGCTATGTCGTGCCGGACTCTTTCACACATGGCACATCCGAACAGCGCATGCGCTGGTTCATGCTGGGATATCGCACAGGTGACATGTCACAAGGCGACACCTTCAGCGCCCGCGATCTGTAAGCGACGATGCCACATGCGAGCCGGGCCGTGTCTTGCGAGCTGTGCCGTGTCGGCCCGGGTCACGCACAATCTCGCAATCGCCCCCGCTCCCCAAAACACCCACGATCGCGCCACTCACGCAACCGCAGCCTGTGAAGTTTCCGCACGTGCAGCATCATCATCATGTTCCATCATGCCGCGCACGCGTGGCCAGAGCAGCAAAGCCTCGACAATCATCCAGGCTTCCAGCACAAGCGTTGCTAGTGCGACCACGATCAACACCCAGTTGGGTTGAGCCTGATGCAGCCAGCCGGGCTGATCGCCGGGGTTGGTAATGAACAGCTGCCAGATCATCGCCCAGGCTGGCATGATGAGCATGAAAATCATGGGCGGCACAATAAACCACACCGGCAGCCTGCGCCGCCACAGCCAGAATCCGATGACGAGAAACGCAAGACCACCCAGCAGTTGATTGGTCGCGCCGAACATCGGCCAGAGTAATAATCCACCCGTGCCAGCGGTCGACCATGACCAGGGTTGACCAGCCGAAGGCATCGCTGCAATGAGTGTGCCGAGCGCAATCGCGAGCAGCGTGGCCGCGTGTTTGTTGGTGAGGATGTGCAGCAAGGACCACCCTCCTCCGTCATTCCCGCGCTTCGCGGGAGTGACAAGTTCGCCGCACTCCGGACACGTTCCGCTTTGGTTGAACGCCAGTTCATAGCCACACACTCCGCAAGCCGTTGGCGAAACCTTCTTCGCGAACGTCGATGCCAGTTCCTGAATCACATAGCGCTGTAACCTGCACGCGGTATCGAGTGTGGTGCCCGCGAACGATGCCACCAGCACACCCATGAACGCGACTGCGACAGAACCCGGCACGCCGATCGCCTTGAGAAAGTTGGCTGCCCCATCCACAAACGCGCCCACCATCGCGCCGAGACCGCCTGCGGCTGTCCATGATGTGTACCTCGCGTCGAAGGCGGCTTCGCCAACTTGGGTACTTATATAGCCCGTTCCGGAATCGCCAAACCCAGTGACAGAAATCGTCTCAACCCCCAACCCCAACCCCGCTGCGCAGGCGAGTATGACAAGCGTTGCCAGAAACCCTTCCGTCAACATCGATCCATATCCAACAAACTGCGCATCGGTCTCACACGCAAGTTGCTTCGATGATGTTCCACTCGACACCAGGCAATGAAACCCGCTGATCGCGCCACACGCGATCGTGATGAACAGGAACGGGAAGATCAGCGGGGCTGCGCTCGGATCCCAGTTCACCATCGGGGCTGCCAGTTCCAGTGGCGGCCTGTCCGCACCTTCCACAGGCGGGGCCCCGCCGATGAACGCTGCTGCACACAGGCCAATCACAATCAGCGCCAACATCGAAAGCAGTTGCAATGAGTTGATGTAATCGCGTGGCTGAAGCAATGCCCATACCGGTAAGACTGAAGCGATGTACGAATACACAAGCAGCACCACCACCCACGTCATCGTGGGCCACGATGCGAGTTCCATGTTGAAGGTGTGCAGAAAACCCCAGTCGCCGAAGATCACCGTCAGGTACATGATCGCCAGCGCGAGGATCGACGGCAGCAACAGATCAACACCCCGCTTGTGCAGCCACACGCCGATCAGCACCGCAATGGGGATCTGCACCACACACGGGAAGATCGCAGCCGGATACTGGCGAAACACTGCTGCAATCACCAGGCCGAAGATCGCCAGTACAATCGTGAGGGCCATGAACAGAATCAGCAGAAACATCACCCGCACGCGCGGGTTGAGCACGCGCCCTGCAATGTCGCCCACAGTCTGGCCGCGATTGCGCAGCGAAACGATCAAGGCCCCGAAGTCGTGCACCGCTCCGATCAGAATCGATCCGAAGAACACCCACAGCAGGGCCGGCAGCCACCCCCATATCACCGCAATCGCAGGGCCGACAATCGGGCCGGTGCCTGCAATGGAAGTGAAGTGGTGGCCGAACACGATGGCCTTTTTGGTCGGCACATAGTCGCAGCCATCTTCCAGCTCGCGCGAAGGCACGCGGGCGTCGGGATTCAGCCGAAAGATCTTGCGGGCCAGCCAGCGTCCATAAGTGTGATAGGCAATCAGGTAGCCGACGAGCGCGCCCAGAGCGATTGCAAGCGTTGCCATGGCGGATAGTAGGACTGACCCCATCCCGCAAGGACCGCGCACGCCCCGCGAAGTTCACGAATTCTATCCGTGGGATTGCGACAACCCCTCCGGTCCCCGCTTCCTGCGGGCGCGGCTCTTACTCTACACCAATCCTGACACGATCAATACTTGCGACAAATCCGCTGGTGGAGAATGTCGCGACCACGACGTGTTTGATGCGGAGTTCAATTTCGCCATCACCCGCGCGAATGTAGTTTGCTGCATCATCCAGCGTGATATTCTCTGTTTGTTCATTCACGCCCAAAGTATAAGTGTCAATCGTCTGATACTGTTGCAGGTTCCAGTCGCGCAGGCGGAGTTCGACATTGCCGCCGGGGTTGTTGAGCCTTGACACAACGCGGATATGAATCGTCTCGCCGGTGAGATTCTCGGTTGTCGCGTAGAGTTTCATTCTCAGTACATTCGGCTCTGAACTTAAGAAGCCATATGCTGATCGGGCCTTGAGGAGATTGCCATCATCGAACATAATCTCTTCGATGCCGCCTGTGAGTAATGTTCCGAAGCCGATGGTGACTTCTGTGATGTTCGTCGGGCAGCCACCTGCCAAGTCGAAT
>JBPCKF010000052.1:0-4048 GCA_051004555.1 Phycisphaerales bacterium | reverse complement strand
TGTGATCACTCCGGTTTCGAATCCCGAGTTTCACGCAACTCTGGTCCTTCCCGAGTGCCATTGCAGCACGCCAGCGGTTTACCGCGCCTTTGATGATCTCAATGTGGTCAACTTTCAACCGCAGCGTGTACATGCACTTGCAGCTGCAGGCAGCGTCCGTTCGAGTGAGTGTTTCAATGATCTCGCGCAGGCTGCATTTGCGGTGCAGCCACAGTTGCGCGAGCTCGCGCGAGAGATCAAGCATGTTGCAGAACAGTCAGCGCATGTCACGGGCAGCGGCAACGCGCTCTTCCTCATTTGCGACGATGCACAGCATGCCGAAACCCTGGCTGCAGCGATTGTCGCTGAAACCGCAACCTTTGCGCGTGCAGTCCGCGGCTGCACGCCTGATCAAGCGTAAAGGCTGGATGAGAATGACCGCCAGCAAGGCGCGGTGACTCTTTCGGCTGCTGCGCCTCAACTGGATCGGCGCGGTATCATCGATCCCGCGAACGACTCTACTTCTTCTGAGCTCTATTTCTGATCGAAGGATGTATCAATGCCCGCAACTTCTGATTTCGTGCCACAGAATCTCGATGCTACAAAGTGGGACAATCTCCAGCCGCTCTATGCATCGCTGCTTGCCCGTGAACTCAAGTGTCCCAACTGCCTGGAGACACTGCTGCTTGATCGCAGCGAACTTGATTCAGCAGCCAGCGAGGCCCGGGCCAATCTGTACATCAACATGACGTGTCACACCAATGATGATGCGATCAAAAAGGCCTATCTGGATTTCATCGAAAACGTTGAGCCCCATCTCAAGAAGGTGGGCTTTGAGCTTGATCGCAAGATCGTCAACTCGCCACATGCTGCCAAACTCGACACCGACACTTATGGCGTGTTGCTGCGCGACCTTAAAGCTGATGTCGAGATCTTCCGTGATGAGAACGTCGCCCTCATGACCGAAGATACCAAGCTCGATCAGAAGTATGGCGAAGTGTGTGGCGAAATGACCGTCGACTTTCAGGGCGAAGAGCGCACGCTGCCACAGATGGCCAAGTTCTTTGAAGCGAATGATCGCGATGTTCGTGAAGCAGCCTGGCGGGGTGTGTGGGATCGCCGCGCTCAGGATCGCGACACGATGGATGACATTCTCGACACGCAGATCGCGCTGCGTCACAAGATTGCAGTCAACGCAGGTTTCGACAACTATCGAGATTATCAGTTTACAGCCATGCATCGTTTCGACTACACGCCGGAGCATTGCGAAGCGTTTCATAAAGCTGCTGCAGAAGTCTGCGTGCCAGTCCTGCGATCACTGCATGCTGAGCGGGCCGAAGCACTTGGAGTTGACACACTTCGCCCCTGGGATCTGCTGGTTGATATTCACGGCCGCGAACCGTTGCGACCCTTTGAGGGCGGCGATGATCTGGTGAGCAAGAGTTCCCGGCTGTTTCATCGCATGGACCCGTCACTGGGCGAAATGTTTGACTCCATGCGTGGCGGGGATTGTCTTGATCTTGAATCGCGCAAGGGCAAAGCGCCCGGCGGCTACCAGTATCAGCGCGACCGCTCGCGCACGCCCTTTATTTTCATGAACGCAGCTGGCCTGCAGCGGGACCTTGAGACCATGGTGCATGAAGCTGGCCATGCGTTTCATTCGCTGCTCTCGCGCGATCTGCCCTTGCTGCACTATCGCCATAGTCCCATCGAGTTTGCAGAAGTCGCGTCGATGAGTATGGAACTGACTTCGCATCCCTTCCTCGATGAGTTTTACAGCCAGGAAGATGCACAACGAGCCCGGCGGCGCCACCTCGAAGCCATGGCGCAGATCCTGCCGTGGATCGCAACCATCGATGCGTTCCAACATTGGATGTACCTTCATCCAGATCATTCGCGCGACGAGCGCACCGCGTATTGGAATACGCTGCTCGAACGATTTGGTGGCGGAGAAGATTGGACCGGCCTCGAGCGTTTCCGCGACATGGCTTGGCAGCGGCAGGGACATCTCTTCGGCGTGCCGTTCTATTATATCGAATATGGCATCGCGCAACTTGGTGCCCTGCAACTCTGGCTGCAATATCGCAACGATCCAGGCAGCGCCATTCAGAATTACAAGAATGCCCTGGCGCTGGGCGGCTCGCGGCCACTGCCGGAACTCTTTGCTGCTGCGGAACTGAAATTCGACTTCGGCCCAGCCATCATGTCTCGACTCATGAACGAAGTGAAGGGCGAACTTGCAACACTGCCGTTGTGAGCGAGATCGGACGTCGCCTCGACGCGGCTGGCGGCATGGTTGATCGCATCAGCAGGATCGAATACAGTGCGTGTCCCTCGGGCGGATACCTAAGTGGCCAACGGGGGCAGACTGTAAATCTGCTGGATTATTCCTTCGGAGGTTCGAATCCTCCTCCGCCCATTCATCGATGAAAGGCCTGTCTCGACAGGTTTTTCTCTCTGCAGTCGCGCCTGCTGCTGGATCACTCAGGATACATCTCAAGGCTCGCTACCCAGCGTTCCATCATTGCCCGGGCGGTTGCGCGGTCGTCGGGAAGTTGGAACGGCCTGCCGCGGGCGTCGAGGATGATGCCGACGGTTCCGCCCTGAATCTGACATTCGTGTTTCCTGCCCGGTCCAGCCCCGACATCAAAGCCGCGCGCGGGTGTGATCGAGACCTGTGCAGTTTCGTCGGGCCCCAGCGGGAGAAGTTTCAGATCGCCGACGTTCATAGTTCCGCTCGTGCCGTTGATCGAATACTCAAAGCAGGGTTTGCCTTCTTTCCCGTTGCCTTTGGCTGCTATGCAGGTTCCAAGTCGGACCAGGCAGTCACGGGTGAAGACTTCCATGGCCGCTTCGTCGTGTACTTCTGCCAGCACGCCCAGATGCGGCATCATGAAGATCGAATCCTTGGCAAGGGCAGTCACACCTTCCGGCTCAAACGCATCAATCAGCATCATTGCGGTCTGATGCATGCGTGGAGCATGGCTGAGCACGCCTCCTGATGCAACAAGCAGATTGAGTGTCATGTTGTTGACGATGGTCTCGCCACCACTCTGCTGACTGAATGTGTCGCCAACGGTTCGTTGCTGCTGCACGCCCTTGAGCGTGGTTGCGAACTCCTTATGTTGCTGATATGCAAGTCGCAGGGCTTCGCGGGCCACAGCCTGTTCGAAAATCAGTGCTTCGCGGGTCTGGGGAATGGTGGTTGGGCGAATCATCTTGTTTTTCACGCGATTGCGCAACTCGCGTTCATCCATCACATCAGGATCAAGATGCACCCAGCGCAGTACGTTGGCCATGCCTGCCTCTGCGCAGACATTTGATATTGAATAACTCATGCCGAGGTTGGCGCTGACGGTGCGGTTGAATGTTCCCTCGAAGACGCTGAACACGTCCGTGGTTGCCCCGCCGATGTCGACGCCGACGACGTTGATGTTCTGCAGCCGTGCAATGGTTTGCAGGATGTTGCCGACAGCCCCCGGCGTTGGCATGATGGGAGCATGTGTCCAGGTCATGAGCTTGTCGTAGCCGGGCGCGTGGGCCATGACGTGTTCAAGAAACATGTCATGGATCGCGTCGCGGGCGGGGCCGAGATTTTCACGTTCCAGGACGGGGCGGAGATTGTCAACGATGGTGAGTTCGACGTTCTCATCGAAGGTTGCAGCGACAGTGTCGCGCGCGTCTTTGTTGCCAGCAAAGATGAGTGGCATGGTGTAGCGCCCGCCGAAACGTGGTTGCGGTCGTGCTGGTGCAATGAGTTCTGCGAGTTCAACAACTTTCTTTTCGTCGCCGCCATCGGTTCCGCCTGAGAGGAGGATCATGTCCGGGCGGAGATTGCGGATGAGCTGGATCTGTTCATGCGGCCTGCGACGGTCGTTGGAAGCGATGACGTCCATGACAATCGCGCCTGCGCCCAGGGCTGCCCGCTTGGCGCTTTCCGCTGTCATCTGCCGAATCACACCTGCGACCAGCATCTGCAATCCGCCGCCTGCTGAGGATGTCGAGATGTAGAGGTCGCTTCCTGTCGTGCCGTTGGCGGGGTGAATGAGTCTGCCATGCTCATCAATGA
>JBPCKF010000051.1:0-34663 GCA_051004555.1 Phycisphaerales bacterium | reverse complement strand
ATTCTCGTCTTCAATGATGTGGAGGTTCTGGATTTCTGTGGACCCTTCGAGGTGTTTTCCGTCACCCGCCTTCACGAAGAGGCCCGTGGCGTCGATCCCTCGCCGTTTGAGGTCTTGCTGATCGCGGAAGAGACAGGGCCGATCGTCACCACGGGAGGCATGAAGGTTTCGCCACAGAACAGCTTTGAAAATTGCCCTGCTCTGGATATTCTCGTCGTTCCCGGCGGCAGAGGTGTTCGCGAGGAGCTGAAAAATACGGCGATGCTCGAGTGGGTCCGCACCCGCGCAGCGGAGGTGCAAACGCTGACGGCCGTGTGTACGGGATCAATCCTTCTGGCTCAGGCCGGAGCGCTCGACGGGCTTCACGCCACCACCCACTGGCAGGCATTGCACTGGATGCGGGAAACATTTCCCGCGGTGACGGTGGAAGATGATAAACATGTCGTGACCGACGGCCGGGTCTATACCTCGGCAGGTATTTCGGCCGGCATCGATATGTCATTAGCAGTCGTTGAACATTACTTCGGCGAAAGTATTGCGAAGGCGACCGCCAGGCAGATGGAATATCCCTACCCCCAACCCAATCAACGCCGCATCGAGATATGAAGTTCGGCAAGCAAACGCGTAGGTTGGGGTGAGGCGCGAATTGGGGGCCAACACTTCGTTGAGCATCGTTGGGCATCCAGCCACGTAGTGGCCCGCCAATTCATCGAGCTTCAACCCACACCAGAAGTTCACGCTGATCCTACCCCCCACCGCAATCGCATTCCGCTACAATAGCAAACGCGCGGCGGGGGGCGGGGAGCGGGGGGGGAAATGTTCGATCGGCGGGTGTGGGTGAAAGACACAATTGAATGGAGGAACGAAACGACTCGTTGGCTGGTTGTGGAGTCAGGGATGAATCTACGCAATCTTTTCCGGCAATGATTGTGGACTTCGTGCGTTGGAATGCGTGTTGAACCGGAAGAAGCCGCATTGCGGCAAGAGCGCGATGATGAAATTGCCAAAGCCGATGCCACCTTCACGCCACGCATGGAAGAAGTCAAGGCATTGCGCATCAAACTACTTGAAGAATTGGATGTGCGTTATGAGGCCTATCAAAAAGACCTGGCCGAGAAGCGCGAAGCCTTATTGTCGGACATTGAAACTCGTCACGCAGCGCGATGCGGCCGAAGTCTGACACCACGATGTAACGGGGCACTTCGTGACGACGATTCTCGTTGACGAGATCAACGACGTAGTTGCTCTCCTGCGCTTTGGCTTTGGAGAGATCGCTGCCGCGCGACTTGTGTTCGCCGATGAGGACACCGGGTCAGAAGAGGTCGATGCGGCCCGCGCCGCCAGCGATGTTGTGGACGAGCTCTTCAAAGTTGGCATAGGTGCGGCGATGGACGCCGAAGATTTCAAAGAACTCGTTCCAGAAGGTTTGGGCGTCTGCGTTTTCCTTGCTGGCATCCGCCCACTGATGAGAGAAGCGGATGGCGTTCTGGCGGATTTCGTTCCAGGAGAGGGGCATGGGTTTGGATGAGAGAGTGTAGCGGAAATCAGCGGTCCCCTATGGCGCTCGTCCAGTTGACGAGCCGGGCTCGTTCCGGGGCGCCCCGCCGCGATGTTGTGGATCGGGCGCGCGAACGATTCTTGTTGCGTGAACGGCGCACCACACGAACATCGTCCACTCGCGTCGCGTTTACACTGCACGCTACGCTTCATCCCCCCCCATCCCCCGGCTTCTTATAAATCAGCCAGAGGTTTCGGGTGTAGATCAGCCAGCCGGTGGCCTGGCCGAGGACGCCAACGAGGTCGCGGCGCCAGATGAAGTAGACGAGCAGCATGGTCGCGCCGGTCAGGCTCATCCACCAGAAGGCGGGCGGCACGACCGACCGCTTTGCCTTTTCGCTCACCAGCCATTGCAAAACCATGCGGCCGGTGAAGAGAATCTGTCCCACCAGTCCGATCGTTACCCATATCAAACCGAAGGGCGTTGCGATGTTGAAAATTGCCTGCCACCAGTGTGTTGTGTGCGACTGGTTGAAGACATGTTCTGCGAAATCGTCGGGCGTCAGGCTGATTTCATGGTGCGTGTCACGGTTGAGAATCCAACTGAACGAGCCATCAGGATTGCGTTCGAGGATCAGCTGCGACTCGTTGCCGGGCACGGGAAAGTCGAGCGTGATTCGATCGGGATTGTCTGGTTCAACGCGTTCTGAGCCTGGCTCAAGAATCATAAAGAGCAGGGCAACGCCAATCACAACCAGCAGAAGCATCGCGATGAGTGGCGTTGGCTTCATTGCAGAAAACCTCGATGCCTGTTGGTCATGATTGCTCACTCCCGCTGCTGTCGCTGGGCACTTCTTCATACTGCACGGGTCGTCTGCGCTTCAGCATCCAACGGACAGCGAAGCAATCGACAACGCCTGGCAGCAGCCGATCAAAGATTCCATACTTGGCATTGCCAGCAACTCGCGGACGATGATGGACGGGCATTTCGACCACGACATATCCCAGAGCGCGGGTTGTGAGCGGAATGAAGCGATGCTGGCCACGAAACTCCAGCGGCAGTTGCAGGGCAACATCGCGGCGAAGGACTCGCAATGAACAGGCGGTGTCGCGAATGGTATCGCCCAGCACACCCCGTCGATACCAGCGGCTGAGGCGCGAAGCAAACCGTCGCATGAACGTGTCACGCCGGGCGGCTGATCGATCGCCCTGCACCATGTCTGCATTGCGTTCTGTCATGCGGGCGAGCATGGACGGAATGTCGCTTGGATCGTTCTGCAGGTCAGCATCGAGCATGGCAATGATATCGCCGCGGGCTGCCCGGAATGCTGCATGAAACGCAGCCGACTGACCATGCCCGCGCCCGGCTGGTGTATCTGCCATGCGGAGCACGCGCAGTTGCGGGACCAGACGTTGAGCCTGTTGGAGTTCCGCGAGTGTGGTATCTGTCGAGCCGTCATCGACCACGATGATCTCGTAGCCGATGCCACTTGCTCCCAGCGCAGCAACAATGTCCTTAATGAGCGGGCCAATGTTCTCAGCCTCGTTGTGAGCTGGAGCGATGATTGAAAGCTCGATTTGGTCTGAGCGGGGCATATCCATATCACACCAGCCTACCCTCGTTGAGTCCAGTTGGCTGCGTCAACAGCCGATAGTACTTGCCAGATTCGCGTGTCATCATCGATTTTTCAACCTTCTGAACGCTGAGCTGCATGCCCCAAGACAAGTTCGATTACGATCTCATCTGCATCGGCAGCGGGCCATCCGGCCAGCGGGCAGCGGTGCAGGCGGCCAAGCTCGGCTACCGCGTGGCTGTGATTGACCGCGAACGCATGGTGGGCGGCTGCTGCCTTTATACCGGCACCATCCCCAGCAAGACTTTCCGTGAGGCGGTGATTTCCCACACCGGCTACGGTCGCCGCTTCATTCCCGACATGGGAAGGACCACAGGCGTCAAGGCAACCGCGGCCTCGCTGCTGGAGGGCGTGGGCGATGTCATCGAACGCGAGGCTGATGTCGTTGCTGCTCAGCTCCACCGGAATGATGTCGCCATGGTGCGTGGCACCGCACATTTCAAAGATGCTCACACCATCGAAGTCGTATCAGAGCACGATGTGCAGACGGTCACTTCCGAGCGGTTCCTCATCGCCGTCGGCACCATTCCAGCGCCGGTGCCAACGCCCGGCCTCGATCCGGAGATCGTTACAACAAGCGATGGAATCCTCACCATGAAGAGGCTGCCACGCACCATGGCGGTTGTTGGTGCTGGCGTCATCGGCATCGAATACGCATCGATCTTTGCAGCGGTTGGTGTTGAGGTGACTGTCATCGATCGCCGCGACCGTGTTCTTGATTTCATCGATCATGAGATATCAGATGAACTGGTCCATCGCATGCGACGGATGAACGTGACGTTTCGTCTGGACGAAAGCGTTGCGGACATTCAGGTTGCAGAGCAGCAGAACCGCAAGCGAGGCGTGGTCACGCTGGAGTCAGGCAAGCGGGTTGTGAGCGACATGGTGCTGTACTGCATCGGACGCATCGGGGCGACATCCGCGCTGAATCTCGAAGCAGCAGGACTGCGTGCTGATGATCGCGGACGCATCGTCGTCAACGCAGATTTTCAGACGGAAGTGCCCAACATTTACGCAGCAGGCGATGTCATTGGCTATCCCAGCCTGGCTGCGACCTCAAGTGAACAGGGACGGCTGGCAGCCTGTCATGCATTCGGCGTGGTGGCGCGGCCGATGGGAGAACACTTTCCAATCGGCATCTATGCAGTGCCGGAACTCTCAATGGTCGGCAAGACCGAAAATCAACTGACAGCAGCCAAAGTGCCTTACGAAGTCGGCATCGCGCAGTATCGCGAAATCGCGCGCGGGCAGATTCTTGGCGATGAGGATGGCATGCTCAAGATGCTCTTCCATCGCCAAACCCGGGCGTTGCTGGGTGTGCACGCAATCGGCTCGGGCGCCACTGAACTGATTCACATTGGCCAGGCTGTAATGCATCTGGGAGGCGGTTTGGATTACTTTCTCAACACCGTCTTCAACTATCCCACGCTGGCTGAGTGTTACAAAGTGGCTGCTCTGGACGCGCAGAACAAACTTGCCATCTGACGTTCAATCCGCCCAGTGATCAATCAACTGCTCGATGGCAGCAATATCCGGCGCGGGTGAGCGATCTTCCGTAAGGCGTGACACGCGCTTGCGAATGGCTGCGTGCAACGCTTCGAGTGGCGGGCTTGACCGCATCGGCCGGTGATACTCGATCGCTTCAGCCATGACAAGCAGTTCCATCGCGATCACACTGCGACACAAACCAACACTGCTGCGCAACTGATGGGCTGCGGTGGTGCCCATGGAGTTGTAGTCTTCGATGCCAGCGGATGTTGGAATGTTATGAATGCTGGCTGGGGCTGCGAGCGTGTGCAGTTCATTGCAACAGGCCGCAGCTGTGTATTGCACAATCATCATTCCCGAATGCAGTCCCGGCTTGGGACTGAGATAGAGATTGACGGGATTCTCGCTGTCGCTGGCTGTGAGCAGCCAGTTGATTCGTCGCTCGGCTATCCCCGCAAGGTGCACCAGTGCGATCTTCAGATGATCGATGGCGATCGCAAGTGGCATGCCGTGAAAGTTCGCGCCGGTGAGAAAGCTGGTTGATGCAGGATCGGCGGGATCATCACAGAACACCAGCGGGTTGTCAGTCACGGCTGCGAGTTCGCGCTCGACGATCAGGCGGGTCTGGTTGAGAGAATCAACCACCGCCCCCAACACCTGCGGGGAGGCTCGCAGGCAGTATGGATCCTGCACGCGCGGATCTTCGTCTTTGTGTGAACTCACCATTTGCGAACCCGCCAGCAGCTCGCGCATTTGCGTTGCGACACTCGTCTGGCCATGCTGCCCACGAACTTGGTGAATGCGCGGGTCCAGCGGTTCATCGCTGCCGAGACAGGCATCGATCGCAAGCGTTGCAGATGCAATGCCAGCTGAGACAATGCGATCGACGTCGCACAATGCCAACGCTGCAATGGCAGCCATCATGTGCGTGCCATTGATCAAGGCAAGACCTTCCTTGGCTGCAAGTTCGATGGGACGCAATCCATGCTCAACAAAGACATCACCTGTCGCAACTGGCGTATTCCTCGGATGCTCTGATCGACTGCGATCGAACACAAATCCTTCGCCGATGAGAACAAGTGCTGCATGCGCGAGCGGCGCGAGATCGCCCGATGCGCCGACAGACCCTCGCGAAGGAACGCAAGGCACCAGTGGCGAGTTGAGCAGATCTGCAATGCGCTGGACAAGCTGGCTGCGGACACCGGAGTGCCCACGCATGAGTGATGCTGCCAGGATCAGCAGCATGGCCCGCACAACATCATCTTCGAGATACGACCCCACACCAGCTGCATGTGAGCGAATGAGGTTTCGCTGCACTTCCACAACTTGGTGCGGCTGAATGCGAACACGCGAGAGTGATCCGAACCCGGTGTTGATGCCGTACACCGATGTTTTGCCATCTGCATGGGTTTCGACAGCCTGCCGCACCCGATCGAGGTGTGCCAGCGCATTGGCCTGGAGTTCAACGCGATGACCGGCTCGGGCGACGCGCTCGACATCTGCAAGCGTGAGCGGGCTGCCGTCGAGAAAGACGGTGGTTGTTGTTGATGATGATGATGATGCTTCTGGCTTCATGCTGAGCGATCTTCCAGACGTGTGAAGGCGACCGCGATACCATATCGTCCTTGCAGCTGCTCTGCCTGTTGCTGGGCACAGACTTCTTCGCAGATATCCCTGAACGAATGGCTGATATGACGAAACTGCTGGCTGCAGTTGTGATCGGAGTTGCAGGATTGATCGGCGGCGTGCTGCTGGCACGGCTGGCAGCGCCTTGGCTGCATGCAGCGGGTGGCGATGCAGCAGCAGCGATCCATACCTCTTCATCAGTATTCGCAACTGCGATTGCGGTCGGCGTGTTTCTGGTGATTGTCCATGTTCTGGCTGCAGTCCTTGCGAAAATCATCGGCACGAATCCCGCTCTCTTTGTCGCAGGCGTGAGCGTTGCAGCGCTCACTTCTCACATGGGAACGGCTGAGCGGTTTGCGGCGCAACATGGATCACAGTTGGGGATGATCGTGGAGTTGGCAGGACTGGCAGTTGTGTGTGCGCTGCTGCAAACGATCGTCTTTCGCGCAGGCGCGCCATCGTCATCTGCAAAGGTTGCTTCGCATACTGCTCAGACCAGTCAGCCGCGATCAGTTGGAACGTGGTGCGCCCTGGCAGTCGCGAGCATCTTTGCACTCACGATCATGTGGTTGGTGGCCCGCTGTTCCCTCACAGGTCAGGTGGTTGCAGCAGCAACGCTGGGTGCTGTTGGTGCAACTGTGTTGACATCACTCGTCGTCGGTCGCGGCTGCGAGCGCGTGTTGTATTCTGTTCCTCTGCTGGCGCTGGTGTGCGTGCATGTCATCACGCTGTTTGTGTTTCAAGATGATCCGCGCCTGTTGCCATTGTTTCGAATCATGCCGCTGCACTGCTTAGCTGGCGCGATGATGGGAACAGCGCTGGGCGTGGGCTGGGCTGGCACCCTGCTCGAAGGAAGTACCGAGAATGCAGTTGCAGCATTGCAGGCAGATGATCAGCCCGGATCAGACGCGTGAATGGACGAATTGGAAACCCCATTCCAGCCACATCAACGGCCTACGATCACTGTCTGACTTTTGAACGCGTGACTGCATTCCTCATGATGAAAACGATGCCCGATAATCACTCTGCGCCCGGTGCTGATTCACCCGTGACACGCGGCCTTCCTGATGTGCAGGGACGAGCCGATGTCCGCCGAATTGCGATTGATCGAGTGGGTGTAAAGGATGTGGTGTATCCCATTACGCTCAAGACGCCCGATGGCGGTTGTCAGTCGACGGTCGCGAAGATCAACATGTATGTGTCGCTGCCAGCCGAGCAGAAGGGCACCCACATGAGCCGCTTCCTTGAAGTGCTCAACGAGTACGCAGATGGCATTCGTCCCGACCGCCTGCGTGAGATGTGCGGACAATTGCGCACGCGCCTGCAGGCAGAAGTCGCGCACCTGGAAATGGAGTTCACCTATTTCATTCGCAAGTTTGCTCCGGTGACGCGGGAGCCCGGCCTGATGGACTATCAGGTTCGCTTTACCTGTGAATCTGATGGTACTGATGACTTTGTGATGAGCGTGACTGCGCCTGCGACGAGTCTGTGTCCCTGCTCGCGCGAGATTTCCAGCTACGGCGCCCACAATCAGCGCTGCATGATTACCGCGGATATCCGCAGCAACAGCATCGTGTGGATTGAAGAGCTGGCTGCCATTCTCGAAGCATCCGCCAGCTGTGGCGTTTACTCCGTGCTCAAGCGCCCCGACGAAAAGCACGTGACTGAAGTAGCCTACGACAATCCCAAGTTTGTTGAAGATATCGTGCGCGACCTTGCTCTGGCGCTCGAAGATGACGATCGCATTACGTGGTATCACGTTCGCAGCGAAAACTTCGAGTCGATCCACAGCCACAACGCGTTTGCAGAGATTACGCGCAAGAAGGGCTGAACCAAACGCACGCGACTATCGCGCACGTTCCCACACGAGGTGCTGGAGCGTCGGCAAAATGAGTTTCTCCATGCCCAGTTGCACTGCATGCTCCGAGCCCGGTAGCGCAAAGAGAAAAACGTCTCCAACTCGACCAGCAATCGCGCCACTGAGCATGGCTGCGGGACCCACTGCCTCGTAGCTGAGCGAGCGAAAGAGTTCGCCGAAGCCGTGCAACTCTGCATCCAGCAGGGTGCGGATGGCCTGCGTTGTCACATCACGCTTTGAAAAGCCCGTGCCCCCTGTCGTGATGATGACCTGTGGGGAAAGGTTCTTCACGAGTTCGTTGAGTGTGGCGACAATCTCATCCGCCACATCTGGAATAATCCGGCGGGCAGCGACAACGTGCCCCCGGACATTGAGGAGTGTTGCAATCCGCTCGCCACTGCTGTCGGATTCGAGCGTGCGGGTATCCGAGATCGTCACCACTGCTCCTCGAACTGATCGAATCGCATCTGCTGCAGCCTGTGTATGACGTTCGTGCGACATGCCGTTGAGCATATCATGAAAGTCATGACTCAGCCGCAGCAGCATGTTCATGCATCATCATCAATCATCGGTCATGGCATTGATGCGGTTGAAGTCTCGCGCATTGCGGGCATGCTGGCTGAACATGGCAATCGCTTCCGCGATCGCTGCTTCACATCAGCTGAGCAGGCGTATTGCGACGCAAACCCTCGCCGCACAGCTGAACACTTTGCGGCCCGCTTTGCTGCCAAAGAGGCGGTGTTCAAAGCGTTGGGGACAGGGTGGCGGGACGGCATGGCCTGGACGGATATTGAAGTGGTCCGCGACAACGCAAGCGGCCGGCCGAGCATTGCATTGCACAATGCAGCCCTGCGATGTGCAGGTGAACGCGGCATCGGAGGGTGGCATGTTTCGCTCACGCATACCCAAACGCTGGCGATGGCAAGTGTGATCGCCGTCCCACAGGCACCCGCCCGCAGTCTTTGATTGTTCGAGCCCATTGCCGAAGCCCGCCGGGCTGCCTATCCTCAACCCCTGCGATTTATGAGTGAATGAATGATTTTTCGGAGCTGATCAGCCATGCATTACCCACGCCGTGCCAGTCGAATCAAGCGAGTCCGCAAGTTTGGATTCCGCGCCCGCATGAAAACCAGTCGCGGCCGCAAGATCATCAACAGCAAGCGTCGCGTTGGCCGGCGAGTGAATGTGGTGTGACGCAAGACCCTCTGCCGCCCGCACCCGCGAAGCGATTTCTGATCCTTATGGGCATGCGCGGCTGCGGCAAGAGCACCATTGGCCCATTGCTTGCAACCCGCTGTAACCTTCCATTTTTTGATCTCGATGAATGCTGTCTTGCTGCGCTCGCGGCTGAGAGTGTTGTTGCAGTCTGGAACAATCAGGGCGAAGCAGCCTGGCGGGAGACTGAAGTGGCAACACTTGCCAAATTGCTCGCTGGCGAACCGTCAATCATCGCGCTGGGTGGCGGGACCCCCATGATCACCGCCGCGGCTGAGATTGTGGATGCAGCCCGGTCGTGCGGTCGTGTCGCCACCATTTACATCAACGTCGATGCTGCAATCATTGAAGAGCGGCTGCTCGCTGGCCAGGATGCTGATGACCGCCCATCGCTCACAGGCAGAACAGTTTACGAAGAAGTTGCAGAAGTGCTTGCGCTGCGTCATCCCACCTATCAGTCACTTGCAGATATCACCGTCGATGGCCGGCACCCTGCGAAGGAGGTCGTGACGGCAATCATCAATGCGCTGGCTGCGAATTCCCCGGATGTCCCGGACCGCCACTCGCAATGAATCATCCGCTTCCCGATTACACGTCTGCTCTGGATCGCGCACTGGCGTGCGTGCAGCCGCTGCCAGCCATGTCGATCGAGCGTGATCGCGCAATCGGGTGCGTGTTGCGCGCTGCAATCGTTGCTGATCGAGATCAGCCGCCCTTCAATCGAGCCATGATGGATGGCTACGCAGTACGGGCTGCGGACGTTCACGCAGGCGCTGCGTTTGCGGTGACTGCAGATATCCCGGCTGGCGCGCGAGGCCAGGATGTCGAAGTTCCAGCAGGTGCGTGCGTGAAGATTGCAACAGGCGCGCCGCTGCCGGAGCACTGCGATGCAGTGATTCAGCATGAAGTGACTGATCGCAGCAATCCCATGCGATGTTCGCTGGGGCGGATTGATCCCTGGCATGCTGTTCATCGCCAGGGTGCAGATGCCCGCGCGGGAACCGAAGCTGTTGTGCCAGGCACATTGCTGCGAGCGCAACATCTGGCCATTGCAGCGGGCCTCGGATACACCCGGCTCACAGTCTCGCAACAGCCGAGTGTCACCATCATCACAAGTGGCGATGAGGTTGTGTCCAGCAGCGCCGTCGCCATCGAACGCCAGCAGATTCGCAACTCAAACGCGCCCATGTTACTTGCCTTGCTGCCCGCCTTCGGTGCAGGCCCAACGCACCATGTTCATGTTCGGGATGATTACCATGCAACGCTGGCTGCGCTTGAGGCAGCATTGCACACAAGCGACATCATCATCACGGTGGGTGGCATCAGCGCGGGTGAGCGCGACTTCTTTCCCAAAGCTGCGGATGCACTTGGTATCGAAACGATTGTGAGCGGCGCAGCCATTCAGCCGGGCAAGCCGATACGCATCGCGCAGCCGCGCTCGGATGTCCGTTGTCGCGTGCTCGCAGGTTTGCCGGGCAATCCCGTTTCCGCGCTTGTGACTGCACATCTGTTTGCATGGCCTTTGATTCGACGCATGCTTGACTGCAGCGAGCCTCTGCCCTGGCAGCATCGCGGGTTGTCAACATCTGTTCGTCCCAACAGTCGCAGACAGGCATTTCGGCCTGCACAGTTGCAATCTTCCGGGGAAGTTACAGTCCCGTCCTGGTCAGGATCTGGCGACATCATTCACACCGCAAACACGCACGGCTTCGTACAACTGCCTGTCCAGGAAGATGATGTTCGCGCAGGTACACTCGTCCCATTCCTCCCCTGGGCGCGTTAAGTTAAGGTTCTCCCCATGAGTGAGATCACGATCGCGGTGCAGGTCCTGCTCTTTGCGCAACTGGCAGAGCTGGCGCAACGCAATCATCTTGAGATTGCTGTTCCTGTGCGTGACGATCAGAAAGTTACAGTGCAACATGTCCTTGATCTCGTGCAACAATCGTTTCCCGCAGTTGCGCTTCATGTCGCGAGCGCAGCCGTGGCCGTGAATGAGCACTACGCAGATCGCGCAGCGCAGGTGCGCGAGGGTGATGTGATTGCACTGATCCCGCCCGTCAGTGGCGGATAGAACGTTCTTTCGCGACATGTCATCGCATAAACTCCTACGTGCGTATCTGGATTGTTGGTCCGACTGGGAGTGGCAAGACGACCCTGGCTGATCAGCTGGGTGCTGCACTTGCGCTGCCGGTGATTCACCTTGATGACATTCATCACCTTCCGGGCTGGCAGGAGCGGAGCCGAATTGAATCGTGTGCGATACTCCGCAGGAACCTGCGAGGCCAGGATTGGGTCGTTGATGGCAACTACTCATGGATGCGGGCCGAGCATCATCAATCCATTGATTGGATTCTCTGGCTGGACTACGGCCTGTGCGTGACGCTGCCACGCCTGCTTCGTCGAACTCTCAGGCGTGCCCGCACCGGTGAATCGGTATGCAACGGCAATCGCGAGTCGCTTGAGCGGGCCTTCTTCAATCGCGAATCGATTCTGTGGTGGGCATTGTCAACCCATTCCACCCGCAGAGCAGGACTCACGCAAGAACTCCGCAGCCATTCTGGTGTGGTGCGGCTGCGGTCCTCTGCTGAGACGCAAGCATGGCTTCGCTCGTTCGATCGCAAACCATAAAATGATGCTGGAAACATCAACGACGGCGTTTGGTCGCAAAGAGTCGCTGAAATGTTTGCGCGATTGTGCCTGTGCGGTAATCTTCGAACTCGCCGGCTGCGAAAAATACGCCATCGCAGATCGAGCACATTTCGTACCACACATGCGGCTTGGTGGGATCGATTCGCTTGGCGGTCTTCGATCCGCAGTTGGGGCAGTTGATCTCCCCGACTTCATCATCAACGGCTGCACCCTTGGTCGGATCGTTCATGGCTAGTGGTTTGCCACCGGGCAGACGTCTGATGAGTTTCTGATCCAGCACATCAAACCACAACGCCCCGCACTTGATACACCGATTCACTTCGACACCATCGTGGTAGAGCGGAGCCATCGAGCCTTTGCATTTAGGGCAGTTCATTGAGAATCAATAATAGGCGCGCATCGCCATCGAAACATACCGAACAGAAGCCATATTTGATGAATTGCTTCGTTATCCGATCACCGATCGCTTGCGCGTGACATAGTCCCATATCACAAAGCGGTCGAGGTCGCTGCCTGCGGTAAAGAACACGCGGCCGCCGGTTTCTTCAGCCATGCGGTGAGCAAACTGCACATCTTCCTCCGACTGCCACCAGTTGGGGAGGAGAAAGACATTAATCACAATGCCTGCGCGCTGACACAATCGGGCCTCGCGCATCGTCGCTTCTTCGGTCCGCGGATCGGGGGGATAGAGAAGATACAGATGTTCGCCCTCAAAATGGGCGGTCGGCAAACCATCGGTAATCAACACCACCTGACGATTGACAGAGTCCTGAGCAGCCAGCAGTCGCCGCGACAGTTGCAGACTGCGCTGGATATTGGTGAAGTGAGGCGGCACCTGCACTTCCAGCACATCGCCGCTGCTCATGTCAACACGCAGCCGCACAACAGAACTTCGCACAGTCACCGGCCTCGGCATGAGGTTGATCAACTCCGCGAACGGCACCAGCCGCGCAAATGAATACATCTCGATGAAACGCAGGAAGTCGCCGGGATACTCTCTTCGGATCAGACCATCGAGCGCAATCGCCATGCGCTTGGCGTTGATGTACTGGCCGTCGTGCCGCATCGAACCAGACATGTCGAGAATGACAGTCGTCGCGCACTTGGGTGAGTTGCGAGTGCGGTGAATTTCGATGTCATCGGACCGCAATCGCAACGGCTGCTCAGCGCTGCTCGAAGCATGAGGATTGCTGGCCTGTCGGATCATGGCATTGATCAGCGACTGGGGAATGTCCATGTTGGCAATCGAATCGCCAAACTCATATGGCTTGGTTGAAGGCAGTTCAACGGCGCCTTCACCTTCGATCGGGCCGGTGTGTCTGCCTGATCGCGTTGCCTGGAGTTCTGCGAAGATGCGTTCCAGCAGTGTGCCCTGAAAAATGCGATAGGCCTTTGGCGTAAGTTCGTAGCCGCGACTGCTGCGTTCAAGTCCCTGCATTTCAGCCATCTGCCTGACATACTCAGCAATCCGCTCGCGCAACTCGCGCAGCTGATTGAGTTCACCCGGCTGGGCAAACTTTTGCAGCGCTTCCATATCGATCAGACCAACCCGAGCATTCTTGCGGGCCTCGCGCAACTGTTTGAGCAGTGCATCAATCTGTTGCAGTTCATCCTTGATCGCGATCGCTTCATCAACGCTCAGCGATTCGTTGCCGGTAAACGCGTAACTCGATGCAAGCTCTTCAATCTCGTAGCGCTCGCTGAGCCGTTCCTTGAGATGCAGAAGATCCTGGGCGAAGCGTGATTGCTGATCGTCCTGCACATACCACATCTCATCAATATCTTCCACCTGACCTTCACGCACCACCCGCCCGAACCATTGCTGCATGGAGGCTGGCGGCCGCATGGACGCACTTTGCTGTGCGTAGGCGCGGGCTGCAACATCCTGCACGGTTTCGGTTTCATAGCGTTCGAGGATGCGGCGTTTGCGCTCTTCCAGCATGGCCAGGAGTGCATCAATCGATGGACCCAGACCTGCAATCTGCGAAGGATCGATGCGAACTGCATTGGCAAGCTCTTCGTCGCTCAATGGTCGCCCGCCGTTGCCATAAAACATCATGTGCTCGAACATGGGGGAAACCAGGTCGGGCGGCGGCTGCGATGGTGGCGGAAAGCGGGTGGGATCGTACTTCTGATACGTGTGAATCACGCCCCCGAGCAGCCGATCTGCGTGTACGTGTGGATCCATGTGAACAACTTTAGGCGTCGCAGCCTGCCGATTACATATGTGCTGTTTCAGTCGTGCCCGTGCGTGGCCGATATCACCAGCAGCAATCGGGGCTGTAGCTCAACCGGGGAGAGCGCTTCCTTCGCAAGGAAGAGGTTCGGGGTTCGATCCCCCGCTGCTCCATTGATCGCGAATGAACCCGCGTGCGCGACCTCGCGCAGGCAGATGGTGGCCTCCGACCTCAAGATTCTTTCCGCAATCGGTGGCGCAGCCGCAGCGCGTTGCCGATGACGGTGATGTCGCTGAGACCCATTGCCAGAGCTGCCCACAATGGTCCTGCTTCGCCAAGCAGGCCGAACGCTGCTGCGGGAATCGCGCAGACGTTGTAGAAAAACGCGAAGAACAGATTCGGGCGAATGGTCCGCATGGTTGCTCGAGCCAGCTCGATGAACTCCGGCACAGCTGCAACCCGATCGCCCGGAATCACAACATCTGCAGACTCCATTGCAATCCCTGTCCCTGAAGCCATCGCGATGCCAACGTCTGCAGCCATGAGCGCTGCTGCATCGTTGATGCCATCCCCCACCATGATGACGCCCGGAATGCGCTGGACCGCGTCGACTTTCTGCTCGGGCGTGGCTCGAGCAGTGACTGCATCTGCATCGATTCCTGCGCTGTGCGCAATGTCGCGAGCAGCCTGCACCTGATCACCCGAAAGCAGATGCACAGCAACACCAAGTCCACGCAACTGTTTCACTGCATCCGCAGCATCAGGACGAAGCGTATCAGCAACATCGATCGAGCCGATCTTCACGCCATCGCGCACCACCCTGCATGTTGCAACATCATCACGCACCACTTCGATCACAGCACCATTCACTGTCGCTGCCACGCCCTGGCCTGCTTCTGTGCGGAAATCAACAGCAGTAGGCATCGCGACATTTCTCGCTGCTGCTTCTGCCACGATCGCGCGGGCGATGGGATGCTCGCTGGGTGTTTCGACAGCAGCTGCGAGGCTGAGTACTGTCTCTATTGAAACATCGCGCGATGTGAGCGACGAGGTGTCGACTTCAATCGTCACAACCCGCGGCTGACCCCGTGTCAGCGTGCCGGTCTTGTCAAACACAACCGTTTGCGCCACTGCAGCCTGCTCGAGTGTGGCAGCTGTTTTTATGAGGATGCCGCGCCGACTTGCAGCCCCGGTCCCCACCATGACAGCCATCGGCGTCGCCAGTCCCAAGGCGCACGGACATGAAATGATGAGCACGGTGACCGCGGAAATCACGCCAGTCGCAACGTCGCCGGCAAGCAGCCACCATGCAATGAACGTGACCGCTGCGATCACAAGCACGACCGGCACAAAAATCGCGCTGATGCGATCAGCCAGCCGCTGCACGGGCGCGCGGCTGGCCTGGGCCTTCTCAATCATGTCCGCGATGCGGGTCACGGTTGTGTCGCCACCATCTGTCGAAGCTTCCACCGTAAGTTGGCCGGTGAGATTCATCGAACCAGCCACCACTTCGCTGCCCCCCTCTTTGCTCACTGGCATGGATTCGCCCGTCACGATGGCTTCATCAACATCAGACCTGCCATCAATCACCATGCCATCAATGGGCACGCGCGCGCCTGGGCGGATGAAGACTCGATCGCCACGACGCAATGTTTCGACCGCAACTTTTTGCAGCCCGCCATCGGTTTGCACCTGCTCTGCATGCTCGGGCTGGAGTTCCAGAAGATCGCGCACCGCTGAACCGGCCCGCGCAGTTGCGCGTGCCTCGAACCAGTGTCCCAAGCTCACAATGCCAAGCAATCCCGAAGCTTCTGCGAAATACAGCGGCGGCCCGAGACCAGCCAGCAGTCGCACCGCTGAGTATACAAACGCGGTTGTTGAACCCAGCGCAATCAGCGTGTCCATATTGGTTGTTCGCCGCATCGCAGCATGCCAGGCCGACGCATAGAACCCAATGCCAGCTGCGACCATCACAATCGCTGAACCAGCGAACATCACCCACGGCATCCACATGTGCCAACTCTCAGGAGCAAACCAGTGCAGAAGCTCAAGCGGCAACCACAACCCCAGGCCAATGATGGCGCGGCGACGCCAACTGCGTTCATTACGAATGCCACGCTCTTCAATCTGACTCCGCCGCTTCGAGACCGTTTCCTGCTGGACAAGCGTGGCTGTATACCCGCTGTCGCTGACCGCCTTCACCAGTGCATCGCGATCAAGTGCGGGCCCATTGACGATCGCAATACCCTCAGTCGCGCTGACTGATGCAGATGCCACGCCCGCTTCAGATTCGAGCGCTCCCCGTACAGTCTGTGCACATCCGGCACAATGCATGCCATCAATGCGCAGGCGGAGCTCGTGTTGTGGTGCGTCCGTGTTGAGCATGTCGCGTGAGTGTAGCGGTCTGCGGCTACGCTGCAATCCGGGGTGAGAAGTCCATCACGTCCAAAGCATTGGACGCACATGCAAAAAGAAAACAGGCGGTAGAGGCCGCCTGTTTTCGAGGATTTTGTGTCCCCACCCGTCTGTTGTGACGGGTGCAACGAATCACTGCACAGCAATGTTCAGACAGTCCAGCCGCTGCACGAAACCAGTGATCGAGAAGGTTGCGACGATCGACGTTCGCAGAACAAGCTCCATCTGGTTTTTGGAGCCAACATATTTCTCGAGATCAGCAGCCTCGAGAACTGTGACATGCACGCTATCGCTCGTCCCCATAATGTAGGTATCAACCTGCACTTTGCGATTGGTGTCGTAGTTGAGCAGACGAACCTTGGCGGTTCCATTGGGGTTGTTGTTGCGACCTTCAATGGTGAGGCGAATCGCAGAAGGATCAGCCGTTGGCGAAGTTGCCCGCAGGGTGACTTCAGCCAGATTGGGTTCTGAGGAGAGGAAGCCATAGGCAGACTGCACGCGGTAGTAATTGTCATCGGACGATTCGAGACTGGCGAGATTGCCGCCCAGTGTGGTGCCGAAGGTTGTGAGCACTTCATCAGAGGTCGCGATATCGAAGGCATCCGGAGCAACGATGTCAGCCGCAATGAAGGGGTTGCTGCCGTTGAGGCGTGGGATGACAGCCAGTTGCTTGTGACTGGTGTCGGGAGCAGCATTGGCTTCGAACCAGAAGGTGTACATGGTGCCGAGGCGGATCGAGTTGGGCAGGAGGTCGCCTTCGGGTGTGGGCGCTTCGAAGCTCAGCACTCCGTCTGTGACGAGGGACGTCCAGTTGCCAATGTCATAAGGCGACTCGTTGATGAATTCGTTGCCGTTGTAGTAGCCATCCTTCGGGCAGTGGAAGCCGAAGTTGGAGACCGTCGCGCCACCCACGGGGATCTCGACGTTGAGGATTTCCCGATCGAGACTCATGTTGTAGACACAGTATTCGTAACGATAGTTGCCGCCGCCGATGTCGACAGCACGGGATGAGACATAGACCACGCCTTCGTCGTTCGGAGCTGCCATACCCTGCACATCGCCCCATGACATCATGACCGGGCCGTTGGTGGTGTTTGTCTGTGTGGGGAAGGTGAACGCATCGCCGCTGCGTGTCACACCGACGCGGCGATGGGTCGCATTGTTGAGCATGTTCTCGGGGCGCTCGAAGAGGTCGTCATACTCCGGCTTTTCATAGTCGCGCAGGATGTAATAGAGGCCCTCGCAGTAGTAGGTGCTGCCCGCGACGTCGAGATCACTCATACGGACGCGCAAGCGGTGCTCGACGTTGTTGTGCGAGCCACTGTCGCCACCCTGGCCATTCCGTGCGAAATGGCTGCCTGTGAATGTGATGCCATCCATCCAGCGGTGTTCGTGGGGTTTGAGTTCCCAGCGCGGGCCCAGCCAGTACTGATCAGCATTGAGGCTCGAGCCATAGATGTCAGCACATCCAACGCCGAGCAGGCGCCCCGAACCCGAACTCTGGCAGTTGCCGCACGTGGACCCCTGCACAGCCGCCCATGCATGTTTGAACCAACTCATGCCGATCTGTTCGAGACGACCCTCGGGGTTGACTCGATACATGTTCATGCCGATGACTGGGTGATCAACATCAGGCGAGCGCCACCAGGGCAACTGCACATCGCCAGCGTTGAAGCCTGTGGTCTGGATCGCCAATCCAAGTGTACCAGTGGGAAACGTGCCAATCTTGCCGAATTGGCGCAGATCAGCGATCTGGCATGGGCTGATGTCGAAGGTTCGTTCGCCTCCGCCTGCAGCCGTCAGAGCGGTCGATGACGTTTGCGCGACTTCCGATCCCAGCGTTCGCAGGCCAGCTGCGCCAGGGTTCGCGGCCAATTGACCGACAATCACCGCTGATCCAGCCAGGCCGAGCGACGCCAGAAAAACTGTTGCTTTCATTTTTTATTCTCTCACTTCGGTTAGGGACAAGGCGTACGAGGAGAAAGGAGAGCCGACCTGGTTGCGCTACAAAAATTATCCGACCCGCTTTGTCCTCGTGCAAAGCGGACCATTGGGCAGCATAGCGCAGCCGATAATCACCCACCCCCACGCCACTGTTGAGGCAATGATAGCACTGTACCCTGCGATCTGTCGGTTGCAAGAATAATTATGGCAGTTCGGGATCATCGCCCAACAACTTCAACCCACCAAGCGGAAGAGATGTTCACTCTTGCCAAGGCGAACGACTGCCGAACACAGCGCAATCACAGTAGCCGGAACGCCGTGCCATCAGGGCCTCGCCGCCGTCACAGCTGTGTGCCTGCCCCACGATCAGGAACTGCGGCTACCGACTCTCAGGCAGACTCAGCGCGGGGGTGGGCATCGTCATATGCGTCGCGAATGCGCTTGGTTGAAAGATGCGTGTACACCTGGGTGGTACTGAGCGACTGATGGCCGAGCAGTTCCTGCACGCTGCGCAGGTCAGCACCATTATCGAGCAGGTGTGTTGCGAAGCTGTGCCGAAGCGTGTGGGGACTGATGTCAGTATCCAGCCCTGCCTCGCGCAGGTACTTGGTCACCTTGCGACGGACCGAACGCGTGCTGAGCCTGCCGCCATGCTTGTTGATAAAGAGGGCCGCATCGAGATCGATGGGCAACCCTGCTTCGCGCAGATTGCTGTCGAGAATGTCCTGGTAGGTACGCAGGGCAGCCAGTGCATGTGAGCCGAGGGGTACGATGCGCTCGCGCTTGCCTTTGCCACGGATGATAATGGCTTCGCCTGCTTCGTCGATGTCGTTGCGATTGATGCCAACCAGTTCACTCACGCGGATGCCGGTGGAGTAGAGCGTTTCCAGGAGGGCGCGATCGCGTGCTCCCAGCAGCGTCCTGTCATCGGGCGCAGCCAACAGTCGTTCGACCTGGTGCACATCAACAGCCTTGGGCAGGCGTTTGGGCTGCTTGGGCGTGCGGATCATCACCATGGGGTTGGCGTCGACAAAGCCGCGCTTGAGCATCCACTTGTAAAACGAGCGCAGTGTTGCAATCTTCCTTGCCATGGTCGCAGGTGAATATTCCTGCTCACCCAGGTTGGCGAGAAACTCACGTATCTGCTCAGCACCATTACTGATCATGACAGCCGTGATACTCTGCGGACCGACTTTGCCGACCACGTCGGGCTTGCTTCCGGGCTGCTGCACCAGTGCAAAAGCCTTCTGTTCGCGCTCGGGCGAGACTGCCAGCGAGTGTCGATCTGAAAGAAAGTCGACATACTGGCGAAGGTCCACGCCATAGCAGCGCGCGGTGTATTCGCTGAAGTGCCGTTCATCGAGCAGGTAGCTCTGGAAGCGGTCGATCAGTGCGATTGATGTGATTGATTCAGACATGTGATGTGATCCCATCGCGTGTAGTGGTCATCGCCATCGCGCAACTGCGCAGCAGTTCCTGCGAACAAACTCGGGCTGTTGATGGCGATCTGTTCAAGAGACGATCCTCGCGTCGACCCAGCGAGGAAGCCTCCTGCCTCATTGGGTCGCGATACCAGCTGCCACCGTAACGGTCCTTTGCTGTTCGGCTGTGAGCAAGTCGCCGATCAACTGGTGGCTGACGAAGCGCGTGTAAAGGTCCATGTTCATGTCGTAAATCTCAGCACCAAATGCACTGTCTGGAATTGCTCTGCCACGCGTGTACTGATCAAGCGACGCTCGCACTGCATGGTTCGACGCATCAAAGATTGCAGATGCTTCAGCAGCGCGGTATGTTCGCATCCCATTGACGGCTGGCTCGCCAGCTGCGGTTCTGGCAATTTCCAGCGGATTGAATGGCGCCGTCGCATCAATCCGCTCACGCGTGATGAGCAGCACGTTCAGCCCCAGCCGCAGGGGCGGAAATGCGTCATACGATGTCACACTCCCGATCACAAGCCCATCTGCATCCAGCACATTGAGCAGAGCAATCCCTTCCGCTTCGGTCGCTGCCTCGCGAATCTGCAGAAGACGCATCGCAGCTGCAACACGATTGACGGGCAGCGACGCCAGGCCGTTCACCTGATCGATCTCATACGCAAACTGATCTGCCAGATGCAGACTGTCAACCCGCGAGACTCCCGACTCGTTGATGAAGGGCGCGACTGCCCACACGCGCGGCATCGCCCGTGGCGAAACATGGGCCGTTGGTGCCTGCAATCGTGGCCCAATCTGACAGCCACTCGACACCACGATCGCTGCAAGCGCAGCTGTCGCAATTACGAAAAACATGGTCTTTACACTTGTCATGGCGTCCTGCCTGTGTGCACGGGCTCCGCCCGTGTGTGACGAAAAAATGCTCGCAGCCGCCTTTCCTTAGCTGCGAGCGAAACTACTTTCCTGCATCAATCCTGGGGCGGCACATTGGCAATGGCCCCTCGTTGTTTACCGTCACTGTCCTGCCAGGGCGTATCCACCGCCCATCGTGCTGAGACCGACCAGAGGTTGTCGACACCAGCGCGATTCGATACAAAGTAAATGCGGCCATCAGTCGACCAGTTCGGCTGATAGTTCGCTTCATATCCGCTTGTCAAACGAGTCCTGCCAGAGCCATCGATGTTCACCAGCCACAAATCAGATTCACGTGGCTTGTCGCTGTGATTGAGATCGGGATTGGCGACTGTCGCAAAGACAATGTGCCTGCCATCGGGCGCCCAGGATGGATTGATCACAGCTGCATTGGCTGCTGAGACGATTTCGGTGGGATTGACAGAATCGCCATTGATGTAATCGAGTGTCCAGATACTGTGATAGCGGCTGCCACGCTCGCGGGCACGTTGAAACAGAATCTTGTTGCTCGCAATATCAGGCGACCATTCAGGCAGAAATCCGTAGTCAAGAAACTTCCGCGCGCCAGCCTGACCGACTGACACCGTCCACAACTCCCAGCGCTGACTCTGTTCGCCAAACTTGCAATAGACCAGTTGCCTGCCATCCGCTGACCAGCTGGGGTGAATCTCGTGTTCTGGATCGCTGGTCATGCTGCGCGCCTGCCCGCCGGTTGCGGGCATGATGTAGACGTCCCAGTTACCTGCGCGATTACTTGTGAATGCGATCCACTGTCCATCGGGGCTGAACTCAGGCATCATGTCATCAGCTGGATCGCTGGTGAGCTGCGTGACAGCATTGCCATGGGTCGCTTTCATATACAGATCGCTGCTGAGTCGATGCCGTGTTGAAGCGAACACGATGCGTTCGCCACGCGGATCGACATCAGGATCGAAGTCTTCGCCCTCTTCGCCGAATGTGATTTGTGCGAGGTTGGATGCACCATCACCAAAGCCGCTTGAAAGTGGCCGATGACTGATCGACTCGCCGTGCATGCCCACAATGGCTGTCGGTCGTCCTGCATGTGAGATCGCCGTGTTTGCAATCGACGTGTTGAAGTCGATCGACTCTGCACCATCGAGCGTGACAATACTCTGCCGACTGTGCCCCGCCTGCAAGGTGGAGTTCTGTGTCGCCGTGCCACGTCGCGATGTTTCGCTGTGGCTGTGGCGGAGATTCCCTGTTCCACACGCCTGCAGGAGCAGCAGCGTTGTCGACGCGCAACCAATGAGCATGAGTTGTCGAGTGTTCTCCAACACAGCCACGGGCAAACCTCCTCTTGCCGATGCGAAACGACCGAGACAACCAACCACGGACACGCAAGTGCCTTATCGGACGACTTGAGTACCACGCTTGAGCAAGGATGCTGGCAATCATCGCCGTCCGTCCTATCGGACATCGGCGTGATCGAGGATGAGATTCAGTAATGTCTCGATAATCGGCAGAAGCTGCGCTTGGAGATGCATCGACGAGGGTTCGGCACAGCTGCAGCCTGAGGACTGCACGGCGGGGTTGCCCGTCCCTGTGCATACCTGGGCAGGTGACGGACATGACCACCGAAGCCGTAACAGACGCGCACAGCGAGTGTGTGAATCTTCGCCGGGGTTTCGCCATAGTGCCCCGACGCCGTGAAGAAAGGCGTGTCACCTCGGCGTGTGTTCGTGGGATTTCACACACTCCAGTAGATGCAACGCTCCAGCGGTTGGCCGATGATGTCTTCCAGATCAGCCTGCAGCTTTTGAACTTGAGGTACTTTCCAGATGCGCTTCTTGTATTCAGCCCAATCATGTGGTGAGCTGTACCCGAAAAGATCAAACGAAAAAAATGCCCTGCCAAAGAGATGCCCGTCTTCGTGTTCAGCATCTTCGAAGAGGTCGTGCCAGCCGATTGTAACGCTCGGACCAGTGGGAAAGAATCCGTTGCGAATCGACTCGGGAATCTCCCGTTCGGTGGCCGCTTGCACATGTGCTGCCAAAGTGTTACCCAAGGCCCGAATTGTGAAGCTGCCACCCGGCGCAAAGAGTGCGAGGCCTTCTTCAACTGAAACTCGAACTCGTATCTGCTCGCCCGGCTCGGGCCCGATGCCGTACGAACGTTACATCGCCAACCTCGTATGTGTCCGCGTCAGGATAGCCTTCATGAAACTTCTCCCAGCTGCGGTCCTGTTCGGGATAGAGATATGCGCAACAGCGCTCGGTACCCAAAAATGCAAAGATTCGACGGGTCGCGGAGACCGGGTCCGGGATGACTCTCTCAACATAGAATTTCAGCGAACCGTTGATGCCCATGTGTGCCCAGATACCTTCTTACCAGTCGTTTTCTCGCAGCAACTTCCAGATCATCAGCGTCGAAACAGCGTTGGATATTGTATCATCAACCATGAGGTTTGCGGGGAGTTTCGACGACTCGCTTCGGCGATCGCGGGCCTTGACGCAGCTTGTCAAACATCCATTGCAAGCGCAGTCTTTACCGGGCCGACGATTGCTTCAATCTGTGACCTCAGCAGCACGACCGTGGGGAGTGCGAACACCTCTTCGTAGAACAATTGAGGCCTTTGAGGTGTCTGATTACCAAACAATGTGAAGGACATTTGTACCTGCTTCGGCAGACTGTCGCCAATCAGCATCAAATGCTCCACGCAGTCATGCGGCCCGATTGTCACGATCGGCTCGGACGGCGCACATGCTCCGCGAACGTCCTCAGAGATCAAATCAGACACTTCCGCGTAGATCGCCTCGCCGACCGACGTGTGCAGGAGGTGAAGTGCAGTCCAGCCGTTTCTGTTGATGTGTGTTCCTAACTCGCTGAGTGGCAAATTGCTCGCCACTTGTCGCTCATTGTTTGCAATACGTCGCAAGCGTCCCCGCACTTCATCCGGCTCGACGCGACTGGTGCTGTGCCACACGGTCCATACACGGTCTGTGCCGCAAATGCTCACCAGTTCCCTGGCAAGATGCACGGGATGAGCAGGCGCGGATGCACACGCAAAAACAAGCTTGGTCACTTGTGCCATCGTATCATGTTGCTCGCAGGCTAATACCAGTCATTGTCGAGGACGCTGATCACTCTTTCGAGAGTGAGGACATTCAGCGCTGTCTCATCAAGCATGAAGTTTGCAAGATATTCCCGGAACTGAAGGATTCCCAGGATTGTAGCTGCCCGCTTGTCCGCTCCATTCAATTGTTCCCCGGCAGCATCGTCAAAAAGACTCAGTGCCTCGTCCAACTGCCATTCGTGCTGACTCGGGCGCACGATGCTATGCACAACCAACGCACCGCCAACCAACCCCAGGAGTCGTTTGAGCTTCTTTCGTTTTGAAGGGACGTGCCACCCCTTTTGATGATGCCACTGCAACTCCGGCGCAGCGCTGTAAATCTCAACCTCGCTGCCGACGATATGACGGATGCGCCCACGCTGCACGGTATCGATACGTCCGTCCTTGTTGGTCTTTATGTCAACATACCCATCGAGCTGATCGGGGTCAAGGACGTCGCCGACGCCGGGGCGATAGTCATCGGCGAGGTAGAGCAGATCAAGTTGGGTCGTGTTCGCCGTTCCCCCGGGGGGCGGCTGAGCTATTGACAATATCTCTCGCGTGTCGGTTCGAACATACACATCTGCGAGAAAGCGATCGTGATTGTTGAGAAGCGGTGTCGAGCGACGATGCACCTCTGCTCCGTATGCCCCAGTGAAATCCGGATTGTTCGGCACCCAGCCTTCCTGCTTCATTTCTTCTGCCACCGAGTCCAGAACTTCAGCGAGCCGCTCGAAGTCTTTGTTTGAATCACCCAATGCGCCCGAGCGCAACGTCCACGACGGATTTTATTCACCAACTGCCTGATCATCACCGTCCAGCCAGACAATAGGATACGGCGGAATGTTGGCTCCTTGGGGGGTGTCATGCGGCAGACACATAAACTCCGGCGTCTGGTAGACAGTACCGTCCTGAGACAGCGGCAGGCTCTGTCCTTCAATGACAACCTCGGTCAAAGGAAGGCCGCGGGCATCATCAACCTTCAACGCGAACGTCATCCACGATCCCGGCGTCAGATGAGGTGGTGTTGGCGGATCGTTCGGATCATCAAGCATTGTCCCGATGAGACCACCAATCTCAAAGAACTCCATGTCGTCACGGCCGCGCCCGAACAGCGTGACCTCGGCGGAAGTTGTTGCGTCCGTGTGCTCGATTGTTCCATCCTGGCTGTGAACCTGCACGCGCAATGTCAGTTCATCAACACCGCTGCGGCGTACTGCTTCGAGCCAGAGTGTGATCGATGTGCTCGCTGCTATGATCCCGAGTTCCTGCGGTGTATACACTCCGGGCGCGACGAAGTCACCGCCATCTTGCAGCGATCGTACGTCTCGAGGCGATCCGGCTGTTGCGTGCCACAGTCGCGCAAGGCCGGGAGGGAGAATGAACGGATCGTCGAGCGATTGTGTGACGCCACCAGGATCTGATGCGGAATACTCGATCTCAATCGTTGTTCCGTCAAGCGGAACGTTCTCGAAGATGACTTCGACCGGGACGAATTGCTTATCAGTGTTATCAACAATGCTATCGCCGTTCACATCCCCATCAGCTGCAGTCAGCTCGGGCCCCTCCGCTCCAAGGTTGCGCGAGATGTGTTCGATATCACTGAAGTCAACCAGTGAATCGCCATTGGCATCACCTGCCGTTACCAGCCATGGATCAAAGGGCGAATATCCTGTGATTTCATAGAGCGGCGTTGCATCAGCGCCGGAAAGAATATAGGTCATCTTCACGGTTGTGCTGTCGGGCTGAATCTGCTCCGCCAGAATGCGCAGATCGACAATGCCATCATTGTTAAAATCAGCCAGCGGCCCGACGCGCGAACCAAATCGCGTGATGGTGATATCCCAGGCTGGCAGGACTGCGTCAGCATCATTTGCTGAGAGTTGTGTCGGGCTCGGTGTATCAAACGGTCCCAGAAAGAGATATATTGCGCCCGTGCCGCCACTGGTTGTGGTTGCGTTGGGCGCGCCAATGAGTACATCATCGAAGCCGTCGTTATCTATGTCGCCGATGACTGCGACCGAATAGCCAAACTCATCGCCCGAATTGCCGGTGATTGCGACATTCGTTGCACCATTTTCGCCAGTTGTAATCAGAAGCAGGCCGGGATTGAACGTTCCGGAATGCGGATGTCCTGTAGCAAGATCGAGCGCGGAACCTGTATCCAGGTCACCACGATCGGGCGGCAGATAATCATCGCCAGCAAACAGCGTTCCGAATGTGAGGCGAAGGACAACTGCAAGAGAGAGAAACACTGCTGCACCGATAAAAGTGTGCATCAGCCTGCGGCGTCGATCTGCGTGCGTGATTCAGCCCCCGAAACGAATCCCAAACCCGGAAAGACAAAGGAACGTCGGGAACATTTCGGCGGGAAAAGGTTGCGACTTGAGCGAGGCGGATGATTTTCGTTTCAGTTGAGACGGCGTCTGGCGCGAGTCCGACCTCTATTGCGCGTTCTCATCCTCCTCGCCCGTCATGTGCTGATACAACCAGGCCCGAGCCACTGCCCATTCACGTTTGACTGTGCGTGGCGAAATGTCGAGGGCTGAAGCAGTATCTTCGACACTCAGGCCTGCGAAGAAGCGCAGCATGACGATCTGAGCCATGCGTGGATCCTGCACTTCGAGCTTCTTGAGCGATTCGTCGAGCGCAATCAGATCGGTGTCGTTGGCTGTGTCGGCTGTGAGATCGATTTCATCTGCATCCATGCGCTGCCGCCCGCCGCCGCGTTTGGGACCTGCGACTCGCCTTGCCCGCTCGACAAGTATGCGACGCATGGCGAGTGCAGCTGCGCCGAAGAAGTGGCCACGGCTTTGCCATTTGGCCTGTTCATCGCCAAGCGGGCGAATGTATGCTTCATGCACAAGCGATGTGGCTTGCAGCGTGTGATTGGAAGGCTCGTTGCGCATGCGCGCGTGGGCGAGTTTGCGAAGTTCTTCATACACCATGACAAGCAAACGATCTGCAGCGCGAGGCTCGCCTGCATTGACTTCGCCCAAAAGCATCGTCACTTCGCGTGGCGACGGCGTGGGATCACCGGGCAATGCTGGCTCGTTTGGGTTCGAACTGTCTGCGTGTTCTGAAGCCACTATGAAGTCATTCCTTTCTGGGGCGGGATTGTACCATACCAACTCCAGAGTCATTCACGGGAATCTTCCTGCTCCTCATTTTTCTCAAGCCCTGCCATTTCGCGGGCGAGCTGTCGCCGGGCGTTTGTCGTCACCTCCATGAAGACCGCGCCCAGCAGCAGCGCCAAAGCAACGGGTGGCGTGAGCAGACCTGCAGAAAATGCCACCGCTACTACCGCAAGCTGCGTCGGGCCCGCGCTCATGGCTGCGATCACCAGCCGCATGCCACGAAGGGGCGCGCGATTGCCACTGATCTGCGCCCCCAGCCATGCTGCCAGCCAGCGGCCATCGCCTGCGAGAATCACAATCAGCAGAACCAGCCCGAAGCGAAAATCGCTGTACCAGTCGATGTGCATGGCAATCCAGCCAGCCATCAGAGGCAGAAGTCCATTGCGGATTGCGGGAATGTGCTCAGCGTGGAACGACGGGCCGATGATTCGAACGCCCAGCGCAATGATCATCACAGCACCTGGCAACGCAACCCACACGATCTGTTCCCGTCCCTGCGCTGCTGCGATCGTCAAGAGTGCAATCATCGCGACTGCAAACGCGCATGCAGCTGATCGCTCGACAAGTGCGCTGCCGCCCTGTTCTGCATCATCAGACGCTGCAAGATCGCGACGATCAAACAGCAGCGCTCCAGCAGCCAGACATGCGCCGCCAGCAACTGCAGCAACACTGTCGCGCTCACTCAGGAGAAAGATCGAGATCGCGCCCAGGCAGCCTGGCACGATGGCTGCCCACGCGCCGATCGAGAGCGGCTGAAACCAGCCCGAGCTTTGGCTGCTGCTGTGCGGTGCAGCAATCGTGCCTAAGAAAAACAGACATGCAGCTGCGCTGAGCGCCACCCGCCAGGGAAACGCATGCTCACGGCGGGCAGTTTGATACGCCTGCACAAGCGTCGCCCGTTGATTGATGTCATCACTTGATATCACGCCACTATTCAGGCGAGCGCGCGAAGATGCCAGATCATCATGCGCGACAATTGCCAGGCGCTCTTGCGTCGCTCCGACCATGTGTGATTCATACCAGGCAGGTGAAAGACGGCCGAGCAGCGTGTGGCCGAGCAGGATGCCGGCCGCTGTCCCGCCCACCACCACCGCGCCTGGCACTTCCAGACGGCGCAGGATCGCAGCGAACGCAACAGCGCAGATTCCGATCGCAGCAACAACAACGACCTGCATCAACATTGGGTGAGTTTAGAGCACTTGTTGTGAATGCGCCGCAAAGGTCCATCACCCTGACCACCATTGCTGCGGCTCCGCACAACAGCAGCCCTCCTATCGTTCTCCATGCACTTCCTCATCGCGACTATTGTTTCCAGCGCAACTGCGCTCACGCCCCCTTCTTTGGACCTCGTGCCCGGCGGTGCATCTGCAGCGCTCGTGATCCCACATGTCAAGCGGGCCAGCGACGAGATCACGCAGTGCATGCAGGGCAGGGACCGCGCCCAACTTCTCCTGGGGGCCAGGCCAGCCGACCAGTTGCGGGCCTTGCTGGGCCTGCAGTCTGGCGTCGATGAAGCAGGCGCTGCAGCTGTGATCTTCATGACACCCGACCTGCAGGCTGATCCGATTTACCTCGTTCCTGTCTCCAATGCAGCAGACTTTCTCGAAGCCAACTTCGATCCAGCCCCCGATGGGCCGAGCAACGCGCTCGTCCACTCTTCAGGCGAAACGATGTTCGCAAAGGAACTCGATCGTCACGTCGCCTTTTCGCGCAGTCCTGGCCTGATCGAAACGTTCGCGCCAACTCCCGGCCTTGCAGCCATGCTCACCGCGCGCATGGGTGAACGTGCATCAACTGTCATGGCCCGCAGCGAAGCGATTCTCTACCTCAGCAATGACATGCTCGATCAGATCGCTGAGCGCAGCGTCCAGCGAGCGCAGGCTGAAGCAGCAATGGGCGGCGTTGCAGAGATGGGCGCAATGCTTTCACCGGAACTTCTCCATGCTGCAGATGCAGCGATCGTGACCTTCAACTTCGATCCGCTTGGCCTGGGTGTGGGCGGCTTTCTTGCACTCAATCCCGGAACTCAGGCTGGAAAACTTGCCAAGGGCGGACGCAATGGCAGTGAAGCCATGTCACGACTTCCGGGCGTGCCCTACTTCTTCGCAGCATCGATTGATATCAACGGACTGGGTGGCCCGGAGGTCCTGCGACTGCTCGCGGGTGAAGGCGCGGACATTCCCGAGTGGCTGAACAATGTCACTGGCGTGCAGTGTGCCATGTCCCCCAGCGTGCTTGGCATCCAGGGCGGCCTCTTCAACGAAACTGTCCTCTATCTGGAAACAAGTGATGCAACCTCTGCGCAGACATTCCTCAAGGATCAACTGCTTGCGATCGCGTTGCAGGGCGATGGTGTTACTGCCTCGCCCGATTGGAAGGACGATGTGCGCGTGATCGAAGGTGTCAGCGTTTCAACCTATGAAGTTGCAACGACCTTTCCGCCAGATGATGCCACGTCACAGATGATTCAGGCGATCCTTTTCGGTCGGCGTGGCCTCAACGGGTTCGCAGGCCAAACTGACGGTGGCGTCGTGATCACATTCTCGCAGCGCCCTGATGTCTTCACGCGGGCCGTTAATGCAGCCCGAGGCGAGGACACGCTCAATCACAACGTCATCATCACGCAAATGCGCAACTGGCTGCCACCTTCGAGTGACATCGAGATCTTCATCGGCATCGGGCAGATCGGCAAACTGATGAACCAGCTCGCGGGCGCGTTTCCCATCATCCCAGCTGATGCACTGCCACGCATTGATGCTGACACACGTCCCATTGGTATGGGGCTCGAAGTGAGCGATGGCATTCTCGAAGGCGGCATGGTGATCCCGGCTGATGTCCTGACACTTGTGCTTGATGGCGTGATGCAACAGATCTCAGCGGAGTTCGGCGGCATTGAGTAAACAGCCACGCAGCTGGCAGGGGCACGGCTTCCGATTGACGCTTGATCAGCCGCACGTCATCGGCATCCTCAATACCACACCCGACAGTTTCAGTGACGGCGGCATCTTCACCACTGAGCGCGCAGCGGTTACGCGCGGCCTGGAGATGGCAGCACAGGGCGCAGCCATGCTCGACATCGGCGGCGAGAGTACGCGGCCGGGCGCGCACCGCATCAGCGAGCAGGAACAGATCCGCAGGACCGCGAAAATCATCGCTGCTCTGCGACGTGAACTTGATGTTCGCGGTTTTTCGAATGTTGCGATGTCGATCGATACCACACGCAGCAGCGTCGCCCAGGCTGCCCTCGATGCAGGAGCGGTCATCATCAATGACGTCGCAGCTGGCCTCGAAGATCACGCGATGTTCGAGTTGGCAGCGGCGCGAGGATGCGGGATGATTCTCATGCACCGCCGCGCTGCTCCGGATCGCGATCAGTACAGTCACGAGTATACAGCGCGGCCTGTGTATGACGATGTCGTGGCGGATGTCGCAGCCTTTCTCAAAGAGCGCGCGAAGGCTGCTCTGGCTGCGGGCGTTTCACGTGAGGCCATCGTGATTGATCCCGGGCTGGGGTTTGGCAAGAGCGTGGAAGACAACTCCGAGCTGATCCGGCGGACCAGTGAACTTGCATCGGCTGGGTTTCCACTCCTCAGTGCAGCCAGCCGCAAGAGTTTCATTGGAGCAGTGGCCAATGTGCCGTTGCCCGCTGATCGCGATCCTGGTTCGATTGCAGTCGCGCTCGAACAGTTTCGGCAGGGCGTGCAACTCTTTCGCGTGCATGACGTCGCAGGCCATGTGCAGGCTTTGCGGGTTGCAGCAACAACATCACGCGCTCCTGATGCAGTAAGGTCTTCGTGATCTCCGTGAACGCCGTGGTGGAAACCGGAAGATCATGTGTTCCCAGAGTCAAGTGGGTGCGAACGACCACCCGACTTTCTCACTGTCGCGGTTCGTCAGAGTGGGACCGCGCCAGGTCCGATGAAGCGCTGTGACTTCGTCGCGTTGATGTTCCCTGTGCGCCCAGCAACCCGATGGCACAGCCGCACGCTTGCGGTTTCGCGATGAATGGAAGT
The DNA here is from genome assembly GCA_051004555.1 of Phycisphaerales bacterium. Lineage (GTDB taxonomy): Bacteria > Planctomycetota > Phycisphaerae > Phycisphaerales > SM1A02 > JBPCKF01. Next base: position 3,592 of record JBPCKF010000051.1, on the reverse strand, counting down.
TCGTGCTGCGCATTTTGTGGCGTGGCACCTTTGCGCGAAATTGGACGTCGCCCGGCACTGCACTGCCCGGCCGGACGTTCATTTGTTGATTCTTGCTGATGCATTGAATTCGCTCCAGAGAAGCGGAACAACCCTCCGTGCATCTCTGTCGGGCAAGACACCTGAGTCCGACCACCGACCATACAGCTCGCACGTTCGGATCACAGTGTCAATGTACTGTTCGAGTAAAGACTGTGTCGCGGGTGAGGCTTCGGGAAAAATATCGTCGATGCCATTGGCGGGGAGGGTTCTCATCTGTGGAACGATTTGTTGGCGAATGGATGTGATGCGCGCCAGGTACTGTTCGTGAATCGCTTGAAGTTCTTGACTGGTGGGTTGGTCAAGCTCGACAAGTGACGTCAGGCAATCGTAGAGCAAATCAGCTGGAGTATCTTTGAAAAGCCATGGAAATTCCGTCGCATCGAAGACATTGCGAAACTCGGCGCGATGTTCGGAACCTAAAAGCGTTTCAATTTGGTCGGCGGCACGATATGTGCGTACACGGATGCGATGTGTCAATTCGAGGACCTTGTGAGCCGCCTCGAGAAAGTTTGCAGAGTCCGGATCAAGATTGTTGAGCCGGTCGATTTCTGAGACCAAAGGCACGATTTGCGCTCGATACTCCATCAGAACATTTCTGATGGGCTCCGAAGGTTCGCCGAATGTGCGCGTCAGCATTTCCAACTTCGGGATTGATCGTGGAGGATATCCGGCGATTCGATCGAACACTCCGGACCGTTGAATCTCGCCTTCGAGTGCAACCCACGCCTCATAATGCTCCTCAGAGAGCACGCTCTTCAAAGAAGTAGCAAAATGATAGCTCGCTCTTTCTAACGCTTCGTAGTGACTCTCCCACGCTTCATTCCAACCGGTGGACTTGGCAATGCTCTGCCATGACCGGTCGGGATCAATGTCATGGAGACGTTGGTTCTCTTCTGCCAAAGGCGCGCTCGCTGCGACGAATTCCTTTCGCAATCGGCGTATCTCGTTGTCAAATTGGCTGCCGAACTCCGCAATCAGGTCCCTCTGAGTGGCTGACACACCATCGAGCTTAGAAATCGCGTCGAGGTACCGATCAAGGCGCTTCAAGTACTCATCAGCGGGTTGATAGCCTTGACTCCACGCGGGGAAACAAACGAGAATAGCGATGAAGGCAGCATTCAGGAGAGCTTGCATTGCACTCATTTCCGATCTTTGAATTGAATGGATTCCTCGGCCCATACTTTCCCAAGTTCTTGCGCTTCTGCAAGAATGTCACGATCGAAGTCAGTCGGGTTGTTTCGCGTCGCCCAGTAAAATACAGTTGTTCGGAACCACTTTTCAAAGACATCTGGATGCATAATGTCGCGGTAGAGTTCATTCGAGTTGATGAAACTTCGGTATTTCGCAGCAACACATGCGTCATACATCGCCTGTATCGCCTCACGCTTTTCGAGGTCAGATTCCAACCCATCCGCTGCTAAGAAATCTTGAGATACGTCGTGCCCCTGATGCATGCTCTGGAAAAGTTCTGCATCCAGAGCTTCGAAGATGATCGAAAACTCCCGAGATGCCATGTGCACTTTGAGTTGTCTCAGTAGACGGACGTTGGCTTCACGGATCGACCATCCCAAGGTGTAAACACGAACGTGGAGCTCGACGAACTCATCGACGAATCTGCTGATATCCTCGTTGGCTTGTACTGAACTGCGAATTGTCTCCCACAGAGCAGCTTTCTCGTCTTCGAACGTATTCATCCGAGAGACCAACCGCACGAACGCGCGGCAAGCCGCATCTTCATAGGTTTCAAATGGTCTCGTTACTGTCGGATTCGAGAATTCGATGCCAAGTTCTTGTAACCGCATCGGGATGTAAAGTTTCCCTCCATCCGGCATTACCGGAAAGGGTTGGTATGATCGGACAGATCTTGCAGCCGCCAAAGTTGTCAAGCGATCCGCAAAATTGGTCCCAGGTCCCTTCACCAGCGCATTGATATCCTCAATAAGAGATTCCGTTGCGCTCCATCTGGCGGTGCGCCTCGCACTTTCGGTTGAGCGGCCCATCCGGTTCATCCGCGCGACGATGCTCTCGGTATGCAAGCGGCCTGCATGTTCAGCCCACTCGACTGTCCAATCTTGTATTTGTCGTGCTTGGGCATCTATCTCGACTATTTCTTGGACGAATTCTGCGTATCGCTCGGGGGCAAGGCCTCGCACGGTCGACCCTCGGGCACCGAGGGAGTCGATAACGTCCTGGGGGTGCACAGGAGGGCCCTTTTGCGGATGCTCATCTCGAAAGGTGTTGGAAGCCTCGGAAATGGACGCGGCGAGCACCAAAAGAACCCCGAACACCCACTTTTCAGATTTTCTCCAGTTTGCCAAGATTCTCATTGCAAGCCGCCTCCATCCAGTATAGTATTATGGCTCGACCTCTAGCTGGTCAAGTGTACTCTCCCAATTTGTGAAAAGGATAGGATGATGAGAAGTTTTCTACTGATTTCTGCGTGTGGGTGTCTTTTGCTGGGTGCTTTTTTGCAGATCGGGGCTACGGTCACTGCTCAAAGCAACCAACCCCCGCCAGTGCTGCAAGGCCACAAATGCAAGCCCGGCACGCGCGTGTGCGATAATTCTCCACACGATGGGTGTTACTTTGGGACAACGACATGCACGTTCTGTACGAGCGGAACTGGCGATCCGGGACAATGGTGCCGTGCATCTCCGGGTGCATCGGATGAGTGCACCGTTGACACTTCTTCTGGAGGCGAGATCACATGCGGAACCCTGAACACGGGAACGTGCACTGGGCAAATCTGCACTGGAACCGCGGTAGGCGGCGTGTGCAAGCTGAGCCATTGTATCGACAATCCCTAATGATCTACATCAAAGGTACAAGACTCTCGATTGCAATCTTCTCAGTTCTTTTAAACGCGTCGTCCATTACCGCGCAAACATCGAAGGATCAATTCGTCGGTCGGTTGCTTGATGTTTTGGAATTGCGGGAATCGTTGGTTCTAGACAAGTTCGTGAGGTTTGAGTACGAGCTGTACGTGGGACTCAATGCACTTGAACCAACGGATCCAAGAAAACTGGGCGAACATTTTGCCCAACGCGTTGAGGGTTCTCTGTTAACTGATGGAAAGCGGTATCGTCAAGTGCGAACGACCATTGATGCTGCCGGAGAATACAAGTTCGCAATCGGAATCACGCAGACTCTTACGTGGGACGGGATACAGTCGCGTGACACCTATCGCAAAGCCGGTGATCCTGGTCTGAAAGCGGCAATCCGAGGCGCACCATCAGCTTCCCATGTCGTCGAACCCAACCTGCCGTGGCTGGGGTGGGTACATTTGGGTTCAGATTTTATGACATTGTCCGATCTCGTGCGCCATGCGATCGCAGCGGAGACTCTTGTACTTGAAGAACAGAATGATAAGAAGATCAGCTGGAGCTGACCTGCCCCCATTTCATGTACCAGCCTCTATGAGAGTATGAACAGGGGAAGCATCGCCGCGAACGTCGCGGGCGGTAAGTACTCCAAACTCGAATGCGGCCGACGGTGATTGTAGTCGTTCTTC
>JBPCKF010000050.1:0-63372 GCA_051004555.1 Phycisphaerales bacterium | reverse complement strand
GGAGAAGGTTGTTACAAGTGTCTGGAAGGACCCCTGTTGGCCAAGATCGAGACCCCAAGCAGCGGGATCAACTGCGATCTTTGTGTTCATGTTGGTTGCGAATACGAGAAGGTCGCTGTCTTTTGATGGCAGGTAGCTGCTGCGGATTGTTGACATGAGAATGTTCCTGTGTGTGGTTGACTAGGTGAGGGGGTGACTAGGTGAGGGGGTGACTCGATCACCTTGTCACCTTGTCATCCGCCTCGCGACACAGGTTCATCGGGAGAGTGTGCGCCGCACTGAAGCGCGGCATCGAATAAATGTGTGAGAAAGTTGCGAATCCGCGTTTCCAGCCTCTCAGCGAGGTGCAGAGAGTCTCTGCACATGTGCAGCGTGGCTCTGCATATGTGCAGAATGGCTGTGCATATGTGCAGAATGGTTGTGCATATGTGCAGCGTGGCTGTGCATATGTGCAGCGTGGCTGTGCATATGTGCAGAATGGCTGTGCATATGTGCAGATCGGTGGTGCATATGTGCAGAACGGTGCTGCATCAGGAATATCGGGCCCCTGCCCGCAGGCTATTGGCTGGCATCATCAAAGATCGCCTGCGAAACTGCAGTCAGCCGGCGGCCAGCATCTTCATGATCGCCCGCAATGGCGAGATCGAGGGCACGCCCAAGGCAACGCTGCACAACACCTGCAATCTGGTCCGATGCGCGGATGATATCGCGGTGGCTCGCACACTCTTCTGCATATGCAACCGCCCGGCTGAGCTGATCTGCCTGCACTGCTCTGCCAAACGCATTCACAAGCCCCATCGCAAGCAGTTCGCGGACTGCGGGGTCATCGGGGAACGCATCATGCAGTTTGCGGAGTTCATCCAGAAAGCCATTGGCCCGGTCGAAATCCTTTTCTGAATGGGAGACAGCATTGTTCAGCCCTGCAGCGAGAATCGTTCGGGCCGGGGCGGTGAGTTCTTTTACCACATGCCCGTCGAGCATTGGCAGATCGGCAGGCATGGGTGCCTGCAAGAATGTCGCAGCGGATGCAGCCAGCCAGCGGGGCATGGCAGCAGCACCATCTGCATCTCGCAGCAGCGAACCCATCGCAGCGAGGAGGCCGAGGCGCGATCGATCTTCACCATCATCAGCCAAGGCTTTTTCGAGACTGCTGGTTTCAGCGAGAGACATCGCGAGCGGTTCCAAGGCATCGCGGGTGAACGGCTTGAGCTTTGTCTGATTGCACATGCTCTGGTCGACACGATCAAAGGCCCGGCTGCGGGCTGCTTCATGCTCGGTGGAGTGAGAAAAGCCGAGAACGCCGGCGGTCATTGTGATGAATCGCCTGGCTTCGAGTTCGGTGATGGGATCTTTTGATGCATCTTCTGATGCACCTGCACACACCGATGCCTTGGCGGCCTGCCAGCCCTGTGCACTTAGAGCAGGGAGGGCTGCCAGGCGGAGGGCGACATGCAGCAGCGGCCGATCGTCCTTATCTGCTGCCAATGTTTCGAGCCTGCTGATCGTATCGGGATAGCGATATGCGTGTGCATTTGCTGCTGTCTTTCGCAGCCAGTCGGGGTCGGCACGCACGGCGTTGTCAACCTGCGGGCTCGCCCAGCGCCCGAGGACGGCAGGGTTGCCTGCGATGAGTTCGAGGGTTGTATTGCGGCCGAGTGTCTTTGTGCCGGGAATGTTGGAATCCAGCCATGTGAAGAGTTCATCGATAATGGCATCGTCATCGAAGTTGATGGGGCCGATTTCGATGCGTCTTGCCCCTCCGCCTGCGATGAACTCCCCCCCGATCGCAATTGCGTCGGATTGGCTTGCAACATTTGCAGAGTGGCTGGGGTCGCGCAGGTGGAGGATGATGTGAACAGCTGGCCATTCGTCGATGTTGTTGATGAATGCGCGAAGGGTTGCAGCATCGTGTTTGATATCGAGTCCATCTTCCCACTGATTGAGGATGAGGACGGCAGGCGGCTGGCCAACGGGAGCGAGAAGCATGAGGAGCGCGCGGATCTGTTCGGATTCGAGCCTGGGGAACTCGGCGCCCGCCTCCTGGATTTTCTCCTGAGCAAAGCCTGCGAGATTCATGCCTTCCTTGAAAATGGTTGAGAGGGTTCTGGTACCGAGGTCTTCGCCGATTGCGAGGGCGACGTTGCCAAGTGATCGCATGATGCTGGGAGAGACTTTGCCTTTGCAGCCTTTGCACGTTGCTCTGAACTGTGCGACAGCGCCATCGTCTTTGATCCAGCTTTTGAATGCATCTGCTGCAGCGCGGCGGAGGACATCGCCCTTTGCTTCGGTGTTGTCAGCCATCCCGATGCGTGTGTGTTTGGGATCGTTTCGGAGTTGGTCAGCGAAGTGTTTGAGGAGGGTTGTCTTGCCGATCTGGGGCGGGCCGGAGACGATGGTGAGGCCCGGGTTTTGAATGTGTTCGTGAAGTTGACCGAACTGTCCCGTGCGGCCGAAGAATGGAAGTTGCATGATGGGTGATTATAGAGGATGTAGGGGGCCGATGCAGGGGCGAGACACGATGGCGTTCGGCTGCGCCTTGCGGCGAAACGGGGGCTTGTTGCCATGCACGCTTGCGGTTTCGCGGTGGTTTTCCTTTCGTCGATGGGCACAGGGGCGTTCGTCCGCTCCTTGAGGTTCGACCGCGACCACTGGTCGCGGCTTTGTTGGCACGAGGGTCATGGCCGGTTGTGTCAATGCGCCCCACATTTCACGGCCTCACCCTGTCACCCCGCCACCCCCTCACCCCCTCACCCCCTCACCCCCTCACCCCCTTCGTAAGGATCACGGCCAAGCAGGGCATTATGATTCACTCATCACCATTTTGCAGGGTATAATGATGCTGGGATACTTCGCGAGGAGCCTGTCATGCTTGAATCATTCTGCGTTCGAATAATGCAGCGGCGAGGGCCAACGATTCTCCGAACAGTTGTGGCGTCTGCCCTGCTGAGCGTCGGTTTCGGCGTCAGTTCCGCAGTTGCGATGCAGGACAGTTTCAGTCAGCCCGCAGCTGATCCACAGGCTGAGCTGGTCCAGAGCCTGCGTTCCAAAGGGATGGCTGGCCTGCGCTCGTTGTGGACCACGCTTGGCATTACCACTGACATCTTCAAAGACCTCGATGACACTGCTTCGATCACAGTGACAGTGAACACATTCCAGGTGGATGGCAAGGGTGACAACGATACGCTGCTCTGCATGAGTGACGAAGCGCAGGTGCACATGCATCTGCTGGTACTGTCGCGCAATGGCGATGCATGGTCGAGTCTGGGTGTGATCAATCTCTGGAATCAGCGCGCAACTGCCCCAACGCTTCGCATGGAAGTGTCAGGCAATGACGACCGCTGGCTTGTGGTTCGATCTGTCGGCGGCAGCGGCGCTGGCTTTGAGCGTGTTGACGAAACCTGGTATCAGCAGAGCGGCAGCGCGTTCACATCTGTCTTGAGTTATCCCATTGCAGGCAGTGTCGAGGGACATGGTCTGCCCTTTGACCGCCGCTTTACCGGCACGCTGATGGGCCTGAAAGGTGAAGAGTCGTCGCCACATGTGGATGTCCAACTGACCGCGACGTACACCTGCGGATCGGGCATTGAAGTTGAAGGATGCGATCTGCTTTTTGAACGTCGCGAAGCAGTGCGATACACACGGGCCAGTTCGAGCAGTCCCTTCCAGATCGATGAAGCCAACTCCGGCTTCAGCGCTGTTGAAGTGGCTGGCCTCTTTGCAGATGACGAACAAGGATTTCTGCAGCATAACTTTGAGTCGCTCAAATCCATGGCAGTCAACGGCGATGCGCCTCGGCGGACATGGCTGAAGCTCTTCCTCGATCGTCAGTCCGAAAGCACGGAGAAAGCAGCCATCGTCGCAATTCTCAACGCTGCAGATTCGACTGCGGTCGAACAGAGTACACTCCCCTGACGCATGGACGACGCCCGGGCAGCCCGTATTCGCCTTCTCTGTCTTGATGTGGACGGAATCCTCACCGACGGAGGCATCATCATCGACACTCATGGCGTCGAAACCAAGCGCTTTGATGTGCGTGACGGCATCGCCATTCGTGCGTGGAAGGCCCTGGGGCACGAAGTCGCAATCATCACTGGCAGATCATCAATGTGCGTGACGCACCGCGCTGAAGAGCTCGACATTCGCCTGCTGGCCCAGGGCGTGAGCGATAAGCGAGCGATGCTGCTCGAGATGACACGTTCGCTCGAACTCGAAGCAGATGAAGTTGCAGCTATGGGTGATGACTGGGCGGACATCAGCATGTTGCGGGCGTGCGGCTATGCAATGACCGTCTCCGATGCTGCCAAGGAAGTAAAAGCGATTGCTGCGTTTACCACAGTGAGGCCGGGCGGGCGCGGGGCTGTGCGTGAAGCGATCGAACACCTCGTTCGCGCTCGGGGCGAGTGGGAAACGCTCCTGCAAATGTACGAGTCGTAGAATGTTAATGATCACCACATGACGCATGGATCACTTCATTCTGCGCCCCGCATCACGCCGCCGCCGCGCGTGGGCCGTAACGTTGGCCGCATTGTTGTGCTGATTGCGTGTGTGTGCGCCATCATCGTTGCGACCACGATTGTCATGTTGAGTTTGCTGAATAAGGATGCTGCTCGCTCGAACGATGGAACGCTGGCAGACCCCTTTGCGGGAAGCCCAGCGCCGCTGGATGACAACGACGTCGCAACAGCGCAGCAACAGACTCGCCGCGATGTTGCAGACTATCGCAGCGAGTCGGATGTCACCCTGTCAGAGGGCGGATGGGTGGCGATGTATGACGAGAACAATCGGCCGGTGCAGATGCATCGTGCCCGCAAGCTGCTTCCCAAAGCCGATGGCATCTTCGAAATGGAATCGCCCCAGGCTGTGATCTTCATGAATGATGGACGTGCTGCAACGATCGATGCCGACTGGGCTCGTGTAAAGCGCCTGCAGAACAACTTCATCGAGTCCGGCAGGCTCACAGGCAATGTCGTGATCCGCTATTTCGAGCCAACGCAGTCCGGCACGCAGGTCGATTATGAGCGCGATGTACCCGTACTGATTGTCCGTACCGAATCTGCGGAGATGGACCTTCTGGAGGGAACGGTCAACTGTCCCGAGGAAGTTGTCGTGCTGGCTGGAGCAGGTGAGTTTCACGGACGCGACCTTGTGGTGTTGTACGATCAGGAGCGTGGCCTGCAGAGTCTGCGCGTGCAGCAGGCAACTCGTCCAATACGCATCGTCTCTGCATCTGTCGATGAAATGAAGCAACAACGTGCTGCAGATGACGCCAGTCAAGAGGGTGAGCAACAAGTTGGTGGTAACAACGCAGTCGCAGATGCACCACCGCACCCAGACCAGGAAGAGCGCATCTTCGAGGCAGTCTTCAGCGAGAATGTACGCCTCTGGCAGGGTGGCACAACTGAGCAACCCGCAACGATCGCCAGGGGCGACACACTGCGCGTGATTTTCTCGACTGCCAATCCCGGGCTTGAAAATGCATCGACGCGCAACCATGACGTTGACACATACGTCGCAACAACCTCCATCGCGCAGCCGATACTCCGCCTGCCGCAGGAGCTTGCGCTCAGCATCTTTGCTGCTGTCGACAGAAACCAGCTCGATGACCGCGATGCCATTGTCCCGCAAGCATCAGAGGATGATGTCTATCTCGCGTATTCCGGCGAGCTGACGATTCGGCCTTTGCGCTCGCAAGAGAGCGCTGATGAGCCACAACTGGACGATCCCAGCGATGTGCTGGCTGAGTTGCGCGGCACTCCGGTCACCCTCAACGACACGGTTCGGGCTGGCTCTGCGACATGCGGGCTGTTGACCTATGACACTCGCGCGCAGCGGGTGAGTCTGCTCAGCGATGATTCCTTCCACGTGCGGATCACCAGCGAAAAGCTCACCGCGAACGCTATCCGATTCGACTACTACAACGGTGAACAGCGTGGCGAGTTCATCGGCCCGGGCATGATGCATCTGGCGGACGACATCGCGAACATCAACAGAAACGACGACAATGACGACAGCAGCGGCAACGATACCAGCATCACGATCGCAGCCGCTTCAGGCCCCGACAACGCTGGCTTCGATATCGAATGGTCGCGCGGCGTTGACCTCCGCTTCTTTGCGCAGCATGTCGACGGTGCAGCAGCATCTGGCACTGCATCGCCACCCTTGCGCGAAGTTGAGTTTCGAGGCGCTGTGATCGTCAATGAGTCTCGCTTCAACCTTCAGACCCAGAATCTTCTCGTGGCTTTCTTCGATCCCGCGGAAGTTGGAGGCACGCAGCAGTTGCTTTCGAGTATCGATGCTGATGGTGCCACAGTCGCGCGCGGGCTTGATGATCAAGGTGGCATCATGGAAGCTGATCATCTCGCCATGCGCTTCGAAACCATTGTCGACGACGTGACCGGTCAGCTGCGCTCTGCACCGGTGGCATTCACCGCGACCGGATCGCCCAGCGCTCGCGACGCAACTCGCAAGATCACTGCCATCACGCTCGCTGCTGTGCTCGAAGAGCGCGCTGAAGTGAGCGACATCGGCGAGACTCGCCGCAGCATCGTCGTCAAGGAAATGCGGGCTGTTGATGAGGTCGAGATTCAACTCGAAGATGGCATGATCGCGCGGGGCGACCTGCTCGTCACGGACCCGGATCGGGAAACAGCAGACCTCACGGGAGAGACTGTCACCGTCACCGGCGGCGAGCGGGCCGTCGACTTCACCGCAACCGGCACACACGCACATGTCGCCCGCATTGATGGTCGAGGCCACGTCGAACTGCGAAGCCCCGGCGCAGCTCGGATCATCGACCTGCGTGGCGGACAGCGCGAAGTCATCGATGTCACCTGGACAGACAGCCTTGCCTACGACGAAGGCAGACAGCCTGGCACAGGACAACTGGTCGCGCGCGGCAATGTTGATGCAGTTTCAACATCCATCCTCGAAGAAAACCGGCTGCGGGGCGTCGTTGTGACAATGGACTTCCGCGAACTTGAAGCGAGCGACGACACAGCCGCGGAAGCGACCGATGGCACGCTTCAGCGTCGCCGCGAACTTGAACGGCTGACACTCAAGGGTGATGCACGCATCGAAAGCAAGTCCTGGCAAACGCACGACCATTCCGACACGCCGCGCATCATCTACATCGAGTCGCAGCATCTTGAGTACGATCAGCGAACGATGGAAGCGTGGTCGCCGGGCGCTGGCACGCTCTTTCTGCGCGACCATCGTCCACGCGAACAGCCCGATGCGAAGACTGTACAACATCTGAGCGGACGTGGCGACACGCTCTTTACCTGGCAGGGCGAGATGCGCATGACCCAGAATGAGTCGCAGCAGTACGCGGTCGTCATGGACAACGATGTCGTCATGCTGCATCAGGCACCCGATGATGAAGGCGCTCGTCAGGCACAGCTCACCTGCGGCCTGTTGCAGGTTGATCTCACACGCCGAAGCCCACAAGAGCGGATGGGCGGACTCGACTTTGGCGGCAATACAGAACTCGATCGCTTTGATGCCACACGGGCTGTCTTCGTCGAGGCAGGTGAACGGCGCATCGATTGCGAGCGCTTGCTCTACAACGCATCTGTCAACATCGCGGAGATATTCGGATCGCCCGGCGACGACGCGGAAGTGACGACAGCTGGCGCAATGCAACCTGTGCGTGCATCATCGTTCCGGTGGGATCTTCTCACCGACCGCGTGACCGTCACCAACATTCGCGGCGGCGGGATACGTTGATCGGCGCCATGGCAACATGCGCCACTGGAGCGTGCGTAAGCGTCGCGTAACTTCCGAAGCGCGATTGGGACTTCAGAGCGCTGAAGGCCGAGCCTTGAGTGCAACGACACGAAGAAGCCTGATCAATTGGCAGTGACTTGCCTGCGTCTGCCTGATTGGTTGGCGCGATTCGAAGCAGCGACGCTGGCCGCCCACTTGAAGATGAACGCGGTTGCAGCGTCACTGATGCTGTAGAAATGAAAGTGGCCGCGGACCTTCTGGACAACCAATCCCGCGGCCATCAACACCTGGAGGTGTCTAGAGGCGGTGCCGTTGGCCAGCTTGAGGCCATCAAAGAGCTCTGTTGCGATCAGGTCTCCGTCACGACGAAGCCTCTCAAGCATCATCCGCCGTTTCGGATGACTGATCGCCCGAAAGATATCCGCTCCGTTACTTGGTCGTCCCATGCCCTGATTGTAGCCCTCGTTTCACCGAAAGCATTCTGGCTTATATGAATCAATATTTAAGCCAGAATGAAGCTCGGTAACATCATTCTGGCTGAAATGCTTCGGTTGGGATCATTTAAGCTAAAATGGTGTCCGAATGAAGATTATTTTACGATGATGCGTGACGGGATCGGGAATTTTAGTTTCCTCTTTTCCGCTTCCCTTCCGGCGATGGACATACTTACCTGCGAAACTTCTTCCGATCGGCGCTTCTTTGTGCAGCCGCTGAAATCGATCGCATCGCTCGCTGCACGCGGCGATCACCGGCTGCTACAGCTGAGCGCTCGCGCGCAGGGAAAATGTTGGGAAACACGCGCCTGCTCCCACCGCGATTCTGAGATTGCGTGCCCAAACCCGTGACACCGCGCACAGCACGAGGCGGCTGCGCCGATACATAACCTCGCGCGCCATCAGCTTGGCCCTGCGCCGCTGTTGAAACTGCGCCCAGCCTCTTCATCCCTCACGCATCCCGCAGCAGTCCAGCATGCCTCAACAGTGCATCAGTTGAGGGCTGACGACCGCGGAAGGCTGTGAACACATCCATCGGGTGACGACCGCCGCCGCACGCGAGAATCGTGTCGCGATACCTGTGACCCAATCGCCGAGTTGCTGCAGCATCGTCGAGCCCTGCCTCTTCGAACGCTGCAAAAGCATCAGCGCTCAACACCTCCGACCACAGGTAACTGTAATAGCCCGCTGCGTACCCGCCTGCAAAGATGTGGGCAAAGGCGCACAGAAAGCGATTGCCTTCGAAATACGGCCAGCAGGATGTCGCTTCTGCAATCGCGCGATGGAAGTCGAACACGCTCATCGTCCCTTCGGGATCGAAGGTGTCATGCAGGCGCATATCCGTTCTGCCAAACTCAATCTGCCGAATGATTGCCGACGCCTGGTTGAAGTATCGCGCTGCCAATATCTTCTCAAGCAGATCATCGGGAATATTATCGCCGCTCTGGTAGTGCTTCGTCAAGCCGCGCAGCGTCGGCGCGTGAAAGAGCCAGTTCTCCATGAACTGACTGGCAATCTCAACCGCATCCCACTCAACACCAGAAACGCCCGCAACATCTGCATCGTCCATCACAGTCAACATGCCCTGCAGACCGTGGCCGAACTCATGAAACAACGTTCGCACCTCATCAAAGCTCATCAACGACGGCGTGTTGTTGGGTGGACCCACCGGAGGCGTGCCGTTGCATGTCAGATGAATCACCGGCAGTTGCAGCGCGTCCCCATGTCGCCTGCGTACTCTGCAGTTGTCCATCCACGCACCGCCGCGCTTCTCTTTGGGTCGTGCATATGGATCGAGAAAGAACGATGCAATCTGCTCGCCGCTTGCATCGCTCACCACAAAGTAGCGCACGTCATCATGCCAGACCGGCACCTGGCCGTCCGCTTCTTCGATCGTCACATCAAAGAGGTGTTCGGTCAGTTGGAACATGCCTCGCAGCACATGTTCCATGGGAAAGTACGGGCGCGTCTGATCATCGGTGTAATCGAACAAAGATTCGCGCAGCCGCTCTGTCCAGAATGCAATGTCCCAGTGTTCGACCGGCTCAGTCTGGCCGTGCTGTTTGGCGAGTTGTTCGATCTGCCTGCGTTCATCCATGGCCTTGGGCCTGGCCACGACAATCAGGTCGTCATACATGCCATCCACGTGGCTGACCTGCCCTGCCATCTTGGATGCCAGACTGACCGCTGCATAATCGGGATAACCAAGCAGTGCTGCCATTTCCCGCCGAAGCGTAAGGATTCGCGTGATGAGTTGCGTGTTGTCAAGCTCGCCTGATGCAGCCCGCGTGAAGTATGCCCGGTAGACGATCTGGCGCTGCTCCCGATTGCGGCTGTGCTTCATGAAGGGCAGAAACACCGGCCCATCAAGTGTGATTCGCCAGGGGCCGGACTCAGGCGTCGCGGTCGCAGCAGCAGCATCCTCGCGCGACTGATTGAACGACTGGGCTGCGATGTTCTTCAGGCTGGCTGGCCACCCAGCAGCATCACCTGCATCGGTAATGATAAGTTCAAACGCTTTGGTTGCATCAAGAACATGATTGGAAAAGTCAGTTGCCAGCTTCGAGAGTTCGCGGGCAATCTCGCTGAAACGCTGCTTGGCTGCGCCTCCCAGAGCGACACCCGAAAGCTCAGCATCCAGCATCCGCAGCGAGATCACCCGCTGCTGTGACTCACTCAACGAATCCCACACATCAGCCGTCGCGCGAATCGCTTTCAGTCCATCGTAGAGTGGCCGACTCTGCTGCACACGCAGGTTGAACTCCACAACATCCGGCTGGACCTCGCGATGGGCAGCCCGCAGCGCTTCAGAGTTCTGGACCGCAAGCAGATGACCAACAGGCGACCAGATGCGCTCCAGAGGTTCGGTCAGTTGTTGCAGCGGCTGCACCAGTCCTGCCCAGGTCGGACGCATCGACGTTTCCAGCTGTTCGAGTCGCTGTTGAAGATCGCTGAGCATGGCACGCACCGCTGGCACCACATGCTCAGGTTGAATGCAGTCGAAACGGGGGATCGCAACCGAATCGTCAAGCAAAGGATTGAAAGTTTCGGGAGTGGTCACTGATGATGTTGACATGAGTTCGTGCGTCCTCTTGCGCGGCGGATGGATCTGGTGGCTGCAATCGTAGCGTCAACTTGCCGGTGCGCGAGGGAAGGGTGAGCGGCGCAGATGGACGGTCACAGACGGAGTAGCGGGCGATCCGGGGAGTTTCCGGCAGGAACGGGCAAAGAAAGCAGATTTTTGCAGGTTTTGCTTGTGCGATCCCGCTTGTGCGATCCCGGAGTTTCGTGTACTGTATGGACGGCTGAGAGAGTGCCTTCAATCGGAAGGCATTACCCCGCTGATATGTTTCTCCCTCGAGCGCTCGGCCAATGTCAGCAAACCTTTGAAGCTCTACGAAAAGTAGAGAGGAGAAAAGAGTATGCGGAAGCAAATCGTTTCATCAATCGCCGCACTGGCGATCGCCGGCACAGTCGTTGCCAGTACCCCGTTCTGGGACAATGACATCAACTCGAATTTCTTCAGCGACGGCGCTCTGAGCCCGCCCGCATTCCCGAACATCCGCGTTGTTGACAACTTCAGCAGCGATGTTGATACCAACATCGGTCGCATGGACGCTGGCATCACCGAAGACGCAGACTGGGTCAGCTCCGGCTCGATGGAAGTCTATGTGTACAACAACAATAACGGCGTTCCCAGCACTCTGTACACATCCGGCACCGGTTACGTCACCAGGACAGATACCGGCGAGACGCGCTTCGGTCGCCGGCTCTTCATCTACTCTGTCACTGGCCTCAGCCTCAACATCCCAGCTGGTAGCTACTGGATCGGCCTCCGCGATCCCAACGGCAGCGGCGCTGGCACCAACTACTGGATGACCTCATCCGGTGGTGGTGACACGACCACTGGTTTCAGTTCGGTCGACGCAGGCTACACATGGGTCCCCGAAGGTGACAACTGGCATCACGCATTTGAACTGTACAAGATTCCCGCTCCGGGCGCTCTAGCACTGCTCGGCCTCGGCGGCCTCGTGGCTCCGCGTCGTCGCGCCTGATCGCTCTGATCAGCGCAAGTCTGAATATGAGTCGCAAAGCCAAACACCGAAGACCGGCCAAGCCGGTCTTCGGTTGTTTTTTGTCGGCCGCGAAGCATCAACTCGTTATGGCGCGCGGGAAGGGTGAGTGGCGCAGAGGGGACCGTCACAGACCCAGTCCAGCCCTTGCCGGGCGTAATGCGCACAAAAAACTTTCGTAGAACCGGAAGTATCAAAGTTCCCAGCTTGACAGACGTTGTCGTGGGGTGCCTGCGCCGTAAACTGCTTTCTCAGAGGAATTTATAGGAGGATTGGTGGAGTTTCCGGCAGGAAAGGGTAGAGAAAGCAGGGGTTTTGGAGGAAGGCGTGCAATCGGGGCGGTTTCAGGAAACCAAAAAGATATTTGCAGATTTTTGCAGGTTTTGCTTGTGCGATCCCGGAGTTTCGTGTACTGTATGGACGGCTGAGAGAGTGCCTTCAATACGGAAGGCATTACCCCGTTGACATGTTTCTCGCTCGAGCGCTCGGGCAATGTCAGCAAACCTTTGAAGCTCTACGAAAAGTAGAGAGGAGAAAAGAGTATGCTTAAGCAAATCGTTACATCAATCGCCGCACTGGCGATCGCCGGCACAGTCGTTGCCGGTACCCCGTTCTGGGACAATGACATCAACGCGAATTCGTTCAGCGGCCGCGCTCTGAGCCCGCCCGTGTTCCCGAACATCCGCGTTGTTGACAACTTCAGCAGCGATGTTGATACCAACATCGGTCGCATGGACGCTGCCATCATCGAAGACGCAGCCTGGGTCAGCTCCGGCGAGATGGAAGTCTATGTGTACAACAACAATAACGGCGTTCCCAGCACTCTGTTCACATCCGGCACCGGTCCCGTCACCAGGACTTTCACTGGCGAGCAGCGCTTCGGCCGCGATCTTTACATCTATTCGGTCACTGGCCTCAACATCAGCGTTCCTGCTGGTAGCTACTGGATCGGCCTCCGCGATCCCAACGGCAGCGGCTCTGGCACCAACTACTGGATGACCTCATCCGGTGGTGGTGACACGACCACTGGTTTCAGCTCGACCGACGGTGGCACCACATGGGTCCCCGAAGGTGACAACTGGCATCACGCATTTGAACTGTACAAGATTCCCGCTCCGGGCGCTCTTGCACTGCTCGGCCTCGGCGGCCTCGTAGCTCGTCGTCGTCGTCGCGCCTGATCATTCGATCAAGCGCTGTCGGAATCTGACTCTCAAAGCCAACACCGAAGACCGGCCCAGCCGGTCTTCGGTTGTTTTTTGTCGGCCACTATTGTGGTCCAAAGGCTTTACAACTCACGAAGCCCCTGAGCCAATGCGCTGGCCTCGCAATTGTAGAGGATCCTGCTGGAGGATGGGCCGCATCCGACATTCGCCGACATGGCAAGATAGCGAAATCCAAAGCTCCGCACGGCGGCTTCCATGAAAGAACTCGCTGGTGCTATTCCAGAAAAAAACGGAAAATTGTCATGTTTCCTTCACACGTTTGGGGATTGCGAGGTAGAATGGATGTAAGGAACGGCCTGCTTGGACGACAGATTTCTGGCATCGTTTTTTCCGATTTCGTTCGAGGGTTCACAACAGCAAAGGAGATGAGAGAATGAGAAAGACATTTGGCATTTTGACAGCAGGGGCTGCAACCGTTGCGTTTGCTGCAGCGGCAGTTGCCCAGGACGGCCTCGTTGAGTCGAGCGGGTTCTGGATTCAGGCGGAAGGTACGCTGACTGCGTCGGACACCAACCCGCTGTTTGGCAACCCCAGTGGCTACCCCGAAGTGATCCACCCGGATGTACCGTACGGGGTCGATGCTGATCCCAACTATGACTGGATGATTCTTGAGACGATGGTCTCAGAGCCCGTCCATCGATATCCCTATTACCTCTGGCCAGCCAACGCGCCCGCTGGAAACATTCCCTTCGGCTCGCACGAGCAGGGCTATGCAATGGGTACTCTGTACGTCTGGGAAGATACCAACGGCGCTGATCCATCAAACTGGGCCCGCGGTCGATTTCTCTTCTTTGCGCAGATCGGGATGAACCATCAGGAGAATGATGGACACAGCGCGATCTCAATGTGGATCAACGGCTGGAACCAGGCGCCGAAAGCTGGCCCCTGGGGACTCGAACTCAAGGGTTCCGCAATGCACGGCGAATGGGGTCCCTGGATCGACGAGTACGGGCTTGGATGGATCATCGAAGGCTCTGGGGCCATCATGAACTATCCCAGAGTTGGGGGTATTCGCAGGTTTGACTGGTACAACGAAGGCGTCTTCGACAGCATCCGCTTTGAGGCCGTCTCACGTCGCAGCGGCGACATGAACCTCACAGGGCGGGTCGACAGCTTCGATATCGAAGCCTTCATGAACGTGTTCTACGGCAACGACCACGACGAGACGCGCGAGGACCTCGCTGATTATGATCGCGATGGTGACTGCGACATCATGGACATGCAGTATTTTCTGAACGATCTGCTCTTCGGTGGCGGTTGAATCTAAGCCCACAGAGTCGCTGAACAACATAACAAACCTCGCGAAGCAGCAGCGCTTCGCGAGGTTTTTTCTTTGGCGCTGCTGTTCCAGAGCGCGCCCCGCCCCGCTGCAGTCGCCCCACATGACAGCTACCTGCGATCTGCCGGGATCAGATCGAACACAATGGGAAAGTGGTCGGATGCGTATGCATCGGGATAAGGATCGGTGCGCCAGTTCCATGAGTCGGGTGGGTTGTAGGTGCCGACAATGTGAATGCTGTCTGGCACCACTTCGCGCAGAGCAGCACTGTTTGCAAGCGCGAAGTCGATCACCCGATCTGAGCGATGACTCTTGTACAACCTGCCTTCTTCATCGTACACAGTGCGATGAGCCATAAGGTCGACGAACCCAGCCTGCAGGTACAGCCGCAACGACTTGTCCCAGGGTGCTGCATTGAAGTCGCCCATCACAAGAATGTTTCTTGATGCATTCTCAGCCGCGACATCAGCCAACCATTCTACATTGCGAATGGCTTCTGCTTCTCGCTTCCATTTGAAGTTTCCCGACTTGTGATGAACGGAAAAGACGGTGATCGTGTAGTTGTCATCGACGCGTATGTCGACGCGCAGCGGGCTGCGCTGAACTTCCATCGGCTCTGTGGTGTTGGCAGGCACGCGCGCCCAGCCGATGCCTGGCCGCTCGACATCATCGATCGACACATGGTGACGGACCGACTGGGCGGTAATCTCGAAGCGGCTGAGAACGCTGTTCTCGATGCCGCGGTAGTAGTCGACATCCAGCGAAGCTGCGTAGGTGTAGCCCAAATCTGCCAGATAGGTATCGCGGAACCAGATCAGTGCATCGAGCGATTCGATCTCCTGGAGCGCAATGATGTCAGCATCAATGGAGCGGATAACAGCAGCCAGGTTGCGTGCCCGCGTGTCGCTGATGCCGTGGTCCCTATCATCCCACTCGCCGTGGAGATCGGGATCATCCACATGGTCGAAGACGTTTTCCATGTTGTAGCAGGCAATGCGGATCGCACCTTCTGTGCGTGGCCGAGGTGCATCTTCGCCGAAGCGAACGCCCTGCTCCTGTGCCAGGGCTGAAGGGGCGAATGTCGTTCCCGACAACAGGATGAATGCAGCGGCAAAACGTGATGATGTCATTTCGTACATGCGTTGATCGAACTCCGTTGCTAACGTGCGCGGCTCTGATTCGGAAACCGCTCTGCTCTTCGCTGCGCCATGATAGTGTAAGCGGCCGATAAGCGTGAATCGTGTGAAACTGATTCGATCATGAAGGCAGCGCTGGCACAGCGGATCATGCGTTCGAGGTCGATCTCTTGCGATGTGGCGGGATCGAATTGCATGGTTACAGCATGCGCTCTCACCAGGCTCGCGGCCAATCAAGCGCCCGATCACGTTGTACCCTCCCTGTGACCGCAGTTGTTCTGTGGCTTGGGATCGCCATGGGTGGCTGTGTGTCGACACCCGGCCGCGCGTCGTATCTTGCTCATCGCAGCCACCACGTGGACGCTGATGGCCCGGTGAGCCCGGACATTGATCTTGCCTTCGCTCGGGATATGGATCGACGCGACGGAGAAGGGATGGCAGCGCTCGCAGTTGCTGGCGGTGGAGAGTGATGTGACAGAACGCGACAAAGTCGCAGCGCTGCATCGGAACAGAAGGCACGGCCCTACGCTTGTCCATGCAGCTCGCACCCGGCTCAAAGATCGCGTGGATTGGAACGGGCGTCATTGGATTGCCCATGGCTGGTCACCTGCTGAATCAGGGGTATGTCCTGAGTGTGTATACGCGAACTCGCGCGCGGGCTCAACCCCTGCTCGAACGCGGCGCGACATGGGCTGACTCGCCCGCAGCTGCTGCAGAGGGCGCCAGTGCTGCGATATCGATTGTTGGCTATCCCGAAGATGTCCGCTCGACCCATCTCGGGGCCAACGGCACATTGACGCTTGAGCACCCTCCGCCATTTATCATCGATATGACGACAAGTCGCCCGAGCCTCGCGGTTGAGATCCACCAACGCGCTGCGGCCCTCGGGTCATCTGCGATCGATGCACCAGTCAGCGGCGGTGATGTGGGAGCCCGCAACGCAACCCTGTCAATTATGGTGGGCGCAGACGACAGCGCTTTTCGTGATGTGTTGCCGATTTTCGATATCCTTGGCAAGACTGTGGTCCATCAGGGACTGCCGGGTGCAGGTCAGCACACCAAAATGGTGAATCAGATTCTGGTGGCAGCCTCGATGATTGGCGCGTGCGAAGGACTGCACTATGCAGAGGCAGCCGGGCTTGATCTGTCTCGCGTGATTGAATCGGTCGGCTCGGGCGCAGCTGGATCGTGGACCATCAACACGCTTGGGCCGCGCATGATCGCTGGCGACTTCGAGCCAGGCTTCTTCGTCGAACACTTCGTCAAGGATCTGGGCATCGCGCTTGAGGAAGCGAGCGCAATGCATCTGGATCTTCCCGGTCTTGCGCTGGCGCAGCGTCTTTATGAAACGCTCCTGAAGGAGGCTGGCATGGGACGCAAAGGTACGCAAAGCCTGCTGCTGCACTATCGTGATCAGATGTAGATAAGAAGACGCCTGTCGATGTGGCGCAGATGGAGTAGAATGTCGCGCATGCATGTTGTTTGGAGGTGATGATATGAGCGTCCGCATGGAACTCTCGCGCATTCTGATTCGCGAGATGACAGATCAGCAGATTATCGAACTCAGCGAAGTGGGTGGCAGTCGCCGCATCCCCATTGTCATTGGGACTCCCGAGGCGTTTGCCATCGAGCGACGTCTCAAGGGAATCGAGATTCCTCGCCCGCAGACGCATGATCTGCTCGACACCGTCATTCGCGAGTTGGGTGGCACGTTGCGCATGATCGAGATTCATGACCTCAACGATTCAACTTTCTTTGCGCGCCTGCTCATTGACCGCAATGGCGAAACTTTTGAAGTCGACTCACGCCCGTCAGATGCCATTGCGCTCGGGATCGCAGGCAATGTGGACATCTATGTGGCCGAGTCGGTGCTCGATCAGTTACAGAGTGATGAGTCGGTCGATGAAGAGGGCGATCTGGCAGATGACGATGATCTCGAGTTCGATCCTGATGACGATGAGAACGAGCCGTTTTGACAACGACTGAGTAAACCCTTCATGAGTCTGCCTGCACAATTGCTCGACCCTCTGCCACAGGTGTACGTAACTTCAACGCCGGGGATTGGCGGAAGTCTCAAACAACGACCCGACGATTTCCTTGTCAATGAACTGCCGCTGTATGAGCCATGCGGCGAAGGTGAGCATCTGTATCTGCGCATTCAGAAACGTGGACTTTCACATGGAGAGTTGATGCGTGCGTTGTGCCGGTACTTTCGCGTGAAGGAGAACCGCATCGGGTTTGCAGGCATGAAGGACAAGCATGCTGTGACCTCGCAACTGTTCTCGATTCACACGCCGCAAGACTGTGCGCCTGATGCGGAGATACATCGGAACGCGCGCATTGAATGGGTTGACCGCCACGCCAACAAACTGCGGCTGGGACATCTGCAGGGCAACCGCTTCTCCATCCGCGTGCGCGACGTCGATCCGATGGCTGCTCCGCAAGCCGAAGCGATCGTGCGTGCGCTGACCGAATACGGCGTCCCCAACTTCTTTGGATCGCAGCGCTTCGGATATCGCAGGAACAATCACATCTTGGGCGGGTTGCTGCTGGCCCGCGATTGGCAGGGATATCTCGATGAACTGCTGGGCCCGCAGGGATCTGCGTTTCCAGAGTTTCAGCGCGAACGCAGAGCGCTGTATGAACAAGGCGAACTTCGAGAATCCTACGCGCAATGGGCCCCAGCGGATCACGCAGAGCGGGCAGCACTGCGCGGCCTGCATGAGACGGGTTCAGATCGCCGGGCTGTGCTTGCGATCGGTCGACGCGGGTTGAGCTTCTCCATCAATGCGCTGCAGTCGGCTGTCTTCAATCATCTGCTGGCGCAACGCATCGCTGCGGGAACGCTGAATCAGATCGAGCCGGGCGATCTTGCGTGGAAACACGATTCCCGGGCCGTCTTCGCAGTTGATGAAGAGGCGGCTGCGAGTGCAGTCGAGCAACATCGCATCAGGCAGCGGGAAACCTCACCTTCCGGCCCGCTCTTTGGCAGTGGCATGACAGCTGCAGCTGGCGTGGTCCTCGAGCGTGAGCTTGCTGCTCTGGCAGCATTCGGACTTTCGCCCAAAGATTTTGATGATCTTCCCACACGCGTCGATGGAGCACGACGACCGTTCCGTACCATGATTACACATCCTGAAGTTGATTCGGGGGTGGATGAGCACGGCCCGTACGTCCGCGTTGCATTCGATCTTGAACGCGGCAGCTATGCAACGGTGGTGTTGCGCGAAATCATGAAAATCGATGGCGCGAGTGATGACGAAGAATAGTGCGCTTCAGTTGACGCAGTGATGACTCTTCGACGGGCAAGGGCTTACTGCAAATCTTCGGATTCTTCCGTTGGCTCGACCTCTGCAACTGCGGCCGTTGCTTCTGCTTCTTCGGCCTTTTCCTTGCCCGCACCACTCTTGCGCAGCTTGGCTGCGAAGGCTGTTCGACGATCTGCGGTCGCGCGGCGGGTTGATCGCCGACCACTGATTTCAGGACCATCTTCAATTCCCACCAGTTGCAGAAGAACGTAGTCGGTGCCATCCCCGAGACGGTGTTCATCCAGTTTGATGATGCGGGTGTAGCCACCGTTTCGATCAGCGAACAGCGGCGCGATGGTTGTCATGATGTGTTGCACCAGCCGGGGCGCCTTCTTCAGATCGCCATAACGATTGAAGCGGATCTGCTCTGTCTCGGGAAGATCGAACCAGGGATTGGTCTTGCGTTCTTCCTTGACATTGGGATCAGCCAGCCATGCAAAGATGAAGCGGTCGTTGATGCGGGCTTCGATCTGCCTGCGTGCATGCAGGCCGCCTTTTTTGGCGGTGGTGATGATCTTTTCAACAAACGGCTGCACCGCGCGGGCCTTGGCCATGGTGGTGCGAATCTCGCCATGCTCGAAGAGACCAGCTGCGAGATTGCGCAGCATGGCTCGACGGTGTTCACTGTCGCGGTTGAGTTGCTTTCCGTAGATCTGATGTCGCATGACGATCGTCCCTTTCGCGGCCCTGATGTGGGTGAGTCGAACCTGACCCGCCCCTGCAGTTTACGCTGGTGCTTTGCTGGTGTTCTGATAGCCTTCGGGCAGCTTCATGCCCAGCGTGAGATTGAGTTCTTCGAGTTTCTTATGCACTTCGCGCAGCGAAGTCTTGCCGAACGAGCGGTAGGTCAGCAGTTCCGACTCGGGTCGTGAGACGAGGTCTGCAACGGTGTGCACGCCGCCGGACGCAAGACAGTTGGTCGCCCGTACGGAGAGGTCGAGGTCTTCGATGCGCATGTTCAGCTTGCGGATGAGCTGTTCATCGACGCCCGCAGCCGCGCGTGCTTCAGCGGTGATGGTGTCATCGCCCAACTCGAAGTACTGCACGAACGGATTGAGATGCTTGCGGAGAATCTTGGCTGCTTCAACCAGTGCCATCTCAGGCGAGACGGTCCCGTTGGTCCAGATTTCCAGAATGAGGCGGTCGTAGTTGGTCTTCTGACCGACGCGGGTGTCTTCAGTCTTATAGCGGACGCGTTGCACAGGCGAGTAGATGGCATCGATGGGAATCTCGCCAATGATCTGCTCTTCGGGAGTCTCGTATTGTTCGCTCGCGGGCACATAGCCGCGCCCCTTGGAAACAGTCAGCTCGATTTCAAAGTCGACTTCATCAGTCAGGCTGCACAGTGTCAACTCAGGATTGTGAATGGTGACAGCGGTGTCTGCCTCAATGAGATCGGCAGTCACTTCGCCGGGGCCGGTCGCTGCGAGGCGCATGGTTTTCTGATCGTCGCCTTCCAGGCTGACCACCAGGTTTTTGACATTGAGAATGATGTCAGTGACGTCTTCCATCACGCCTGGAATCGTTGAAAACTCGTGCTCGACGCCTTCGATCTTGACGCTGGTGACAGCAGATCCCTGCAGGCTCGAAAGCAGAATCCGCCGCAGGCTGTTGCCAACGGTGGTTCCAAAGCCGCGCTCAAACGGCTCAATGGTAAAGCTCCCGAACGTGCGGGTGAGCGTGACGGGATCAGCAACAACTCGTGCAGGCAATTCAAGCCCGCGCCATCGGACATGCATGGGGTAACTCCTCGACATTTTCAGCAGGTGCTTTGTGAACAAGCGAGATCATCGCGGGTATCGGAAGAAGCAGCTCTGCTGAGCAACCGCTCTTCCATCTGTCGCAATGATGAATGGGTTTCGAATTCTTGTGATATCAGTCAAATCGGTCAATCGTCTGTACGCTGCATTCGGAATGCTACACACGGCGGCGCTTGGGAGGGCGGCAGCCGTTGTGGGGGATTGGTGTGTGATCTTCAACCGCAGTGACGCGCAGGCCATTGTGCTCAAGCGCGGTGATGGCAGATTCGCGCCCGCCACCCGGGCCTTTGACGCGCACTTCAACTTCGCGCATGCCCATACGCTTGGCCTTGGCTGCACAGCGTTCTGCAGCGCGGGTGGCTGCGAATGGTGTAGCCTTGCGGGCGCCCTTGAACCCCATCGTCCCGCCCGAGTCAAAGCACAGCGCTTCGCCATTGGTATCGGTGATGGTGATCAGCGTGTTGTTAAACGACGCCTTGATGTAGGCAATGCCCTTGATGACGTTCTTGCGGATTTTCTTTTTCTTGGCCATTGGTATCTTCGAAATGTGGTGATGACAAACGTTGCTGCGTGCGGCTCAGCCCGAACCGAGGATCAACCCTTGACGCCCTTCTTGCCTGCGACGGTCTTCTTGCGTCCCTTGCGGGTGCGTGCATTGCAGCGGGTGCGTTGACCACGAACAGGCAGTCCCTTGCGATGGCGTTCGCCGCGATAACAGCGGATGTCGCGCAACCGCTGAATATTCTGTGACGTCTGACGTCGCAGCGCACCTTCGACAATGTGGGCAGTGTCGATGATCTGGGCGATTTGACTGACTTCCTGGTCGGAGAGGTCATTGGCACGACGGTCGCCATCAATCTCAGCTTCTGCAAGGATTGCATCAGCAATCTTGGGACCGATGCCGTGAATGTAACGCATCGCGTAACGAATCTTTTTCTTCTCGGGAATATCAATGCCAGCAATACGGGGCATGGTGTAAATCCTGCGCGGGGGTGATACAAATGCAAACGACCGACGAATGCAACGCAGACTGTGATCAGCCTTGACGCTGCTTCAATCTCGGGTTCTTCTTGTTGATGACGTAGAGTCGTCCTTTGCGGCGGACGATCTGACAATCTTTGGTTCTGCGTTTGATGCTGCTCTGTACTTTCATGACTGTTCTTCTCTCATCAAAATGCGTGATGGTTCATGCGAGTCTGGAATGCGAATCACTTTCGGAAGATGATGCGACCTTTGGTGAGGTCGTAGGGACTGAGTTCGACAGTGACCTTGTCGCCGGGCAGGATGCGGATAAAGAACTTTCGCATCTTGCCGCTGACGTATGCAAGGATCTCCTGATCGTTTTCGAGTTTGACCCTGAACTTTGCGTCGGGGAGGGCCTCGGTGACTTCTGCTTCGAGTGTGATCTTTTCTTCTTTAGCCATTCGCGATTACTGATGTCTCCATAACAGGTCCCGCACAGCCGTCGGTCAACACCAGCGGACCTGTGGGGGTGATTGCAATAGTATGCTCAAAATGTGCCGCAGGCACGCGATCGACGGTCACAACTGTCCAGCCGTCATCCAGCGTCTCGGTTGCAGGCGATCCCAGCGTGAGCATTGGCTCCACAGCGAGGGTCATTCCCGGCTCGAGCGTGAAGTCGTGCTGCTGCCTGAAGCGATCACTGATGAAGCCCGGAACCTGGGGCTGTTCGTGCAGTTCGCGACCGATGCCGTGGCCGACAAACTCCCGCACCACGCCGAATCCTGCCATCTCGGCCCGGCGCTCCATCACTGCTGCCACGGTGCTCCAGCGACGCCCCGGCTGCATGGCCTGGATGGCGCCGCGAAGGGTCTGCTGCGCAGCTTCGAGCAGCAGCGCTTCATCCTGCTGGATCGCGCCAACGGGAATCGTGATGGCAGCATCAGCGCACCATCCCTCGAAGCGAACACCGCAATCAAGTGAGACGAGATCACCTTCAACCAGCCTGCGCTCGCGGGGAATGCCGTGCACCACTTCTTCGTTGATCGAGACACAGATGCAGCCAGAAAATCCGGGGACTTCGATCGAATCTGCAAGGCGGTTTCTGCGGGCTGGATAGCCGCGGAAGAGACTCTCGCCTCCTGAGGTTTTGATGATTTGCTCTGCCAGTAGATCGAGATCGCAGGTTGCCACGCCCGGCCGCGCAGCTGAGGCCACTGCGGTGAGTGTTGCATGGACAATGCGTCCAGCCTGGTGCATCAGCGCGATCTGGGCCGGTGTCTTGAGCGTCATGGCTGGCCTGGCACCGGCGCGCGAGCGTACAGAGCGATTGCGCTCTGAGTGACTCACACCGATATCAGCTCCGCTGCGCATCATCATCACCCGCGCCGGCCCTTCACGCGCGATCCACTCCCAAGGAAGCCCTGGTAGTTGCGCATGAGAAGGTTTGCTTCCACGCGCTGCATCAGGTCAAGACCGACAGCAACAACGATGAGCAGACCAGTCCCGCCCAGGAAGCTGGACACGTAGAAGGGAATACCCAACTGAGCCGTGACAATCTCAGGAATAATCGCGATCACCGCAAGGAACCCAGCGCCGACATAGGTAATGCGCTCCATGACCGTTTCCAGATACTCCGCAGTCCGCGGACCGGGGCGCAGGCCGGGAATGAAGCTGCCATTGTCCTTGAGCTGTTTGGCCATGTCTTCAGCACTGAACTGCACTGTGGTCCACAGGTAGCTGAAGATGAATATGAGAATGATCTCGAAGAAAATGTATGGGAACATCCCCATCTGAAATGCTTCAGCCAGGAAGCTTGTGGTCGCCCGCCACCACGCCCACCCTGCTGTGTTGTCACCTGCGCGAGTCGCGAGCATGCTGAATATCACTGACGGGATAATCATGAGCGAGCTTGCGAAAATGATCGGCATGACGCCTGCATGATTGACACGCAGCGGCAGATAGTGGCGCTGGCCCCCCACCTGCTTGCGGCCGCGCGTGTGCTTGGCTTGCTGAATGGGAATGCGTCGTGTGGCAATTGTGATCAGCACCGCACCTGCAACGACACCCACGAACGCGAGGATGAGGAACACAACTTCGAGCAAGCCGATCTTGCCTTCGCTGGCTGCCTGCGCGGGATCAAACGACTGCACCACCCACAGCACAGCCTGCGGCATCTGCGCAATGATCCCGGCTGTGAGAATGAGGGAAACACCGTTGCCGATGCCATATTTATCGATCTGCTCGCCCAGCCACATGAGGAACATGCTGCCGGCAGTGAGGCTGGTGATGCCTGCGATGTAGACCAGCCAGATGGATGAATTGGTGTAGGTCATCTCCTGCTGTATCAGCCCGCCAGCGTGGAGATAGCGCACCCACATGAACGCCTGTATCACACACAATCCGACAGTGGCATATCGGGTCCACTCCTGTATCTTCTGTTGTCCAGTCGCACCTTCTTTCTTGAGGCGCTGAAGGGCGGGCAGCGTGGTCTGAAAGAGCTGGAAGATAATCGCCGCTGTGATATAGGGCATGATGCCCAGGCCGAAGATCGTCGACTGGCCGAAGTCGCCACCGGTAAAGATGGCGGTGTAGCCGATGAACCGGCCCAGCGCGGTCTGTTCTTCCTGCGCGGTTTGAGCTGCCTCGACGAGTCGCTGCTGATCGATGCCAGCAATCGGCACGAAAAAGCCGATGCGGTAGACCGCCAGCATGGCCAGCGTGAACAGCACCTTCTTGCGAAGGTCGGGAATGCGGAAAATGTTGAGGAAGGCGTTGAGCATTATGTTTCTGGACGGTCAGCAGCCGTCATTAATTCTTCTGTTGTCTGGCTGCAGCATCGGCTTCGCGCGTCCAC
Source organism: Phycisphaerales bacterium (assembly GCA_051004555.1). Classification (GTDB taxonomy): domain Bacteria; phylum Planctomycetota; class Phycisphaerae; order Phycisphaerales; family SM1A02; genus JBPCKF01. Next base: position 39,058 of record JBPCKF010000050.1, on the reverse strand, counting down.
TTCGTGCGTGGCAACTCGTTGCATGTGCCACCAGCTTCTTCAAGCTTGCGGCGAGCGCTGGCTGAGAAGGCAGCAGCTGTGACAGTGAGCTTTTTGGTGAGTTCACCTTCGCCCAGCACTTTCAGCGGCAGCTTGGTATCGCGCACGATGCCGAGCTTTGCCAATGTTTCAATATCAACGGTCGCGCCGTTCTCGAACGCGTTGTCGAGCGACTTGAGGTTGACGATGGCATAGTCATTGCGGAAGTTGAAGTTGGAAAAACCGCGCTTGGGAATTCGCCGAAAGAGCTGCATCTGGCCACCTTCAAAGTGGGGCCGATAGGTCCAGCCAGCCCGCGACTTGGCGCCTTTGTGGCCGCGACCAGAAGTGCCGCCATGACCACTGCCATCGCCGCGCCCAATGCGCTTGCGTGTGCGGTATCGTCCGACCTGAACTGTGATCTCGTGAATCATCATGGCGCGTTTCCCATCGTCTCGTGCGTGTCGTTGGTGTATTACTCAACAAAAAGAAAGTTCAGTCGCTGCTCCGCCCTCACCCCTCGCTGGGGGCTCCCGTTGAAGCAGCGGGATTGCTGCCGCCCTCATCGCGTCCATGTCGTCGCGGGCCCGATGCATTACCACCCCCGCCGCCGCCACCCCCACCCCCACCGCCGCGACCGCCACCTCGACCGCCACCGCCACCACCGCCGCGACCACCGCGTCCACGACCCTTGCCACCACGGCGGGCATCTTCACCCACGCGGTTGACGGGTGCTTCGATGCGCTCACCACCGCTTGCGACCGGCATGAATGCCTGGCCGCGCTCGATGGCATCTTCCACCTGCGTGCGCTCGAGTTCGGTATTGCGTAGATTCGAGAGGGTTGCTCGCGAACGCAACTGACTGAGGCCATCCAGCACAGCCTTTACAAGGTTCTTGGGATTTGATGAGCCGAATGACTTTGTCAGGCAATCCTGAATCCCGACCATCTCGAGAACCGATCGCACAGCCGGGCCAGCAATGACTCCGGTCCCGGGTGATGCAGGAACCAGACGGACGCGACAGGCGCCGAAGCGGCCGTCGACGGTGTGCGGAATGGTTGAGCCCTGCAGCGGGTAGCGCTTGGTTTTACGACGCGCTTCCTTCTCAGCCTTGTCGATCGCGTTGGGAACCTGATTGGCTTTGGAGTAGCCGATGCCAACCCGGCCATGGCGATCACCCGTCACCACCAGCGCGCTGAAGCTGAAGCGGCGTCCGCCCTTCACCGTGGCTGCGGTGCGGTAGACGCCAATTGTGTTGGCTTCAAAATCCTGTGACTGTTCCATCGTGCTGTCGGCCATGTGTGTGCTCGTACTTCCTAGTCTAGAAAAATCAGAATGTGAGACCAGCTTCGCGGGCTGCATCGGCAAGTGACTTGATTCGGCCGTGATAACGGTAGCCGTTGCGGTCGAATACAACCTGACTCACGCCCGCGGCTTTGGCGCGCTCCGCGATGCGCTTGCCGACATCGGCCGCTGCATCGCGATTGCTGCCATTGGAGACTGTGCTGCCCTTTTCCTTGGTGGAGGCGCTGGCCAGTGTCTTGCCTTCCAGATCGTTGATGACCTGTACATAGGTGTGCTTGAGCGAACGATAGACCGTCATGCGTGGCCGCTCGGGCACACCCAGAAGGTTCTTGCGACCGCCATCTTTGCGGCGTTGTCTTCGTTCTCGTCTTTCAATCGTGCGCTTCATACCCGTAAAACTCCTGCAGAATCAGGCACCGAATGCCTTGCCCTGCTTGCGAATGATCTGTTCATCAACATACTTGATGCCCTTGCCGTTGTACGGCTCGGGCTTGCGCTTGGAGCGAATCTCGGCTGCGAACTGACCGACAGCCTGCTTGTCGAAACCGCTGACAGTAATGAATGCGCCTTCGACGATGGCATCAACGCCTAACGGGAGGGACATCTCGACCGGCTTGTTGTAGCCGACATTGAGCTGCAGCATCTTCCCCATTGATTTCGCGTTCCAGCCTACGCCGACAACTTCGAGACGTTTGCTGAAGCCATCGGTGACACCTTTCACCATGCCCTCAATGCGCGAGCGGGTTGTGCCCCAGTGCGCCTTACTCTGGCCATCGCCCTGCCTGGCTTCGGGAATGCTGCACACAACTTCGCGCTCTGATTCATTCCACGCGACTTCGACGTCTGGCACCCATGTGTAAGACATCTTGCCTTTGGGACCATCCATAGCGATGGTGCGAGCGCCCGCATTGTGATTGCCTTTCACCGCGGCGGGAATGGCGACTGGTTTTTTTCCGATGCGTGACATGATGTTTCAGTTCTCTCAAGATTCGATACTTGTCAGGTGACGATGGCGACCACTTCGCCGCCTACGCGCTCCTGACGACAACGGCGATCACTCATCACACCCTGCGATGTCGAGACGATGGCAACGCCCAGACCCTGCAGCGGGCGGGGAATGTCATTGACACCTTTGAAGACACGGCGGCCCGGCCGGGACATGCGATCGATGGTATTGATGAGCTGTTCGCCACGCGGACCATACTTCAGATTCACCATCAGGACGCCAGCGCGGCCATCATCGATCACATCGAACTTTTCGATGTAACCTTCCTCGACCAGCACCTTGGCGACGCCTTGATTCAGTTTGCTGTTCAGGCATTTCACCGACTTGGCGCGATTGGCCACCGCATTGCGGATGCGGGTGAGCATATCGGCTGTTGTGTCTTGCATTGACATTCGCGAGATTCTCCGGACCGGCTCGCCATGCACAAGCACAGCGAAAATGTAAAAACGTCAGAACGTGAAGGTGAAAGAGATACTGCTGCTGGGGGGCGCGGCCATGCTCACCAGGATGCCTTCCGCATGCCCGGCACCATGCCTCGCAGCGCCAGTTCGCGCAGCACAATGCGGCTGACGCGGAACTTGCGATAGACGCTGCGGGCGCGCCCTGTGATTTCACAGCGGTTGACCTTGCGGGTCGAGAACTTTGGTTCCCGTTTCATCTTTTCAAACTTCGCTTTGCTTGCCATATGTTTCTCGGAAGGGGATTGTGTAAAAGTGAGTCTGTGTGTGTTTTGGAGTATGTTCAGTCACGACGAACAAAGGGCATGCCCAGCTTCTCCAGCATGGCTTTACTCATCTTGGGATTGGAATGTTCAATGATGATGTTGATGTTCATCCCATGCGAGAAGTTGACGTTGGCCATATTGATCTCGGGCCAGACTGCCTGTTCGCTGAGACCCATCGAGTAGGATCCTTGACGATCGAAGGCCTTGTCCTTGAGTCCGCGAAAGTCCTTGATGCGGGGGACAGCCAGGTGTATGAGCCGATCAAGGAAGTGCCACATGCGATCACGCCGCAGTGTGACCATGAAACCCGAGGGCGCACCCTCACGAACCTTGAAGTTGGCAACGGATTTCTTGGCCATCACCATGATGGGCTTTTGCCCGGTAATGATGCTGAGCGTCGAGACCACGGTATCGCGGACTTCCGGCTTGAGCTTCTGATTCTCAAGCTGTTTGCCGATACCGACATTGACGACGATCTTGGTGATCGAAGGCACCTGATGAGGACTGGAGAGGCTGAACTCTTTCATGAGTTCAGGCACAATCTCTTCAGTCCATTTCTTCTGCAGGCGTGGCGTGTTTTCTTTTGTCGCGACCATACGGTACCGTCCTCTATGGAGATCAGACTGAACAGATGCGTTACTTGCGTTTGCCGTGCAGGATGTGCAGTTCTTTGCCGCCACGAGCAGCAACGCGTACTTTCGAACCATCGTCGCGCGTCTCAAAGCGCACCCGTGTCGCTCTGCCATCCACCACGGGGCTGACATTGGAAATGTGAATAGACATCTCGCGCTCCACCACACCGCCGCGCGGATTCTGCTGCGAGGGCTTGATGTGTTTGGTGCGAACGTTCACACCCTTCACGATGACGCGATCGCTCTTGGGCAGTACCCGCATCACTTCACCAATCGTGCCGCGGCTGTTGCCTGCTGTCACAATCACAGAATCACCTTTTCGAACATGACGGGGCATATCACACCACCTCCGCAGCAAGCGAGACGATTTTCATGTAGTTCTTTTCGCGCAACTCGCGGGCCACTGCTCCGAAGATGCGTGTGCCTTTGGGGTTGCCTTCATCATCAATCAGCACGCAGGCATTTGAGTCAAACCGCACGTACGAACCGTCCGCCCGCCGCGTGGGATACTTGGTGCGGACAATGACTGCTTTGACCTTGTCGCCAGCCTTGATGTCGGAGTTGGGCAGCGCCTTTTTCACCGAACACACAACACGGTCGCCGATGGTTGCGGTGCGGCGGGTGAAACGGCCTTTGGCTGTTGATCCACCCAGGACCCCGATCACATACGCGATGCGGGCACCTGAGTTGTCCGCCACATCCATTCTGGATTCTTTTTGAATCATGACGGCACCTCTTCTGCATCATCTGCCTGTTCGACTTCCGCGCCGATCTCGCCATCGGCACCTGCAACGGTTGTCTTGTGACCTTCGATCAGCCCCGGCCCTGCCTCGACGATGCGAGTGATTGTCCACATCTTGGTCTTGGAAAGGGGCCTGCACTCTGCGATCTCAACGCGATCGCCGATCTTGCTCTGGTTGTCTTCGTCATGCACATGCAGGACGGTTCGCTTGCGAACATACTTGCCGTACTTGGGATGCTTCACCAGGAAGTTGATCATGACCTTGCGGGTCTTGTCGCGGCTGTCGGACTCGACAACGCCGACACGACGGGGCGCGGTGTCAGAGACTTGAATGGACTTGGTATGACTCACGATGAAACTCCGGCGTTGCGACGTGTCTGCTCGGTAAGCAGGCGGGCAACTGTTTTGCGGGCCCTTGAGAACTGCGTGGTATCTTCAATCTTGTCAGTCACCCGCTGCGATCGCAGGTCAAAGAGTTTCCTGCGCGCGTCACGAATCTCGATCGTGAGCTCTTCATCGCTGAGGCGTGTGATGTTTTTGGGTTTCCGTGCCATTTTCTGTTTCTTTCAACTCGTTCGGGGCTTCATATTCACCAGCAACAAATCACACTGCAAGACGCCTTCCCACAAACCTGCAACGAACGGGCATCTTGTGGGCGATGCGTGCGAGGGCCTGCTTGGCCAGCGGCTCAGGAACGCCACTGATCTCATAGAGCATGGTCCCGGGCTTAACGCGTGCTGCCCAGTAGTCGGTTTCCGCCTTGCCTTTGCCCATGCGGGTTTCCAGCGGCTTCTTCGAAATCGGCTTGTCCGGGAAAATGCGGATGAACACTTTTCCCTGGCGGCGGAGGAAGTGCTGGGCTGCAATACGCCCGGCTTCGATCTGCCTGGCTGTCACCCAGTGTGCATCGAGCGCCTGCAGGCCGAACTCACCAAACGCGACATAGTTGCCACGCGAGGCATTTCCCTTCAGCGTGCCGCGCATCTGCTTGCGAAACTTTACTCGTTTGGGCATTCGAGGCATGTGTCAGTGTCCTTCTAAATCCTGCTTTCTTCGACGACGGTCTTCGTGAATCTGTCCGTTCCAACTTCTGGTCAGTGACGACCTCGTGCTCGGCCGCGACCACCAGCAGCGCTCGAGGCTGCTTCATCTTCTGCTGCGTCCGCGTACATCCCCTTGTACACCCACACCTTCACGCCAATCGTGCCATAGGTGGTATGACTGGCTGCAAATCCGTAATCAACGTGAGCCTGCAGCGTCGTCAGTGGAATCGAGCCGAGCCGCGAATCCAGCGTGCGCGACATTTCGGCACCGCCCAGGCGGCCTGAGAGAAGAATGCGAACACCCTTGGCCCCATTCTGCATGGCGGCTTCGCAGCGCTGCTTCAAAACACGGCGGAAGTTGGCACGCTTCTTCAACTGTTCAGCGATCGACTCTGCAATCAGCACAGCTTCGGTGTCGGGATTCTTAATCTCAAGACACTTGATCACAACTTTGCGGCCGGTGAGAGCCTGCAGGTCGTTCGTGAGCCGCTCAATCTCCTGGCCTTTGGGGCCGATCACCAGGCCGGGCCGGGCAGTGCGAACGATGACGGTGAGTTCTTCGCGGGTGCGCTCAATGATGATGTCAGCAACAGCTGCGAACGGCGGCGTGCGATTGAGGCGCTGATCGACATACTTGCGGATGCGATAGTCTTCGATCAACAACTCGCCATACAGCGCTTTGGGCGCAAACCATCGGCTCTTGTGACCTTCAGTCACGCCGACGCGAAATCCGAATGGATGGGTCTTTTGTCCCATGGTACTCCCTGTTATTCCCGTTCATCCACGGTGATGTAGAGGTGGCTGGTGCGTTTCTTGATCGGATGGGCTCGGCCACGATCCTTTGGCTGAAAGCGTTTCATGGTTGGCCCTTCATCCACGCGCGATTCACTGACATACAGCGCAGTCACATCAGCGTCCTGCTCTTCAGCATTGGCGATCGCGCTCTTGAGCACGCCGCGAAAGAAGTACGCGCCGCGCCTCTTGGAAAACTCAAGCTCCGTCATTGCCTCATCCACGCGCTTGCCGCGAATGAGATCTGCAATGAGCCGCGCCTTGCGGGGCGCGATGCGGGCAAATCGATGTGTGCTCTGGTAACTCATGTGTAACTCTGAAAAAATCGTGCCGTCGAGAAGAAAAAAAGTGCCGAGTTCACGGCCCCTTCTTCATCGTTTCCTTCTTGTTGGTGTGACCACGGAACAGACGGGTAATGCTGAACTCGCCAAGCTTGTGGCCGACCATATCCTCGGTGCAGAAGACGTCCATGAACTGACGCCCGTTGTGCACTTGAAAGGTGTAGCCAACAAACTCGGGCACAATGGTGCACGCTCGGGCCCATGTGCGGATGGGCGCGCGCTTGCCGGTTTCGGTCATGCGCTCGACCTTGCGGTAAAGCTTCTCATCGACATACGGCCCTTTTTTCGTTGATCGTGACATATTCGTTCAGCCTGACTTCATGCGGTGTGTATCTGATTCTGAGAAGTGCGTTGATGATTCATGCATCACAGCTTCAACTGACCATAACGACGTGACTTGCGACGACGGAGAATGCGTGAATCCGATGCCTTGCCGCGGGCGCGTGTGCGGCCACCCTTGGCAAGTGTGCCGGAGGCGCTGGCGGGAGCGCGATTGCCCTTGGAGCGACCTTCGCCACCACCCATGGGATGCACATGGTGGCTCTTGGCAACGCCACGCACCTTTGGTTTTCGACCAAGCCAGCGGTTGCGTCCAGCCTTGCCGAGTTTGAGATTCTGATGATCCTGATTGCCGATCTGCCCGATGGTGGCGCGGCAATCGACTGAAACCTGGCGAATCTCACCGGATGGCAACACCAGTGTCGCCCAGCGCCCTTCGCGGTTGGTGAGACGCGCGCTTGACCCTGCTGAGCGGCAGATCTTTCCACCCTTGCCAGGTTCATACTCGATGTTGTGCACGCTCATGCCGGTCGGGATGAATCGCAGCGGCATGCAGTTTCCCACGCGCGGTTCGATGGCCGTCTTACTGCTCATCAACTCTTCGCCATCGCCCACGCCGCGCGGTGCGAGAATGTAGCGCAAGTCGCCATCTTCATATTCAAGCAGCGCGATGTGGCAGGTGCGATTGGGATCGTACTCAATGCCGATCACCTTGGCGACCATGTCGTCTTTGTTGCGACGGAAATCAATCTGACGGTAACGACGCTTGTGGCCGCCGCCGCGTCCGCGCACGGTGATCTTGCCCTGATGGTTTCTGCCACCACGCTTCTTGAGCGGCTTCAGCAGCGAGCGCTCGGGCTTCTTCTTAGTCACCTCTGCATGCGTGTTCACCGACGCATTGCGGCGACCATTGGTGGTTGGTTTGTATTGTCTGATTGGCATGGCAATATCCGTTTTTCTTCGCAATCGCCCAATAAGGACTTCGCAGAGCTTGGAATGACTAGAACAGTTCGATGCGGTCCTCGGGGTGAATCTTGACAATGGCGCGTTTGATCGTGGGTGTCTTCACATAGCCGTAGCGGTAACGACGTGTGCGACCCTTGCGATTCTGGGTAGCAACGCCAACCACCCGCACCTTATACAGCACTTCAACTGCATCACGAATCTGACGCTTGCTGGCATTGCGATCGACTTCAAACGCGAAACGGTTCTGTTCCGAATCGTCAGTCGACTTCTCAGTAATGAGCGGGCGTTTGATGATGAAGGTGGCATCCATATTCAATCGCCTTCCTTTCCGTTCTTCCAGGCAGACCCATCGAGAAACGCCAGCAGCGACGCCTTGTCGACAACCAGGTAACGATGATTCAGAAGATCAAATGCGTTGAGCTGTTCGATCCGCGTGGTGGTGACATCTGCAATGTTGCGGGCCGAAAGTGCTGCATTGCGATTGGCAGAATCGAGGGCCAGCAGACAGGTGCGATCAATGCCAACAGCCTTGAGGACAGCCGTCATGGCTTGCGTCTTGGGCGTGTCAAAGGTGAGTTCGCTCACACATTTCACTTCGCCGTCCACCAGCTTGGCAAGCAGCGCGTTGCGATTGGCCAACTGCCGCATCTTGCGTGGCATATCGAGGCGATATGCTTCGCGCTTCTTGGTTTTGGCAAAGGCAACACCGCCACCCTTGCGGACCACGGTGCGGATATTGCCGACGCGGGCGTTGCCGGTGCCCTTCTGGCGGTAGAGTTTGCGTGTCGAGCCGGCCACCATGCCACGACTCTTGGTTCGAGCGGAACCCTGGCGCTGGTTGGCGTGGTAGCGCACATAGGCCTGCTTGAGCAGGGCTGGTCGAACTTCATCGCCCAGCAGCGCAACGTCGATCGACAGTTCATCGATCTGGTTTCCCAACATGTCATAGACAGGCAGTTTCATAGTGCTTCATACCTCGCGCGGCCGTTGCCGCTTGCGCCTCACTCTCGCCGCGCCTGTTGTTGGCGGCACGGGGCAGAGATATCGACTCGGTGCGTTTCATCAAAGTGTCGTGATGCAGGGAACGCATCACAGTTGATTGTGCGGCTTACCCCTTTTCCTTTGCCTTGCGGGCCTTGGGCTTATAGAGCCGCGTTGCTTCACGAATAAAAACAAGGCCTCGGTTCGGACCAGGAACCGGGCCTTTCACAAGCAGAAGATTTTTCTCGGCATCAATCGCGACAATATCAAGCGATCGAACTGTCACACGCGCGGAGCCCATCTGACCAGCCATTCGCTTGCCCTTTTTCGGCTTGGGGCCGGTCCCGCGATTGGTGGCGTGGCCGCCAATCGAACCCGCGGAGCGGTGCTTGCGCTCCGTGCCGTGCGAGGCTTCCAGGCCAGCAAAGTTGTGACGTTTCATCACACCTGCAAAACCTTTGCCCTTGCTCGTGCCGCTCACATCAACGTAGGCAATGCCTTCGAAGGTGGAGACATTCAGCACCTGACCCATCTCGAACGATTCCGCTTCCTTGTCATCAGCAAGACGAATCTCGCGGTGGAAACGCTTGGGGGAGACGCCAGCCTTGTGATCATGGGCGATCTGCTGCATCGTGCTGCGGCGCGGCTTGATATCTTCAAACGCGATCTGCACCGCGCTGTAGCCATCACTTGCAGAGGTCTTCACCTGCGTGACTGCGCAGGGGCCAGCCTCGATCACAGTGACGGGCAGATTCAACCCATCTTCTGTAAAGTACCGTGTCATTCCGACCTTTCGCCCAAGCAGTGCAGCAGGCATGATCGACAACTCCATCCTTCACCAGGGGTTGGTCGGCCATTGAACGGCCGGCCCACTTGGTGCTCACCGGGAAACCGAACGAAAAGAACTGATTGGCTGCATCCAGCAGCCGCACGGTTCAGACAATGTCTGTCAAGTCTTGATCTTGACAAAGACACCCGCAGGAACCACCAGACGATTGAGTGCCTCGACCGTGCGGTCGTTTGGCTCTGCGATGTCGATGATCCGCTTATGGGTGCGGATTTCAAACTGCTCGCGCGACTTCTTATTCTTGAAGGTCGCCCGATTGACCGTGTACACCTCGCGACGAGTGGGCAGCGGGACAGGACCAGCCACAAACGCACCAGTGCGCTTGGCGTGATCGACGATCTCACGCGCCGAAGCGTCCAGCGCCTGATGGTCGTACGACTCCAGTCGAATGCGAATCTTGCCAGCGTCCATAGGTCAGTATACTCAGTCGAAAAAAAGACGGGCTGAGACAGAACGCCCTTGGCTCCACCCTGGAGCAAGGTGCACGAGCGGTCTCCTCCCGCGTTTGTGAACCGGCCATCATACCCACGCGGCAACGCCTGTCAACTGTGCCGGCCCCCGCTGTTTGCTTTTGGCAACGCCCGCGACCTCGGCAGCCGTTTGCGGAGACACAAACGTGGTTTGGACAGCTTGGAGCGTGGCTCGCTCAACTTGATCGTGTGGCCACAGCGCCGAGCGTCTGCAATCGTCGCACAACTTCCTGGACGTTGGCTTTCGAGTTGAACGCGCTGATGCGGAAGAACCCCTCACCCATGCGTCCGAACCCAGAGCCGGGGGTGACGACCACCTGCGCCTGTTCAAGCACCGTGTTGAACATCTGCCACGAGTCAACACCATCCGGGCACGCGACCCAGACATAGGGAGCATTCTCGCCGCCGTACACCTCAAGGCCGATGGCCAGGCATCCGTCGCGCAGCGTTCTTGCGTTGCTGAGGTAATGGTCGACCAGGCTCTTCACCTGTTGCTTCCCTTCGTCGCTGTACAGCGCCTCTGCGCCGCGCTGGACGATGTAGCTCACGCCATTACTCTTCGTCGCCCAGCGTCGTGTCCACAGCGGGTTCAGCGCAACCTGCCTGCCACTTGCGTCACTGCCCATGAGCGCGTGTGGAACGACTGTGTATCCACAGCGCACGCCGGTAAAGCCGCCATTCTTCGAGAACGATCTGAACTCAATCGCGCAGCGGTCTGCACCGTCGATCTCGAAGATCGAACGCGGCAACGATTCATCTGTGATGTACGCCTCGTACGCTGCATCAAAGAGAATCAGCGAGTTGTGTTTACATGCATACTGCACCCACGCGTCCAGTTGCGCGTGCGTGATTGTGCCACCCGTGGGATTGTTGGGATAACACAGATAGATCACATCCAACTTTGCTTCGGGAATCTCCGGCACAAAGCCGTTGGCGGGCGTCGCAGGCAGATACGTCAGCCCGCCATAGCGCCCATCAGTTTCACTCGCGCCATCGGTGTGGCCAACCATCACGTTTGAATCCACATACACCGGATAGACCGGATCTGCAACTGCGATGGCGTTCGCGCGGCCGGGATCAAGCACATCCAGAATCGCGCTGCAATCGACTTTCGATCCGTCGGAGAGGAAGATCTCATCCGGCTGAACGTTGATCCCGCGTGCGCGAAAGTCGTTCTCGACAATCGCGTTGCGCAGCCAGTCGTACCCAGTCGCGGGGCCGTACCCGTGAAATGTCTCGTGCCTGCTCAGATCATCGACCGCTCGCTTCATCGCTTCACGCACTGCCAGGGGCAGCGGTTCGGTGACGTCTCCAATGCCGCAGCGGATGATGCGCTCAGCTGCATCGGGGTGTACGTTTCGATACGCTTCGACGCGCCTGCCGATTTCGGGAAAAAGGTACCCTGCTTTGAGCTTCAGATAGTGATCGTTGATTCGGAACATGCGGGACTGTAGCCAACATGAGCCGCGCCAGCCGCCTTCGAGCGACAACACTTCTATAGTCTTCTTCGATGGCCAGGCAACGCGACTATTACGAGATACTGGGTGTCAAGCGAACCGCATCTGCTGATGAGATCCGCAAGGCCTACCGCGCGCTCGCCCGCAAACTGCATCCCGACGTGAATAAGGCTGACGACGCATCTGAACAGTTTGGAGAACTGCAACAGGCGTACGACGTTCTTGCTGATGAGAAGAAGCGCGCAAGCTACGACCGTTTCGGCCATGCCGGCGGAGCAGCAGCGGCAACCGGTGGCGGCGGGTCGTCGCATCCCGGAAGCGGGCCGCACACTCGCAGCTATACATGGGACACAGCCCAGAGCGCGGGCATCAATGTTGATGATGTAGCCTCGATCTTCGAGCAGGTCATGGGCGGGAGAGGTGGCGGCGGTTTCGGATCGCATGCTTCACGAGCACAGCAGCGACCAATGCCTCGCAAGGGTGAAGACCTTCGCCACAAGCTGGCGATCACATTTCTGACTGCAGCCAAGGGTGGCACCGAAAGCGTTCGCATCGCATCTGCCGACGGGTCAACGCAGACCGTTGACGTGCGGATTCCCGCTGGAATCGAATCCGGCGGGCGACTTCGAATTAAGGGAAAGGGCCAGCCAAGCCAGACCGGTGGCAGCCCTGGCGATCTCATTCTCACGATCAACGTCGGACCTCACCCGTGGCTGAAGCGCGAGGGCGACAATCTGCTCATCGAGCTGCCGATCAGCATTGCTGAAGCAATCAACGGCGCGGAGGTTGAGGTGCCGTTGCTCTCCGGCTCAGCCAACGTGCGCATTCCGCCAGGAACCGCCAGCGGGAAGCGGCTGCGCATCAAGGGCCAGGGGATTGTTCCCGAGAAACGCCCGGCTGGCGATCTCTTCGTCGTGGTGCAGGTGATCCCGCCCGATCCCGATGTGCTTGAACCAGAGGAGCGAGAAGTGATCAACAGGATCGCGCAGCGGGCTGGTTCGCCACGAAAGGGACCGCCATGGCGGTGAGTGTTGCATGGCTGATCAGCGCGATGATCCTCTGCTCGTCAAGCACAACCGGGCATTGGCCGCCCGAGCTTGCCAACGGTTTGCAGAATGCAGATGCTGCTATTGGTCTCAGCCATGATGCAGCTGAAGCGATGATTGATGAGTTGTGGAACGAGGCCTGCGAGCAACATCGCGCTGCTCTTGCAGCAGAACTCGAAGCAGAGGCTGTCACGGTTGGCGATGTCACGATGCGCCTGCTGCTGCGAACATTCGGCGAGGCTCCCGAAAATGGCCACTCACTCTGGATTTCATTGCACGGCGGCGGCGGGACCACCGCCAATGTCAACGATCAACAGTGGCGCAACCAGATCAGGCTCTACCAACCGCAGGAAGGAATTTACGTGGCGCCACGTGCCCCCACTGATACGTGGAACCTCTGGCATCACGGCCACATTGATGGGCTGCTGACGCGACTCATCGCAGCATATGTCATCGTGCATGATGTCGATCCCGACCGTGTCTATCTGCTCGGATACTCTGCAGGTGGCGATGGTGTCTATCAACTCGCTCCGCGCATGGCTGACACGTTCGCAGCAGCAGCGATGATGGCTGGCCATCCCAACGATGCACAGCCTGCAAGCCTGCGCAATCTTCCCTTTGCGCTGTATGCTGGTGAACTCGATCATGCCTACAACCGAAACGCTGTCGCAAAGGAATGGGGCGAGCGACTCGATGGTCTGCAGCAGGAAGATCCGGATGGCTATATCCACCATGTTCGCATCATGAAGGGCAAAGGTCACTGGATGGATGGCGAGGATTCTGAAGCGATCGAATGGATGGCTGGATTCACGCGCAACCCCTGGCCGGGGCGCATTGTCTGGGTGCAGGATGATGTTGTGCATGAGCGCTTTTACTGGTTGAGTTGTCCGCCCGGCAAAGCGGTCGCGCGCAGCACCGTCACCGCTGAAGTCACAGGACAGGTCATTACAATCAACAGCAGCGATGTTGAGAACATCACGCTCTGGTTGCGCGATGAGTTGATTGATCTCGATCAGGAAATTGCGATTGTCGCAGACGGCAGGGAAGTCTTCCGCGGCATGATTGAGCGCAGCCGCGACGCAATACGGAGCAGTCTGACATCGAGCCTCGATCCGCGCATGGCGGCAAGCGCTGTGATTGCGATCACACTGCCAGGCGTTGAGAAAAGCGATTGATCGGCGCAGATGCCTGCTGTCACTGCTATATTGCCAGACATGTCAACCTACAACGACCAGCTCACGTGCCTGATCCGTGATGTTCCCGACTTTCCTCAGCCGGGCATTGTGTTCAAGGACATTACGCCCTTGCTTGCGGATCCTGCGGGACTCGGTCTGGCTGTCGAACTCATGGCCAATCCCTTTCGCAATGGCAAGCTTGATCTTGTGGTTGGTGCCGAGTCGCGCGGGTTCATTTTTGGGACAGCGATCGCGCGGGCGCTGAACTGCGGCTTTGTTCCAGTGCGCAAGCCGGGAAAGCTGCCCGCAGCCAAAGCGTCGATTGAGTATGAACTTGAATATGGCACCGACACGATGGAGATTCATCGCGATGCAGTTGGCACGCCGCAGCGGGTGCTGATGGTTGATGACCTGCTTGCGACGGGAGGCACGATGCGAGCCTGTTGTGACCTGGTGAAGCAACTTGGCGGCGAGATTGCAGGCATCGCAGTGTTGATTGAACTCACCGCGCTGCGAGGTCGCGACCGTTTACAGCCGCACGCAGTCCACGCTGTGATCCAATATTGATACCGATGAGGGGGATGCGACGATGTCGCGCCTGTGCTCGCTGAAGTGATCAACCCTCACGCAGATTTCATGCAGCCCGGCCGGCAGCACCGCGGCTGAGATAGCCGATGAGTCGGCGGCGGCTGTCATCCGAAAGATATCTGAGGACGCGCAGTGCCATGCGTGGCATGACCGGGTCATCATCTTCGTCATTAATCCAGACCATCTCGCAGGCAAGGTGGATCTGCGGGTCGTTCTCGGCTTCGCCGGGCAGTCGCAGGCTGACATTCACATGTTCCCCAATGTCGAGGCGATCCTCAAGTTCGATGCGCAGCCCGCCCTCGCTGAGGTCGTAAGCGTATCCGCTGAGTTCTGACATGCGGCCATCGTCGATGCGCTGCACCTTCACTTCCGTGTACATGGGCGCGACGCTGAAACGTTCAAACTGGCGACGGTTGAGGGTGGCTGCTGGCATGCTTGTAGGCTCCGTGGGTTCGGGCGATTGGTTGCCCGCTTCTCGGATATCGGCCCTGTTGACCCTTCGCTTCACCAGTCTCCTCCAAGGAATGAACATTTACTTAGCTTATCGAAAAGTACATCGGATTTGGTGAAATGAAAGTGAAAAGTGCAGAACTTATCGGCTATTGTTCAGGCCATGAGCGACCGCATCCTCAGCGACAGAACACATCCGGAGTTGCTGAGCGTCGAGGCACTTCGCGCAACAACCGTTGTCATCATGGGTTACGGGAATCAAGGATCTGCCCACGCAGGCAATCTCAAGGATGCAGGGGTTGACGTCATCATCGGCCAGCGCGAGGAAAGTAATGGTTGGAAACGCGCTGACGCTGCCGGATTTGATGTTTTTCCGATCAAACAGGCAGCTGCCCGCGCGGACTTCATTGTCATGGCACTGCCTGATCATGTGCATGGCACGGTCTTCGAAGAGTCGATTGCTCCCTTTCTTCAGCCCGGCACCGCGATCGGCTTTTTGCACGGATACAGCATTCGATTCGGACTTGTGAAGCCGCAGCCGGGCTGCGGCATCGTCATGGTTGCACCGAAAGGACCGGGGACGCTGTTGCGTTCACTCTTTCTCGAAGGTCGCGGCCTCCCTGCCCTGTTGGCTGTGGAACAGGAATCAAGCGCGGGGAATGCTCGCGCCCTGGCCTTTGCGTGGGCGGCTGGCATCGGCTGTGGCAGAGCGGGAATCATCGAAACCACTTTCGCGCTGGAAGCAGAAAGTGATCTCTTCGGCGAGCAGGCGGTCCTGTGCGGCGGGCTCAGCGAGCTCATTCGATCAGCCTTTGCAGTGATGATTGAGGCAGGTATCCCTGCTGAGCTTGCATATCTCGAATGTTGCCATGAAGTGAAACAGATTGCGGATCTCATTTACAGTCGCGGGCTGGCAGGCATGTTCGATGCGATCAGTACAACCGCGCGATTGGGGGCGATGGATGCAGGGCCACGCGTGATCGATGAAACAACCCGCAACCGCATGCGCGAAGTCCTGCGTGACATCCGCAACGGCTCCTTTGCAGAGCGCGTGGCCCACCTTGACGCCGACAAGGCACACCCTTTCGTTGATGATGCATTTGAAGGGGCTGGGGCTACGATTCGCAGTCTTATGCCTTGGCTGAGAGCCTGATTCGGTCGATACATGAAGCCCACGCTGATGTGCCAGTACACCTTGCAAGGATGCTGATGTGACGATCTTCGATGCAATTATTCTCGGGCTGGTTGAAGGCATCACTGAGTATCTTCCGATCAGCTCCACCGGCCACCTCATTATCACTGCGAATCTCCTCGGGCTTGACCGCACGGTGGATGACAAAGAAGCCATTGACGCATTCAACATCGTGATTCAGGGTGGCGCGATACTGGCAGTGCTCGGCTTGTTCTGGCCACGCGTGCGCAGCATGATCATGGGTCTGCTGGGACGCGACCGCGTCGGCCGCAGGATGGCTGTGAACATCATCATCGCGTTTCTTCCTGCAGCCATCGTCGGCATCATGATCAACGACTGGGTGGAGTCGCAACTCTTCTTTGCAGGTCCGGTGATTGCAGCACTTTTCCTGGGCGGCGTGGCACTGCTTTTTCTCAAGGGTTGGCAGGCCAGGTTGTTTCATGAAACTGATCACGACGCAGCGGTGAGCAACGAAGGTGAAACCGACGACGCGAGGCCACCATCGCGTTTCATTGCGATGGAGGAACTCACATGGCAGCGCGCTCTCATCATCGGCCTCTTGCAGTGCGTTGCAATGTGGCCCGGCACCAGCCGCTCGATGATGACGATCGTCGGCGGGATGCTGGTGGGCATGCGCCCGCGCGACGCTGCTGAGTTCAGCTTTCTTCTGGGGCTTCCCACACTTGGCGGCGCGTGCCTGTACAAGGGCTACAAAAACCTCAGCGGTGAGGGCCCCAACGTGTTTGAAGTGTTGGGCACTGCCCAGGTGATCGTGGGCATTCTTGTTGCCCTGGTTGCAGCTGCACTCGCTGTGAAGTGGCTGGTGGGATACCTCAAGACGCACGGGATGGCTGCGTTCGGTTGGTACCGGATCGCGCTTGCGATTGTGTTGCTGCTGCTGGTATGGTGGGGTCCAGTCACCATTTCGCCGGTGGAGTAGATGTGAGGACGCCCTGCTGGCTGCCAAGCCCACTTTTGCGCCGCGGCTGATATATGCGGTACCAGCCACCGGAACGCGTTGTTAGTCATGCGTTAGGAATCTTATGCTGAAGATGGACCCTGCTGGCAGACAGGGCACTTCGCAGCTACCATGTTTCCAGCCCCGTCTGAATGGGTCGGGGACGCGTTTTGGAATCGCATCATTTTCTCCACGCTCTTGCAGGCGCTGAAAGGGTTAGACACCATGTTGAAGGAACAGTACGAGAAGCTCCGTCGCCTTGTGGAATCGGCCGCTGATGACATTGAGAAGGCTGAAGGCGGGAACAAAGCCGCAGGAACGCGGGCCCGCAGCATCATGCAGGATGTGAAGAATACGGCTCAGGATGTTCGCAAGGCCATTCTGACTGCGCGTGAAGATGCCTGAGCACGCTGTTTCTAAGCAAGGCGGGGCGCACAGGCGAGCATCGACTGCAACCCCACCACCGCCCCGATCCCGGAGCCTGCCTGTGTCTGCGAGTGCGTTGTTCGATATCTCCACCATCGACTGCTGCGCAGTCGCGGTGGCGGCTGATGAAGTCGGTCGCCTCAACCCTCAGAGTGGCGACATGCGCATGCTCGACCATGTGATATGGCATTCACCCGACTTCAAGCAGTTGCTTGGGGTGCGGCAGGCACGCGAGAATGAGTTCTGGGTGCCCGGGCATATCCCCGGTCGTCCGCTCCTGCCGGGCGTACTCATGATCGAAGCATCTGCTCAGCTGGCAAGCATTGCCTTCAGGCTGCGGACAAACGAAGCAAGGTTCCTCGCGTTCACGCGCGTTGATGATTTGACGTTCCGTGCCCAAGTGGTACCGGGCGATACGCTGTATCTTCTCTGCCAGGAGATTCGCTTTCAGCCCCGACGCTTTCAGTCGCGTGTGCAGGGACTCGTGGATGACCATGTCGCGTTCGAAGGAACGATTACAGGAATGGTCGTGAACGAAGATCAAGGTCGCGGCAAAGTCGAAGGATGAAAGATCAAGATGGTGCGATCCACATGCATGATTCTCCCGATAGTGCTCATTCTCAACGGGTTGTCTGCATGTGAAGATTCGAAGAGTTCGCATGGACAGCCAGCGCAGAAACAAACGCAACAGGCGCCCGATGCAATGAGTAGTCACGACTCAGAGCAGAACCACGAAAACATGACCAGCCCCGATGCAGATGGCGCCGACTCACCTCGGCTGAACCAGCCAGGCCAGACCCGCGAACCAGCCCAGCCTGACGAACCTGTGTGGAATCCGCAGCGCCCGCCGATCGTCACATCGATTCATGTGCTTGAGTCGTTCCCGATTCAGTATTCCGCTGAGCTCAGCATGACATCACCCACTGGCGGCTGGTCAATGACCCTTGACCGCGCCGAGCATGCTGATGGCGGGGTTCTGACAGCGTGGCTCACAATCACGCGACCGCGTGACGATGATGTTGTCACAACAGCCCTCGTCAAACACAAGCTCGTGCATGAAGCTGGCACAGATGAGATTGCCACTGTCATCACGCTGGTGCGCAGAGTAGTGAAGGGCGATGATCCGGAAAAGGTCGCATACGAGCGCGAGTGAGGACGATGCAACCTCGCTGCGGTTCACGCACGGGGTTCGAGCACATACTCCTTCCCCCCCCACCGCACAGGCGTTCTCTGCTCAAGCGCTCGGGCGCTCTGTGATAGCACTCTCGCCACCAGAGCTGCTCCGATCGGCTGAAGTAGTAGCGAGACAAGGGACAGGCGCTGGCGTGCGTAGGGCGCCTTGAGCGCAAGCAGTTTACATGTGACGTTGCACAACAGCACGATCAACCCCAGGAACCACCAGGTCGACAGGTTTCCCTGCCGCATAATTGCATCGCATATCAGCCAGGTCAATAATCCATAGCGAACGCCCACGTCGCCAGCCGTGATGAGGGCCAATCTGCGGGCGTAGCGACGCAGCCTCTGCGGCTTGCGCTTGGCTGCTTCGATGAAGATGCGCTGCCAGCCAAGCTCGAACTCCGCAAAAGACTCGTGCATACTCGATTTCAGCATGCCACCGTCAAACGCAACGCACCCTCGAAACCCACCCCGACGAACCGCTCGGGCGAAAGCAATGTCCTCGAGCAAGTCATCCTTTACCGCGGCGTGGCGGCCTACGGCTTCGTACACATCTCTGCGAAACAGCAGAAACTGGCCGTTGGAAAAGTTGCGATCGGAGTCGCGCTGATTGACACGGTCAGGTGGGAACATTCGCAGAAGTTCCATCGATGCAGCAGGCTGGACGATCCGCTCAAACCAATGATGGCCTCGAAGCGTGTTGAGCAGGCTGAGAAGGTCAATTCTCGAGCCCTGCTCAATGCCTTCGCTGGCCAGGCTGATCGCAGCTTGCGCCAGTTGGCAATCCGCCTCCGTATCCGCATCAATAAAAAGCAACCATTCGACATCAGGCAGCGCAAGCGCGTGCTGCGATGCGGCCTGAGCAGCATGACACTTCCCAGCCCAATCCGGGGGACAATGATCTACATGGACAACGCGTGCGCGATTATCGCCTCCGACGATCTCCGCAAGCACCTCCGCGGTGGCGTCGGTACAGCGATCCAGAACGAAAATGGCGATGAAATCGACACCCTGCTGCTGCATCACCGACGTTGCGCATGCAGCGATGGAACCTTCCTCATTGTGTGCAGGAATGATGATTGCGACTTTGCCCAGCGATCGCTCTTCGCATGATGCCACGCTTTCGAGAACATCAGCAAGGTCGGGCGTAACGTCGATCGATCGCCTTATCCGCAGCCTGACAATCAGCCAGTAGCCACTGCCGAGAAGCGCGCCCGCGATCAGCAGCCACCAGGCAAATGTTGCGGTCAGCGACGCTGTGGGCATTGCATACAGTATACTCGCGAGATTACCACAAACATTCACGTCAGCGCGACGGTCCATCCGATCGGGACGTACCTCGACTCTCGCGGATGAGATCGCCAGACAACCACGCGCCCGCTCACGTCTGCCCGGCGCACAGCATACATCGCGAATACAGTTGATCATCATGCCACTGGTCTTTTCGCGTCAAGCTGCACGATTGGTTGATCAATGCGCGATCGAAGAATATGGCATGGCGGGACTCGTCCTCATGGAAAACGCCGGTCGCAGCGCGGCTGAGTTGATCCAGCATGAAGTGACAACCATCGCCGCGTCAATCCCGCCAACGATTGCGATCATTTGCGGATCAGGGAATAACGGCGGAGATGGATTCGTCATCGCCCGACACCTCGCCAATCGCGGCCATTGTCCCACTGTTGTACTCACCAATGGCGAGCCCAGCCGGGGAAGCGATGCTGATGCGAATCTTCGCATCATGCGGGCTATGCACATTCGCGAGCAGTCGCCCTCAGTCCGCGACGTCGAAAGCAGCGCTCTCATTATTGATGCGATTTTCGGCACCGGACTCGATCGCGATGTGCAGGGCGCGAGCGCAGAGACGATCGAACGCATCAATCACGCCCGCGGTCATTCACATGCACGCGTCATCGCCATCGATATTCCTTCAGGCCTGGATTGCGATACTGGCAAGGCGCGCGGCATCGCAGTGCATGCTGATCTCACGATCACATTTCTGGGGATGAAACTCGGCTTTACATTCCCGCACGCGCGAGCATGGACCGGCGATGTAACCATTGCGGACATCGGGTGTCCCCACGCGCTGCTGGAGCGTTTTGGAACGCAGATGTGAGGCGTTGACTGCGTCGGCGTCGATCCCGTCACTACGCAGCGGGCGGCAACTTTGTTGCTCCATGCTGCACTGCTTCGCGTACCCAGCGGCCCTGTTCGTAACTCATCCGCCGCAATGCCAGACGCTTGCGGTTGCATGGTCCGTTGCCACGGATCACTCGGAAGAACTCATCCCATTGAGGCTCGGTAAATCCCCAGTGGCCGGTTGCATCATCGTGCACCACGTTTTCATCGGGCTTCCTGGAAGTGACCATGCCGTCTTCATCTTTCTCCGTCACATGAATGACAATGCCCAGATCGAGCGCAGCTGGCGCGAAACGATCAACGAATCGCTGTCGCAGTTCGTCATTGGTCTGTGTCTTCATCCGCCATTTCATCGGCGGCAGTTCGTGCGCGTTGGGTTTGTCGGGTGGGCCGAAGAACATGAGTGATGGTTCCCACCAGCGATCGAACGCGTCCTGACACATTTCTTTCTGCTTCTTCGTGCCGGACATGAGCGTGAGCACCATATCTTCGCCCGACTTGAAGTGAAATGCTTCTTCCATGTTGATGCGTTTCATTGTGCGGACATAGGGCCCGAACGCGCCATCAGCCAGGGTCTTCTGATTCATGATGGCTGCGCCATCAATCAACCACTGGATCATCGCAATGTCGCCCCAGGTTGGCGCGGGATAGTTGAAGACGTTGTGATACTTGGTCTTGCCAGTGATCAGGTCACGCAGCATGGCATCGCGCGGCTTGCCGAGGTCCTGACTGACTCGGTACAACATCTGGCCGTGCCCGACTTCGTCCTGCACCTTGGCAGTGAGCGCCAGTTTTCGGCGAAGCGATGGTGCGCGTGTGATCCACTCTCCTTCGGGCAGAGCGCCGATGATCTCTGAGTTGGCGTGATGCTCCGCCATGCGCAACATGCCACTGCGATAGGCTTCGGGCATCCAGTCGTCCTGCTCGATAAGTTCGCCTGCTGCGATGCGAGCCTCAAAGGCTGCGATCATTTCAGGATCTTCCTGAATGTCGTGATCGACATGAACACCGACGTTTGCTGAACCTGACATAGTTGCGAACCTCCATTTGATGTGGAGATACATGATAGGTGGGACGTCAACAGCGCGATGCACGGGCGGGGTAGCACGGGCACGCCGTGGTCGCAGTGCCCGAGACCTTCCGAGACCTTCGATGGAGCGTCGCCCGGGCCAAAATAAATTCTTGAATTGTTCCACTTTTGTGTTGTGCCGACCGATGACCGTTGCTAGAATCGCCCGATGGCGTCCTTCGGGCCCGATGGCGTAGAACACCTCTCATGGGAGTTTTGCAATCGTTCTACCCTTGTCAAAGATTTGTTGGTTCTTTCTCTCGTCGCTGCTGGGATTGTGTTCGCGACGTTGGATGCACTGGCTGATGACTGGTGCACCTCGGCCATTCATTGCGCGTCAATTCCCGGCTGCTCGGGTCCAAGCGACGGTCGCCTTTGCTGCTGCTGTCGCCCGACGACCGCAACTCCATATTCTTGCTATTGGTACTCAGCCCATTCGGGATGTCCGCTGGTCAGCGGTCTTTGCCCAGATGTTTGATTGAGTTGCTGTTATATGTCACGCTCACTTGTCATCGCGACGGCCGCTGTCATCGTTATCACAATTGCAACGGTTGCGGTTGTCCGCACCGTTTGGCGACCGGTCGCTGACCCTGTAACTGATGCGTTTGAGCGCACTCGTCCAGCCATGGAAGCGATCAAGATGGTCGGTCTTGGTTCGCGCGACGTTGTCGACAGCGCCTTGCAGTTGATGACCATTCAGGGCACGCTCACCGCCCCGCAGAGGTCTTCGTTGGCTGATCTTCTTGGCGACGCCATCGAATATTACCACATCCACGAATCGCCCGAAGCATACAAGGGTTGGCGGCGACAGTCGGGGAGCCGCCTTCGCAGCATGGAAGATATGAACGGTCCCGGTGTGTGGGCGCTCGAGAGTTCGGTGCTCTACATCAACGATGAAATCGCGGATCAGGGGTTTCGCATCGAGCCGGCAGAAGACGTCGAAGGATACTTCGATCAGCTCTGGCAGGCGCGCAGGAAGTGCGATGATGGGGCGCACCTGGCAGTGGAGATGGCCGCAGATCCTGCTGGAATGTTAGCGGTGGTTCGTCCGGACGCGTTGGCGGTTGGCTCACAGGAGTTCTTTGAAGGTGAGCTTGGAAACGAGGGTTGGTTCGGTGGCGTCTCGACAGGGAGTCGTACGTGGTATCACGATCCACGTATAGAAACCCTGCAAAGCGAAAGTGGTATCGGAGTGCATGTCGGGATCATCTTCGAGTTCGCAGATGGAATGAGGCGGCCGCTGCATTTCTTATGCGTCTGGGACGGGCGGCAGGCAACGTGGCGTCTGCAGAGTGTCGTAATGACAAACAGGCCAAGAAAACATACGGTGTGGCCATGGGAACTATAACAACTGAAGCTGAATGTGGAAGGAAAGTGGGCTGGGCCAGTTCACTGGCGCGAGTCATGATGATCGCGATCGGCATCATGTTTCTCGTGGCCGCAGTCGACAAGGCGATCAACCCCGGTCACTTCCGCGGAGTTGTGAGTTATCTTGTCCCTTCACTGGGACGCGATTCGGTGTGGTCAGCCATCGTCGGGCTTATGATCCTGCTGACAGAAGCGGCGGTCGGTGTTGGCCTGATCTTTGCGGTTCTTCCCAAAGCTGCTTGCCTCGGCGGAGTCGTGCTGCTGGTGCTGTTCTGTGTCCCGCTGATTCAGATGATGATGGGTGGTTCGACCGAGCCCTGCCAGTGCGGATTTCTTGCCAACAGCCTTCGAGAGATGTTTGACTCCGCTCCCCTTGCAGCGATCCAGAACCTTGCCCTGGCGGGAGCTCTCGTCTTTGCAGCGTTGCAGTTTTCAGGAACAGAACCACCTGTTCAGGAGCGTGGATGATGTACACGGTCAGACATGCGTCCGTTCGGTCCGGATTCACCCTTGTTGAGGTACTGGTTGTTGTCGCAATCATTGCAGTTCTGATCGCACTTGCAGCGCCCGCAATGGTGGGTCTGCGTCAATCCGTCGTGAAGACACAGCACCTTGCAGCGCTGCGATCACACTCGACAGCACTCGCGCTCTTTGCAAGTGACAATGAGGGTGCATTTCCCTTCTTCGGCGTGGCAGGTGCGCCCGAGTTTGGGTTGACATTCGGGAAGTGTCATATTCCACCGCCCTCCTCGGTCGACAACTTTTTCGCATATCAAAGTCGCGGGTGGGTCTCAGCAACGGTCAGTTATCTCTCCGCAACTGATAAACTGCCTTTTGCAGCAAGTGTCAAAGGGGCTGGCGTTGCACATTCCTATTGCGGTCAACTCGGTGAGGACGTCGGGTTTTTTTTCTCTCCTGTCATGATGACCCATACTGTATTCGCCGAACCGCGATTCTTTGATGGTGCCGGTGGTGATCGAGTAATACGGACAAAGCAGATGCGGACAACCCAGGTGAAACATCCCGGCCGCAAGGGCATTCTTGTCATTGTTCCTCCTGCTGAGCTGCGCGGCGAGCATCTCACTGAAGCATGGGTTGCATTCGCGGATGGTTCGGTGCGTGAACTCCCTTGGAACCTCGATCGCAACGTGCAAAACACTTCTGTCAGCTTCTCGCTCTTCGATCAGATTCCCATCATGACGACGAGAGATGGACTCAACGGCTTTGATCAATAGCGACTAACTCCTCGCCCTCATGCACGATACGCTTCGCGTGCGGCTTGCCTGAGTGTCGCCCTCATTTCATCATGCGCAGTTCATCGCGGAGGATGGCTGCGAGCTCGTAGTTCTCTGCAGCCAAGGCAGCCCGGAGACGTTCCTCAAGTTCAACCCGTTGCGAAGTTGGCAACTGCGGCCTGAGCGCATCGCGCATGCCCTGCAGGAGTTGCATTTCGTTGGAATCATTGATGGCGTCGCCCACACCAAGGGCTTCCAGCGCGCTGCGCACTTCATGCATGCCTTCATCGAGAAGAATCACCGCTGCTTTGGGATTGCCCTGGTTGATCGCAGCAGCTGCCAGTGCTCGCACACGCATCATCAGAATGTATGGGCGGAACTGTTCCAACACCGCTCGATCATCATCAACAGCTGCATAGTCGCGGCAAAGATCAAGCACCGCCAGGTTGCGGGTTGCATCTGCAATCACACGCGGATATTCCTCGAGCGCAAAAAGTGCGACATAGCGGTGGTAGTACATCACAGCCTCTTCGCGCAAGGCCTGACACTCTTCGGGGGTGAGGATGAAGCCGGATTCATTCTGTGTTCCTTCTCGATATTGTTGCGCGCGGGTGCTTTGCAACTCCAGAAGTGAGGCAAAGCCTTCCGGCCGCTCGCCATCGGGTCTACCTTCCAGCTCCAGTTGCATGACTCCCATCTGCACGCGTATCTGCAGTTTTGGTTGGCCGTCATCACCATCGATGATCCGCGCATTGATGCGTCCCGGCTCGAATGGCCAGTCTTTCAGGAGCTTTGCGATATCAACGTTCTCCATCTTGACACCTCCCAAACCGACTCTGAACAGACATTCACAGTATGCAACTCTATGATCTTGGGCTGATAATACTTGTGCGATGGCGGGCGCGCGGGTGGTGCGAGTCGTTCGCAGAGGGAGGAGATGTATCAATCACATTTGCACGGTCTCGGCTCAAGCAGAATCAAGCCTGAACCGAAGAGCGTGGAACCCCCGGCTGTGTTGCTGCGGAACGTTATGGGCCGGGAGTGCGCAATCCGCGGACACCAGGCGCTGGGGGTTCGCCCGCTCGATCCCTTGAGGGGGCAATGGCGGCTCGGCATGGAGGTTCGAAAGAGAGAGCATGGCAAAGAAAATCGGCTTCAAATCTGACCTGCAGTTGTATCTGAAACAGATCAACGAAACGCCGCTGCTCAGCCCCGAGGAAGAAAAGCAGTTGGGCTGGCGCATTGTCAACGACAACGATCTTGAAGCCCGCGATCACATGGTGAAAGCCAACCTTCGCTTGGTGGTTTCCATCTGCAAGAACTACGCCAATCGCGGCCTCACATTGCCTGACCTCATCGAAGAGGGCAACGTCGGCCTGATCCGTGCTGTTGAAGGTTTCGATCCGGCACAAGGCGCGCGTTTCTCGACGTATGCATCATGGTGGATCAAGCAATCGGTGCGGCGCACGCTCATAAACGCCAAACAGCCGATTCACATTCCTGCGTACATGGTCGAACTGATTGCCCGCTGGAAAGAAGCCCATCGCAAACTGGAAGAAGAGCTTGATCGTCCGCCATCGATGCGTGAGATTGCAGATCACATGGAACTTCCCCTCAAGAAGGTCCACATCATTCGTCGGGCCTTGCGTGCATATCAGTCGCGGTCGCAGGCCCCCACCGATGGCAATGGCCAGGCCATGGACTTTGGTGATCTGCTGGAAGACAGCCGCAATGCTCAGCCCGATCATTCGGTTGCGGATGAAGATGAGTATCGCATGATTCTCAAACTGATCGAAGCGATTGATGAGCGCGATGCGCGCGTGCTCAAGCTGCGCTACGGGCTTGAGGGACAGGAGCCACTGACATTGAAAGAGATCGGTCGCGAAGTTGGTCTCACCCGCGAGCGCGTGCGCCAGATTGAAGTTGAAGCCCTTCGCAAACTGCAGGCCCAGCTCGAAGACGACAAGCCCGGCCGTTACCTTCGTCGTGAGCCTGTCGCAGAGCTTGATGCCGTCCCGCCACGCAGGACGGGATAACACGGGACGCTTGATGTCACTCTCCTGCCACTCCGATGACAAGTTGCAGTGATGGCGACAGTTGCTCGCGTTCCTGTGGTTCAAGTGCGCGGATGATCTGCCGTACCGTCACGCAGGCAAGGTTGAAGCGGTCGCGCCACAGGTCTGACTCGGGCAGTTCAAAAACCATGAACTGATCCGGACCAGCCTGTTCCACTTGCAACCGCCAGGCTTGCAAGTCTGCGTTGTAGGTCTCACTTGCTTTCAACCAGCCGGTCGGATCCAGCAACGGCTGACGCGCGGACGTCTCGAGTTGATTGAGAATGGCCCGCCGATGAGGACGATAGCGGGCAACGACTGCATCGACACGCTCGCGCGAGCCGGGCGACAGCCAGTCTGCATCACCCAATCCCGCGATGAGCCGATCAGCTGGAGATGGCGCGTAGATGTTGGGATGCATCGCGAGGCCATACGCATCGCGGAATGCATCGAGATATTCAGCGGGAAGGGCAGCGATCAGCTTGTCGCGCGCAAGAACGTTGATGCGCACATGTCCAAGGGCCATCTCTTCCTGTTGCGCGAGCATTTGATTGCGACGCTGCGCGGATTCCGGATCGCGATTGTCTCTGAGTTCGTACACTGCAACTTGCAAACGAGCCCGATCGCGCTCCATGCGCTGCAACATTGCATCGACCTCAGATTCGTATTCACGCAACACCGGCTCGATGAGGGCCCGCTCGGCGGACGGAAGTTCGAGCGATGCAACGATGCGGATGATGTCGCCTTGGGGGTAAGGGTAGCCTAGGTGCAGCAGGGGTTGCCACTTTTCGCGACGGATGCGGGAGGCGATCGACTGCCATTTCGGGTACTGGTCGGGCGAGAGCACTGCTCCGACATCAGCGAGCAATTCGGATTCGAGTTTGTGACGCTGTGTTTCCCACTCAAGTTGCGTGCGTGGCGTCCAGTTGCCCTGGCTGCTGCCATTCACTTCGCGCTGCCAAACGGCGCGGCCGGATTCATCAGGACCGCGATTGGCACGTGCCCGTGCGATGAGCGGCTGGACAACAGTCGCTTGCTCGTGAAAGTTGCGATGAAAGTCGTCGTAAATGCTGCGGATGAGAGTCTGCTGCGCATCTGTGATGGTGTCAATCTCCGCAACAGCCTCGCGCAGTTGTTGAGCAGTGACGGTCGGCTGGCCCAGCCATTCAAAGTAGTCGAAATCGCGGCCCGGAAAGAGCAGGCTTTCATCTTCGAGGCCCTGGGCTTGAACCGGAGCTGTCAGCATGAGCACAGCGATGATGGAAAAGAATGCGCGCATTACGGAGTCTCCTCCCCTTGAAAAATGGCATCAATGCGCGAGCCCAGTGATTCGATTTCGTGAATGAAATCTTTGCATGCTGTATTGAGGTCGTCGTAGGCAGTCCATTCGGGTGCGGGGCCCTGCCTCTCTCGCGCGATGTTCCAGCGCAATGCATCAGCCTGATACGCGACCATCGCGTCGACGTCGTAGACTGCTCTCCAAAGCCGCTCAAGCCGTGGAGTACTGCGCATGCGGAGTTGATTGATTTCGTCCTGCAGCGACTGTAATGCCTGCTTCTGTTCTGGAGACAGATCCTTGCGCTCAAGGGCGCGGCTGATGCGTGCATCTTCGCGGCCACGATACCAGACGAAGTCCCACTTCGATTCAAGCCATTGCTGCTCGAGTGTTGCTGCATCGGCTGGATCGAGCAGACCTGCAATCTGATACATGGAGCGTTCAGTGACATCGGCAATGTCAACCAGCACACGCCAGGAGCCCATGAGGATTTCCGCAGCTTCATCGAACGTATCCGCGCCCTGTCTGGCCGCGTCGATAAGCCTCGAGTATTCCTCGTTGCGGCTTTGTCGTGATGTGTCATACGCATCAAAGAGATCATCGATGCGCTCGGCCCAGATGTCGAGTGCCTGATGAACATCTGCGTTGCGAACCGCTTCGGGGAGTGACGTTTGCACGATATCAATCAGGTCGATCTTCCCGCCCAGGTTGGCACCGATGCGTGGCAAGAGTCGCGCCCGTCGCCAGTCGCGCGCGAGGATCGCCATGCGCGCATCAGCAGCGCCGCTGAGTGTCTGCATCGCATCGAAGTACGTCGCTTCGATGGCGGTGATTCCACGCCTGGCGGCTTTGTCCAGTCGCGAATACGCCCGGGATGTGAGATACCCCAGTGGCTCGCTCCCGTCCTTGAATGTCTCTGGATATGGCCCTGCAGTTTGTTCGCTCGGCATCGTCATGATCCATTGACTCATCAGCCGCTGCTCCTGCTGGAGCGCAGCCATGTCCTCGATGTACTGGGTGTAATGCACCTCGGCCACGGCGCGGGCGTGATCAGCCAGCTCAAGCTGTTCGCATTGCTGTTCGAAGAGATCGCGCGGGATGGTGGAAAAATCCTGGGCCCGGACACCACAGGTGTTGACGAGCGCCATCAGCACGATGAAGAATGCGTTGATCCGCACGAATGGATTGTAGCAAATCGCACTGCGATGAAGGGGCGCGACGTTGCCGCGCTCATCCGGGCGGGACATCACAGCCCCGAAGTTGCAATGACACTACGCCTTGCGAATCTTCACCTGGTTGTCGTACACATCGGTGACAACAACATCCACATCTGCATCAATCGCGCCAAGTTCAGAGAGGGCTTCGATACGGCGTCCTTCGATCTTCACCAGTCCGACAGGGCGGCAGGGTGTAATGGTGCGTCCTCGAAGGCCGATGAGCGCTGACATCTGCGGGCGATGGTTGCGCATTGAAGCAGGTGCCTCGCCTTCGTAAAGATCATCGTCTGTGTCCGCAGAATCTTTGTCACTGTCATCCGCAACTTCCGCTGTCAGGATGAAGTACTTCGCAAGGGGCGAGTTCATCCACAGGCGGAACCCGAAAACAACAATGATCGGCGTCAACACCACATACGTCAAGACCGAGAGCACGCCCGCGGTTGTGTCATACATGAAGAATGATGTGATCGATGCGACAACCGTTGCGCCAGCAAGCAGGGCCAGCAGTCCGGCTGATGGAATCACCAGTTCCAGCGCAATGATGACAAACGCAACACCAAAGAGCACGAACCCCCAAAAGAGGTAGGCTCCGTTGGGTTGATCCTGAGCAAGCTGGAGAATCATGTGTTTCATGGCAGCAAGAGATTCGTTGTGCCTGTCATTCGACTGCTTCAACTTCGATACGGTAGCGATCGACAGCGGTGACGACCACCCTGGTACCGGCCTTCACATAGCCGCCGCTGGTGACAACGTCGATCATACGTCCGTTGATGAAGGCGCGCCCGGAAGGCCGCAGGTCGGTGTCTGCAGTGCCGGAATCATCTGGTTGCACGACGTGGGCTGTGCTGCTTGAGGACGCTGCAACAGCAGCGGCAGCAGCAGCTTCATGCTCACCAGCGCCCGAAAGAATGAACTTCTGAAAGAAGGGCGCATCGTAAAGATGCCGCGCCAGCAGCCAGATCGCAATGCCTCCAGCGATGATGCCGCCTGCAGTTGCGGCCAGGCCAACGTAGAGTTCGTTCTGCCCCTGCACCGATTGCACATCGCCAGTGACAAACGTACCAACCACGCCCACCAACACGCACACCACGCCGCTCACGCCTGCCACTCCCAGACCCGGCAGGATGAACACTTCGATCGCGATGAGGGCCATGCCGCCCACGATGAGAAGTATCTCCCACCATTGAGCCATGCCTGCTAGAAACGGGGCGCCTATCAGCAACAACAGCGTAACGGCTGCCACGATGCCAAAGACCCCTGTGCCCGGCAGCGCGAACTCGATGACAGCACACACGACAAACAGCAGAATCAACAGTGTTCGCACCCAGCCGGAAATCATGAAGCGGACGAGTTGCTCAGACCACGATTCATCCATGCGCGTGAGCGTTGTTGCGCCAAAGAATGCTTTGAGTTCCTGCTCATTTGCGATGGTTGCGTTCGCCAGGCCGAAGTTGATGGAGTCGCGTGAGTCCACAACCAGCAGCTTATCGTTGGAAATCACCTGGCTGATGAGTGTCCAGTCGTCGCGATCGGCTGATGTCAAAAGTTTGCGCGGTGATGGAAGCCGCTGCGCTTCTTCAATGCTCTCGCGCATCTGCTCCTCGGTCGGAGCAGGACCATCGAGCATCGTGTCGCGCAAATGCTGATCGAAGAACGGCAATACCTGCTGGCCGCGCCCCGACCCCGGTGGCGTGGCGCTGGTGATATTCTGGGGCGGCTCTTCATCAAAGACGCGCCGGTACTCAGCCCGGTCAACGAAAATGCGCTCGCCGGTGTCCGTGTTCTCAAGCATCCACAGTTCAACGCCCACAGCAATGAAGGCTTCGACCAGGCGTTCGTCATAGCCATTGCGACGGGCTGAGTCGACGACAGAGGCCCGCAACGGACCTTCCTGTTTCGCTCGCTCAGCTGCGGGCATGGCAATCAGGCCAGCAGTGCCGATGGCAATCGGGGCGCAGTCGCCCCATGTTGCGGTTGGGTGGACAACAATCTCACGACACGCCAGTGCGATCAGCGTGCCCGCGCTGAACGCGTCGGTGTTGATCCATGCGACAGTATTCACGCCCGCATCGTTTTTGATGAGGTGCTCGATATCGCGGGCAGAGTCGACACGACCGCCGGGCGTATCAATGTCAAAGACGATGGCGGCAGCGCCTTGCTCGATCGCTTCTTTCACACGCCGCTCCAGCGACATGAGTGTGATCTGATCAATCACGCCATGCACGCTGAGTACCGCCACACGTTCGGCCCTGCGGAAAGCAGGCACGGCAGTGGGAACATCGGCGCCAGCTGTATCCGCTGATCGAGTCGATTCATCCTGTGCACCCAGGGCAACTCCCTGCAGCAGCAAGGAAACCGCGAGCAGCAGCAGAGACACCACGCCAATCCCGCGAAGCGGAACTGCTCCCATGCGGGCGTCCTTTGAAGCATGCATGCTTGCCAGCTGACTCTTCGTCATCGATCCAGCCCTGTTGCGTGCGATCACGCCTCCTGCAGTACAACGCGTGTGAGATTCTCCGGCATAGGACGATAGTCCGCAGGTTCCATCGAGCTGGTTGCACGGCCTTGCGTCATCGAGCGCAGCACGGTGGTGTAGCCGAACATCTCGCTGAGCGGAACTTCTGCGGTAATCACGCGGGTGTTGTCGCGTACCTCCGAATCGAGAATCGAACCACGGCGTGATGCAAGATCACCCGAAACCGATCCGAAGAACTCATCAGGCGTGATAATCGTGACGCGCATGATCGGCTCAAGCAGAGCAAGCTTGGCCTTGGTGCATGCCTCGCGGAAAGCGAGTGCACCAGCCTGCTCGAATGCAACCTGGCTCGAGTCCACATCGTGATACGAACCATCCACAAGTTCGACCTTCACGTTGATCATCGGGTACCCACCCAGAACGCCGGTGAGGGCAGCCTGCCGGATGCCGTATGCAACGGACGGGATGTACTCACGCGGGATTGAACCCTGGCTGATCTTCTCAACGAAGACCACACCATTTTTCATTTCGAGGTCTTCAGCTTCTGCCTGCTCTTTGGTGAAGGGCATGACGTTGATGATGGCATCGCCGTACTGACCGCGGCCGCCTGTCTGCTTGACAAACTTGCCACGCACTTCCGTCGCGGTGCCCAGGATGGTCTCGCGGTAGCTGACGCGCGGCCTGCCAACCTTCACGTTGATCTTCATGTCACGCACGAGCTTGTTCTTGATGATCTCAAGATGCAGTTCGCCCATGCCTGCGATGGTGGTTTCACCAGTTTCATCGTTGTACTGACTGCGGAAGGAGGGATCTTCGCGATGAATCGTCGCCAGCGCTTCGCCCAGCTTGCGCTTGTCATCAGCCGTGTTGGGTTCGATCGACATCGAGATCACCGGCTCGGGGAATGTCATGCGTTCGAGAATGATGGGATGGTCGGTATCACACAGCGTATCGCCTGTCGTCGAGTTCTTGAGGCCGATGACAGCAACGATCATGCCTGCTGGTGCTTCATCCAGTGCAATGCGGTCCTTGGCATGCATCTCGAAGATGCGCGAGACATTTTCCTTGCGGTCGTTCACCGAGTTGAGCACGCGCGAGCCGCGCTTGAGCGTGCCTGAATAGACACGGACATAGGTGAGGTCGCCGTGTGTGTCAGAAACAACTTTGAATACGATGCCGCAGAAAGGCGCATCCACATCAACTGCGCGAGTGAGCACTTCGTCCTTCGAACGTGGATGGGTGCCTTCGATCTTTGGCGTTTCCAGCGGATGCGGCAGATACTCAATGACGCCGTTCAGCACGCGCTGCACGCCGATGTTGCGCAACGCAGCTCCGCAGAAGACGGGCGTGCAACGCAAGTTGATGGTGCCAGTCCGCAATGCTGCCCGGATTTCATCTGGCGTGATCGCGTGTTCATCTTCGATGTACTTCCCGGTCAGCGAATCGTCAAGCTCAGCTGCCTTTTCGACAAGTTCATGTCGCCACAACTCAGCCATGTCCTTCATGTTGGCGGGAATGTCGCGCTCTTCAACAACAGCGCCAAGTTCGTTGGCGTCGAAGTAAAAGGCCCGCATGTCAACCAGGTCGATAATGCCTTCGAGCGTATCGCCGTGGCCGATGGGAATCTGCACCGCGATGGGGTTGGCGCCCAGACGCTCGCGAATGGTCTTGAAACTGAACTCGAAGTTCGCGCCCAGCTTGTCCATCTTGTTGATGAAACACACGCGTGGCACACCATAGCGATTGGCCTGACGCCAGACCGTTTCTGATTGCGCCTCAACACCTTCCTTGCCATCGAACACAGCGACAGCGCCATCGAGCACGCGCATCGAGCGTTCGACTTCGATGGTGAAGTCGACGTGTCCGGGGGTGTCAATGAGATTGATCTTGTAATCAATACCCTTGAACGACCACGGGCAGGTCGTTGCTGCTGACTGGATGGTGATGCCACGCTCCTGTTCTTCCTGAAGGAAGTCCATGGTGGCTGTGCCTTCGTGCACCTCACCCATCTTGTAGTTTTTGCCGGTGTAATACAGCACGCGCTCTGTGACGGTGGTTTTGCCTGCGTCGATATGAGCACAGATGCCGATATTGCGTACTTTGGTGAGGTCCATTGCTGTTGTCTTTCGTGTCTCGTGCGAATGCGTGTGTGAATAACGAACGTGTTTGAAACCAGCTGCGTGGGTGCGGCCAGCTTCGCGGGATAGATGTGCCTTCATGCTCGATACGTCAAAGGAGCGATGAAAGCTGGACGATGCACCAGCAACAATTGTGCTGGCGTTTGAGTGTTATCGGGTGCGCAACCCTCGCAGTTCAGTTCAACTTATGCGAAGATTGCAAACACCTGCAATCAATCAGAATATCTGGATGTACAGGCTCTGTCGGGTCTTGTCTTCGGGGCCGATCCGCCAGCCCCGGTGAGCCGCAGCACAAGAGGAATGCGCGGGCCGGTCAGAGCGAATCGGCGTTCTCGTCTGTTTCCACCATCTGGCGCTCCTTTCGGTGGACGTGCGAAATCGCCGTCGGGCAAGTGTATCCCACGAGAGGAGGGTGATCAACCAGCTATCTTTCTACATCACACCCTCAAAAACCGCTGCCCGCTCGCCCAGCGTCTTTCGATTCACCTCATGCACCGCTTCAATCAACTCCGTCATCGCTGCCCGGTACGCCGGGTCGCCCAGCGGTATCGACACGCAATCAACCAGGGCCAGGTCGAACCGGGGAGTCAACTCAGCCAGTGGAAGGGCCACAGGCGCGGCCTGTCCATTGTGCTTTGCGTGGTGGTTCACGCCCTCAGCCATCCGCACCTTGCGATCGATCTGCGTTCCCACGATCAGGCTGAAGTTGCACAGCTTGATGCGATCAACAACCTCGACATGTTTGCGAACAAACTCAGCCGACTCACGCACATCTGATGCCGTTTCGCCGGGGTACCCCGCGATCATGGTGCACCTCACGCTTATCCCAGCTTCAGCAGCTGCATGCAGATAGCTGCTTTCGCAATCAAGTCGCGTACCCTTCTTCATGAGATCAAGCATGCGCTGACTGCCCGACTCCAGCCCCGTCGTCAGCCGTACACAGCCGGACTCTGCAGCAGCCTTCAGCCGCTCAGTCGTCAGGCCGTTCTCCGAATGCGCGTCGACATGCACCGATGCAATCCAGCGGGCTGCCGGAACAAGCACCTGCATGTTGTCGATGATCGCGTTCCACACCTCAAGATTGCTGTTGAGTTTCAGATCGGTAAAGACAAACAGCGACGCATGGTGCTGTTCATAATGATGCTGAATCTCGCCCAGCACATTCTCGATCGATCGCGATCGATACGTTCGCCCTGCCGTACTCGTCACATCGCTGCAGAACGTGCACGCCCCCCCACCCGCATCCTCTGCCCGTAATCATCGGCACAATACGATTTGGATAGCGTTGCCAGGGAAAGTCGCTGTAATCAGGATATGGCACATCATCAAGCGTTCGAAGCGGCCGGGCAATCGTTCCGCGATATCCATGCTCCTCATCCGGCTGCAACACCCCTTCAAACGCTGCAAGGTCGCTGCCATCCAGAACCGCCCGAATAATATCGGGGATCTGCAACTCGATTTCACCACCCGCAAGTGCTGTCATTCCACGAATGTTAATCCACGCTTGAATCACTTCCGGCTGCGCAAAGTAGGGTCCACCCACAATCGCGGGAATGCCATGTTCGCTGCAGCTCACGCAAATCTCTTCAGTCAGTTCGCGATACATGAGATACGAACTGATCAACACAATGTCTGGCTGCCAATCCACAACCTGCTGCTGAAATGCGCTCAGCACACTGCGATGCTTGCGGGATAATGGCGAGCGCAGATGCGTACCAATCCACTGCCGCATCGAACGAACAGACTTCGATCCGCTCTGAGCAGCACGGAAGTTCAGTTTGGCTGTCATAAGCGAAAGCGGGCCCGATCGTTTCTCGCGGCCAATCCCCTGAACACCGATCGACAGCGGACTGAATACACCAACTTCAAAACCAGCATTGCGACACAACGCTGCAAGATACCCAACAGGCACTGTCGGGTACATTGCAAAGTTGTTCAAATCCGCAATGAGAACTCTCTCGCCCACGAGCTTCCTTTCCTTCACTATCAGCTGGCACCATCGATCACTCGATTCACTCGCCGCCCAGCCATTCTAATGGAGAAACCCCCTCCCGCAACGATGAATTTTCGCAAAAACATTCCCCCGCACCCCGGAACCCCTGCATCCCAGAGCCCCCGCATCCCCCCACATCTCTCTAAAATAGGAGCAATCAAGCCGAATCCGGCCGAATCAAACCGCCATCGTCACCACTCTCACCCTCATCCACATCCTCAGCTGGGCAGCGGGCCATTCGCCCACGACATACAGAAACCGGCGACCGTTCATGATGAAGGGTCGCCGGCTTCATTCCTCTGGGTTCATCGCAAACCCTGTTTGTGGATGCGGCTCTCAAGTTGGATCAGCATCGGATCGGTCATCAGCCGAAAGGAGCAACCTCGCGACCCGCGCTCACCACATCCACCGCCTGGCCCGAAATGTCAGAACGGGCCCCTGTCATGGACAGGACTACATCCCACACTGCCTATCGGCGTGCACGTGGGCCGACTTAACTGCAGTCGACTCCATCGCCTTGCCAAACAGACACAAAGCCAAAAAGCCGCGACCAGCGGTCGCGCTCCACCAGCGCTGCATTCAAAGCCAGCACACCAGACTGCGTATCGCCGCCGTTCCATAGATTTGCATGACATTCAGGTTCCGCCCACATTGTGACACCACGCATCATCTGATATGCTACCCCCATCATGGATGACGCCACAGGCACCACCCGCGCTCAGCAACCATCGCCTGCCCCCAGCGGCGACATGATCGACCTGATTCACCTCATCTACAGCACGATCGTGCGCAGGGAAACTCAAGGATTGAAAGAGCATCCTTCTTCTGGTATGCTTACGCCGTCATGGATGACACAACCACCGAACCGAGCGACTGGCAGCGGCGAGGGCTTTGGGAACGCGACCCCAACGCGTACATGGACCTCCTCCCTAATGAATGGTCCCATCCCTTCGTCGCGCTCACAAAGCAGTGTCCGTTGCTCAATCATCCGTCGATGGACCTCCTTGCTGAGTGGAGAGGAATCATTTACTCGCTTCAGATGATTGTGACGATCCCGATCGGGGTTCAAAGTTGTATCGAAACCATGGCGAAGCATGATCCACTCAATTGGTCGGCTCCAACGCTCGATTCCGTCCGAGCTGCCTATCACGATTCCCCCGTGTACCAGATCGGGCTCGTATCGATAATCCGCATCGTGCATGCCGGGTTGTATGGCGCATACGAGAACTACCTGCGCGAAGTCCTAAGTCAGCGCGATGCACCGGGGTCGAGGTCGATGGGCAAGTTCGCACGCAGCCTCGACTCCGCGTTTGGCAGAGGAACATGGGATACGTTTTACAAGTCCACCGACATCGAACGCATCAGGATCATCCGCAACGAACTCCTGCATAACCGGGGCCGGCAAGGCAAGGACTTGTATCCCAAGTTCTATGAGGAGATGGGCGGCGTCGTCCAGATCACTGCGTCCACCCTCCGGCGCGACTTTGGTGTGCTCAAGGCATCAGCATTTTCTTTCGCCCGCCATGTCGTTGAAGGCGGCAAAAAGGGAGACTGATCTTCACTAATGCCCAACACCCTCTACAACAGCAACAACCCTTTGATGCCCTTCGGCGTTGAGTCAAAGACGGAGTTGCATCGTTGAACCCAATACCCTATCATCGTGCGAACGAAACCCATGCCACAACAAGCACCGCAAAACTCCACACTCTTCCCATCGAAGCCATCGCGGCTCCACATTCGCAAACGGTTTACGATCGCGAACGAGGTAACACTGTTCCATGGCGATTGCCTCGATCTGCTCTCAAGCATGCCCGACGAGTGCGTAGATTTGGTGGTCACCTCGCCGCCTTACAACATTGGGAAGGAATACGAGCGGAGAATCGATCTCGACCAATACGTAGCGGACCAGGCCGCAGTCATCAACGAATGTATCCGCGTCCTGGGCGACCGGGGAAGTATTTGCTGGCAAGTCGGAAACTTCGTAGACAAGGGGGCAATCATCCCGCTCGACGCGATTCTCTACCCCGTGTTCGCCGATGCGGGATTGAAGATGCGCAACCGGATTATCTGGCATTTCGAGCACGGGCTGCACTGCTCCCGCCGACTGTCCGGCAGATACGAAACGATTGTCTGGTTCACCAAGAGCGATGACTATTTCTTTGATGTTGATCCGATTCGGGTTCCACAAAAGTATCCGGGCAAGAAGTATTTCAAGGGGCCGAAGGCGGGACAGTATTCGTGCAACCCGAAAGGCAAGAATCCATCGGACATATGGCGAATTCCAAATGTCAAACACAACCATGTCGAAAAGACTGACCATCCGTGTCAGTTCCCGGTTGAGTTGATCGAGCGACTGGTCCTCAGCATGACACAAGAAAACGACCTCGTGCTTGATCCATTCTTTGGAACCGGCACTTCGGGAGTGGCTGCGATTCGACATGGTCGGCGAGCGGCTGGGGCAGAACTCATGGACGAATACTGCGATATTGCCCGGGAGCGCCTCACCCTCGAACATCACGGCACCCTGCGAACACGGCCGATGGGCCGCAAAGTCCACCAGCCGAGCGGGCGAGAGAGGGTCGCGCAGAACCCCTTTGACATCATCAAATGGCAGATAGAGAGGTGAAGATTGAAACTCTTTACTCGCACCTCAACGGCCATGAATGGCTCCTTGTCCACGAGAAGCCGATTTGGCTTGAGATTGAGAGAATCATCGCAACTGTCGATGCCGCGACACTCAAGACGAAAGTCAGCAAGGAAAAGACGATGCGCGGCAAGATGCTCTATTCGCCCAAGGACATCAACGTCGAGTTTGACAAACACTTCAGCAGCGCCGGGTGGAAAGAGAGCCGCACCGGTTACTGGGTAACGGATGACTACAAACTCATTCGCAAGACGTTGCACCTCTCCGAGGCTGAACAGAAGGCCGAGATCGTCGAAGCAGGAAAGATCCCGATACGGTCGTACAATCAAACCGATTTCCTCAAACGAAGAGTGGCTGTCGAAGTGCAATTCGGCAAATATTCCTTCATTGCCTACGACCTGTTTGTCAAACACCTGGCGTTCTACGTCGGTGACGAGATCGATGTCGGGGTCGAAATCCTCCCCATGAAAGCTATGCAGGCCCAAATGTCATCGGGGCCCGGATACTACGAAGGCGCGCTCTATGACCTTGCCCGCCAAGGGCGGGGCGTTCCTGCTGTCCCGTTGGTACTCGTCGGCGTTTCGCCATAGATCCCGCAACCGTCGGCATGCCACGCTCCACTGACATCCGGGCTGCGACGTTCAAGAAAGCGCCGCCGGCGGGCCAGATGTTGTGCAGGGACTGCAATCGCCGTAAAGCAGGACACCGACTCTGGCTCAACTCTATTGTTGAAGGTCTCCCATCTCTATTTAAGACTGGGAGATCTTGATGTGCTATGCGGAAATCTTGATTGGACAGGTGCCACTCGAGATTTGAGACTCCCGCACCAAGATTTGAG
>JBPCKF010000049.1:0-27905 GCA_051004555.1 Phycisphaerales bacterium | reverse complement strand
GCGCCCCTCCCTCCGGCTTCCCCAGCATCTTCCTGTTCCCCTGTTCATACTCTCATAGAGGCTGGTACATGAAATGGGGGCAGGTCATCAGGAATAATAAGGAAACATCGCGTCACGCTTGATCGGTTGCTTGACCGGTGGGAAGAAGCGATTACCGATCAGGAACTGGATGCAGGCGAGTTGTTTCGGATTGCACGAGTTGCTGGGCCTGATACAGGTGCAATCGATCGATATCTCGAATGCGAGATGCGACCGATTACGATGAGTCTTGAGATACGGGCTTTGAATCTGCGGACGATCGATCACGTCTTGCGTCTCTCCCAGCAGATGAACATTCCCGCGTTTTGCAGGCAGTTTCCGAGTGGAGTACGAATACCTCGTGCCGCGCGATTCATTCCAGGCAGCAGTTGCGTCCCTGGGTGATCTGAGATCACTCTCACAGGAGCAGAGGGCGCAAGTAGAACGATTCAAACGAATGTACATCACCGAGCGTGAGGAATGGCTGCGCGACATAACCAGCCAGCGATTAGAGCTGGTATCCACGGACTATTTCATGAGCAGGCTCGATGAGAGTTCCTCTCACGAAGGTGAGCTGTTGCGCAGAGGATTGGATGAGGAGGAGGCCATGAAGGCTCGCTGGTCGCAGCGGATCGATCAAATGACATCAGAAATGCTCGACTCCCTCAATAGTAACAAGGTGAGGTGATCCAATGCGAACATGGATCAACGTCTGGTGTGCAGCATTGAGTTGCATGATTCTTGATGTTGCAACGGCTACGGCACAGAATGCGGCAACGCAGCCGGGACCTCCAATTGTACATCCTGAAGATTTTGAACAGTTTCTGAAGCAGGTTGTTGAGGTTGCGCCCGAGTTGCCAATGCTGCTGGAAGTGTTGTATGAGGAGTACAGTCTGTCCCACGCTGCAGCGAGACAACTCGCTGATCGCGAACTCGAAGCATCTCGCCTCGCCCTCCTGCAATACAGAACGAATCACGGGAATCGCCCGGGGTATTACACTCCGGAGGGCGATGACTTCGGGCGCAGCAACATAATCTTACAATGGGATGCGACACAGTTTCAACTGGCGTTGGATTTCGAGTCAGATGTAGCTGCTCTGCTGCCCCCCGATCTCATGGACGACTGGGCCCATCATCTCCAACTCACGCATGCTGTGCAGAGACGAAGATGGCTCGATCCTCGTCACCAGATTCCCGGGTTGAACAACCTGCTTGATGCAATTGATGATATTGATATTTCATCCGACGATGAAGAGAGAATCGAGCCGATTCGTGAGTTGTACTTTCTCGAATATTGCAGGGCGTTGGAAGCGGCTGTTGTGCAACAGCGACTCCTTCTGCCCGAGGCGTTCGAATTGGAGGCACGGATCGCCGTATCAGCTCCTGAGACAGAGGACAAAGCCATCGAGCTTTCATCTGCTTTTCGGAGCAGTGTCCGGCAGGTTGAAGAGGTGAATGAACGATTTCTGCAGCAGTTCAAGCAACTGCTCGAACCAGTCGCTGCCGAGGAGTTCGAGCGGGCCGTGCGGATCCACCATGTGCCAGAGTTCTATCAAAGAACTCCGACCGATCGAATCATCGAACTCATGCGAACCGTGACGTCCCTCACATCCGCTCAACGGGACGAGATCGAGGCTGTGTATGAGACGTACACGCTGGAGCGGCAGTGGCATCGCAAGCGTCTGATTCGCGCGTCATTGGAATGGAGCAAGCCCTCCGTAAGCAGGCAGCGCCATCAGCAATATGGTGAACTGCTCAGACTGCAACGCGATGGGCACGATGTTGATCCGGAGATCGCCAAAGCAGGGCATCCTGGCATGGAGAGCATCCAGCAGCTTCTGCGGTTGGAAGAACGAACGTGCAGGAGACTCAAGCAGATGTTTGCGACTCTCCCGGCTGAGTCGATTCCACACGAGATCAGGTTTCTTTCGCAATGGCCGGACCTCGCCGACGATCGCTGAGCTTCTTGCCGGCTGCTTCGGCCAGTTCGAAACGCCCCGTCCGACTGATATTGATGAATCAATGAACGTCTCCCGCCTCGCTGCCGTATTGTTCCTCTATGCCCCCTGCGCGCGACCAAAAGAATGACGCCGACACATCTGCCGATGTGCAGCACACCATGCAGTGCATGGAGGTCTGGGGCGGCAATCGCTCGGTCGACAATGCTGTCAGCGTGCCCGGACTTGATGCGTGGGTCTACGCACAGCCGTTCGGAAGCGGCGATGCAGGGGGGGATGTGCATTATGTTTCCAGCTGCGCCACCGGCCGCATCACGCGCATCCTCATCGCGGAT
Source organism: Phycisphaerales bacterium (assembly GCA_051004555.1). Taxonomy (GTDB): domain Bacteria; phylum Planctomycetota; class Phycisphaerae; order Phycisphaerales; family SM1A02; genus JBPCKF01. The sequence continues at coordinate 25,594 of JBPCKF010000049.1, read as the reverse complement.
GTCAGCGGGCACGGCCACGCTGTTGCAGAGACTGCAGATGCGCTGCGCGATCTCATGCGACAGTATGTGAACTATCTCGATCAGACTGCATTTGTGACAGCTCTTAATCGCGAGTTCAAATCGCTTGCGCGTGAAGGCGGCTTTGCAACCGCTGTCGCTGCGACATACTTCGAGCCGACTGGTGTGCTGCTGATCTGTAATGCTGGCCACCCGCGCCCGCTCATCTATCGTGCCCGGGAGCAGAGCTGGCAACTGCTCGATCACGCAGCGATTGGAACGCGATCGGATCATCACGCACAGCGCGAATCAGCCATCCCCCGCTTGCTGCACAAGCCAGAGCTTGCCAATCTGCCGCTGGGTGTTGTACAGGGGACATCATTTCAGCAGTTCGCAATCCGTCTGCGCCCTGGCGACATGGTCGTGCTTTATACGGATTCGCTCATCGAAGCGAGAAATGCTGATGGGAAGGCTCTGGGTGAAACGGGCCTGCTCGACCTTGTCCACGTCGTCGATCCCTCTGATCCGATGGCCCTGCGCAAAGAGGTCCTTGATCGAATCAACACACATCGACAGAGCGACGCTGCCTTTGATGATGATCTGACAATGCTCTTGCTGCGTCCGAACAGGCAGGGATTGCGGCGCTCGCCACGCGATCTCATCCGCGCCACCGCCAGGTTTGCAGGAATGACAGGAAAGCGCATCCTGGGGCGCAGCGGCCCGCTGCCGTGGCCCGATCTGAACCTTGCCAACATGGGCGGCGCGATGATCCCTGCACTCAACCACCGTTGGGGTGGCAGGCGCGATGCCAGCACCGATGGCGATGATGGGCCCGCCTCCATGTCGTCCTCTGCCTCAGCCGATCAAGGCGACTGAACGTGGATCGATCAGGCTCGATCAGGACATCTCAGCGCGTCGTGCGCTGTTCGATGCGCTTTTCACTTGTGGTTTCGACGATGCGATCGATGAAGATGCCGGGCGTATGGATGGCATCTGGTTCAAGCTCGCCAAGCTCCACAATCTCTTCGACTTCTGCGACTGCGACTTTGCCACAGGTTGCGACCATGGGATTGAAGTTGCGTGCGGTCTTGCGGAAGATGAGGTTGCCAGCCCGATCGCCCTTCCATGCTTTCACGAGGGAAAGATCAGCTTTGATGCCGCGTTCGAGGATGTATTCAGCACCATCGAACTCACGTGTTTCTTTGCCTTCTGCGACAATGGTGCCAACGCCTGAGCGGGTGTAGAAACCGGGGATGCCAGCCCCGCCAGCCCGCATGCGTTCTGCGAGTGTTCCCTGAGGCGCGAACTCAAGTTCGAGTTCATCAGCCATGTACTGACGTTCGAACTCCGCATTCTCACCCACATAGCTCGAGATCATCTTGCGGATCTGGCGGGTCTGCAGGAGCAGGCCGAGGCCCCAGTCATCAACACCTGCATTGTTGGAGACAGCAGTGATGCCTTTCACGCCACTGTCGCGCAGTGCAATGATGAGCTGCTCGGGAATGCCACACAGGCCGAAGCCCCCCACTGCAATGATCATGTCATCGCGTACCACATCCCCAAGCGCCTCTTTCGCGGTTGCATACACCTTGTTCGCCATTGCAGAGTCTCCTTGCTGGAGGAGTCTAGCAGCCGCTCAGCACTCATGTCATGCCCGAGCAGGCGGACATCAGTGGGCGCGCGGCGTGCGTGCGGATTGCCCTGTTGCTTCCGTTGCCGCAGCAACGTCCGACTGGGTCCGCGCCTGCTGCGTTGACGACGGATTATTGGCGGGAATGACGATGTTACTCCTCCCCGCCTGCATCTTCGCGCATCGCTTCTGCGAGCCTGCGAATGCCTGCTGTCTGCGTCTCATCGAGTTCAGTTGTCATAAAGTCATCCGCGAATGATTCATCACGCCAGTCGATGGGAAGCAGCGTGATGTCACCTTCTTCAGTCGCGTGCACAACTGCGATCTTCTGCGTCATCTGATCTTCGAAGATGATGGTGAGCGTTGTTTCGCGCGGATTGTGATATTGCAGGAATGTTCCGATCTGGCGATGGTCGCGATCGTAGCCGGTGTAAATCGCGCCGGTTTCGTCAATGATGTAATGATTGCCTAGTTCCGGCCCAGCCATGAACATGCGGAAGACACCTTCGATGTTGGTATCAAAGGGCGCGTGCGCTTGCCAGTCTGGATTGTACGGCCCTTCGCCATCCCAGCCGGTGCCATGCAGTGTCCAGCGGTGCATCTGGCCTTGTCTTAACATAAGGACTGTCACATCATCGAGTGTTGTGTAGACGTAGTCGAATGTGATATCCCAGTTGGTGTAGAGTTCTTCTGGGCGCTGCTTGATGTAGTCTGCAAGGGGGAGACACTCTGAAGAAACTGCATTCCTGAATCTCTGCATCTGGTCGGCTCGGTCACGATCGACTCCCTGCCGCTCCCATTCGAAGAATTCGTTGAGGATGCCATTGCCGCCGACACGGGTTGAGCCGATGCGATGGCTGCCCCCGAATCCATCAGCCAGATCATGCAGTCTTCGGTGAAAGCCCTGAATGAAAGCATTCTCGCAACTTCCGAATGGGATCGGGCCGCCCAGTCGCCAGACATCAACGCCGTCGTGCATAAGGGGGCGATCGAGAACAACCGTTGTTCCATGAACTTGCTCGGGGTCATCGCCTTGGTGTGTCAGGACCACGCGCGCCGGTGCCTTCGCTTTGCCCGCATTAACAATTGTAACTAACACGCCATCGGGTGATCGCACGATCTCTGCTGCTGGATCGTTTGGGGGAGACAGAACGGACGAGAGCGCAATAATGGTACTCAGAAGCATATTGTTCCTCTTTTGTTAACGGACAATGTCTTGTGGGTCCAATTGGATTTGAACGCCTTCAGGGTTCTCCTTGAATATGAACGCAGGCGTCTTAACCATATTTCCCGGGGTAACAACCCCATCACCGTCCAGGTCGAGATTGACGGCACCTTCATCGAAACCCGGTCCTTGCGGACCTTCCCATGCAATGTAGTTGCGACCGAATCCCCAGAAGATATTGTCGATTTCTTGAGTATTGACGTACGTGACTCCGTAAGAAGGATCGTAGTAGACTTCTCCGACTTGTGCTATGCCATGGTTGCCCCACATTGAAGCGGGATTCGAAACCAAACCCGGTGCCTGAGCAGTGATCCCCTGAACGTCGCTTACATCCGCCATCCGCCATGAGTATGATGCTACACCAACGAACTCGCAGGCCCCGTGAATCATCGACGGGATGTTGATGTAAGGATATTCCGACCCGAGGTGACCGTTTACATTACTACCGTTTGCACCTCCGGTCGTCCAATTGTGGACGAGAAGCACCTGCGCTTCATTGAATACTGGCGGGAGGGTGATTTCAATGCCCTCGTCGGGCGGATCAATACCAACAGCGGGCATCCAGCGAACGAAGCGCTGGCCACCAGACTGGATTCCCGCACGCGGAGGAATGACGATGTTACTCCTCCCCGCCCGCATCCTCGCGCATCGCTTCTGCGAGTCTGCGAATGCCTGCTGTCTGCGTTTCGTCGAGTTCGGTTGTAATAAAGTCATTCGCGAACGATTCATCCCGCCAGTTGATGGGAAGCAGCGTGATCTCACCTTCTTCAGTCGCGTGAACAACTGCGATCTTCTGCGTCATCTGATCTTCGAAGATAATCGTGAGCGTCGTCTCGCGCGGGCTGTGATATTGCAGGAATGTTCCGATCTGGCGATGGTCGCGGTCGTAGCCGGTGTATATCGCGCCGGTCTCGTCGATGATGTAATGATTGGCAAGTTCCGGCCCAGCCATGAACATGCGGAAGACACCTTCGATGTTGGTATCGAAGGGCGCGTGCGTTTGCCAGTCTGGATTGTAAGGACCTTCACCTTCCCAGCCGGTGCCGTGAAGTGTCCAACGATGCATCTGGCCCTGTCTTAACATAAGAACGGTGACATCATCGAGTGTGGTGTAGACATAGTCGAATGTGATGTCCCAGTTGTTGTAGAGTTCTTCTGGGCGCTGCTTGATGTAGTCCATAAGTGGCTTGCACATTGAAGCGTGAGCCTGCTTAAAGGAGTGCTTTTCCTCCACCTGATTTTTCGTCATGCTGGTCAAAGGAACGAAATCGATATGGTTGATCGACACGTCAACTTTCGTCGATGACAGACGCTGATGGCCTCCGACAGCAGTTGTGATGTCTGGCGCGCGCCAATGATAAGGCCAGTATATGGCAACTCCGATGCGCCCGATCCCGATGGGGCCGCCAAGTCGCGCGATATCGACATGCCCCTCGAAGAGCGCAAACTGCTCGTCACTTCTAAGATCGCCACGCCATGTGAAATCCTCACCTTCCTCGATAGGATAGAGCACGGTCCTTCCGAATCGTCCAACAAGACCTGCATTGGTGTATGTCACACAGACGCCATCAACGCCTCGAATGATCTCACTCGCCGTGCGATGTTCCTCTGGTGCTTCAACGCTCCCGATGACGATCAGGATGGTAACTGCTAGCACATGCATCATCTTATAAACTCCTCAATATTGGCCACGGATCTTATTCTCAACATCGACGATCAGTTGCATGCCGCTCGGGTTCAACTTGAAGAGCACCGCTGGTGTGGGGAGAACGTGCCCGGCTCGACACCGTTGACACCATTGAGATCGTAGTTGATCGCTCCCTCATCAATGTGTAGAGGTTCACCACCGATGTCGTATCCAAAGCCGCGCGCGAACGCTTGTAGGAAACTCTCAACAGCCTGAGCGTCGCCATGAATGACCCCATAGGATGGATCAAAAAAGCTCGACTGTACCTTGGCTAGGGCATGGCTGCTCCACATTGATGCTGGATTGGACACGATCGCAGCACCCTGTGCTGGCACGCCAGCAAGATCGACGAAGTCACTGTGGAGAAACGCATACGCCGATGGACCTATGAAGAACTCCGAACCCCATATTAACTCGGGTATGTTGATATATTCATAGCCCTTATCGCTGTGCGGTCCATTCGCATTACTCTTGCTTACAGGGTCCCAAATCGGTGCGACAACATACAGCAACGCGTCGGGTTCTGCAGGATGCTGGACCTCAACGTACTCATCAATAGGGTCAATGCCCACGGCATACATCGTGTAGATGAAGAACGCCGTCCAGGCTCCGCATCGACCGTCGCCAGAATGTAACAGTCCCATCGTCCAAGGTTGGCCGCTCGCGAGTACAGGTTGAACGGTCATTGCGGCGTTATGCCAATGTTTCCAATACGTCATCGGCTGTGGCGCAACGACCGCTTCAAGCACATCACTCGATCGCACGACATGCCTGTCCGCAAACTCCCCGAAAATCGCGTTTGCGATGGCGAGATGGTCAGACCCATCGAGCCCTTGTGCTTGCGTGCATCCGATGTCCACAAAGGAATAGTAGAATGGACATTGCGAACCACCGGCACCAAACTCCCAAGGATCATCAAGAACCCAATACACCGGATTGCGGCTGGTCCCCGCAACGATGGGATTCACACTGCCGCCTTCTTCAATTCGCCATTGGATATCGTAGGTCTTGTCCGCGGTTATAGACGCATAGGTCTTGCCCGATCCCGCGATCGTCGCGACAAGCAACGTGTTGCCTTGAGAGTACATAAGGCTCGTGCTATGGAACGTGTGCTGCAGGCTGCCACTCTCGTAACCGTAGACAGTCGTGCCCGCGAGTTGAACAGGGTCGTTGGGATCGATGCGAAACTGAACTTGCGCGACGGTTACGGGGACATTAATCGTATAACAAAGCGGCCCACGGTGGTCGCCGCTGTTCCACTGCCCTGTGTTCTTCCAGTTTCCCCAATTGTCCGCTGACCCATCGCCATCAAAATCGTACCAGATCGGGTGATACCAGACGGAAACCTCCTGTCCGGGTGGACCGACAAGCGTGTCGCGCATGATAAGATGTGAGTTCGAGAAGACGACCAGAGACAAGTCCGCATCCGGCTGAACTCGAGTGTTCGTTGGCGACATCAAATCGGGCAGTCGAACTTCAGCGCCTGAAATCGCAGGGCATCTTCCAACGGCACTGTTCGAGACGGCGACAGAGAGAGAGAGAGAGAGAGAGAGAGAGAGAGAGAAGAATCTCGATCAACATGGTTTCGGCTCCAGTCTTTCATGGCCCTTCCGGCCGAGTCATGGACAACCACCAAGCAACAGTCTCTCGACATCAGTTTCGCGGCCAATGCCATTGTGACCGCCTCTCATGGGCCTTGTCAAGCGAAAAGCACTCGGATTCCGGAAATCATTTTCTCAGTGTGCTGCAGGGTGCTGTATGATGTGATGTCAGTTCCGACCACGGCCCGGCACGCCGCTTGCTCTGGCACAGATTATGACGGAACAACGCAGCCCATTCCCATCCGGGGATGATGACCGGCAGGATCACACCCATCCTGATTCCATATCGCTCACGCATCATCTCGCAGCCATGGCTGGCGGCGACCGCGGCGCAGCTGATATTGCTTTTCCGATTGTGTACGAAGAACTGCGGACTTTGGCAAAGCAGTACCTCCGCAACGAACGCATTGCCCACACGCTTCAGCCGACTGCCCTCGTGAACGAAGCCTATCTCCGGCTGGCGGGGTCAGATGCAAACTCCACTCCCATCGACTCGCGCAATCACTTTTTTGCGCGATTTCGGTTGCGCGGCGTCTGGCGGATGTCCTTGAGCGCACCGACCAGCCAGATGAAGCAGAGCTCGTGCTCCAGCGAGCACTTGGTCACCTCTCGCCAGACCACCACAGCCGTACGCCGATTGAAGGCCAGCTTGATCAGTTGCGAACACGCCGCCCGAACCAGCCCGAGTGAGTGGTGCTCGCATGGCATCAATGTCCAGAAACCCCCGGATTGCATGACGTTGCACGTTGCGACCTAGAATCCATGCAGCCGCCGAGCACCTTGTGCGTATCTACTTGTGCGTATCTCATTGGATGAGAAAGGTCGACCCGAAATGAGCCGTTCACTTCCAGCCACCGAGCTTCAGGATCAGACGCGCCATCTCCGCAGCCTGCTGGGACGGGCAGGGCGACTGCATACTGCCGGTCTGTTGGCACGCTGGCTGTGCATCGGCAGCGCGATCATCCTCGGCGCAGTTCTCCTGGCAGTTGTACTTGATGCAGTCTTTGCGCTTTCGCCCTGGCTGCTGCTTGTGGTTGATCTCAGCATGATTGTCATCAGTATTGCGTGCCTTGTCATGTTCATCGGGCGGATGCGGAATCATGGCGATCGCGCCCGCCATACTGCACGGCTGCTCGAAGAGCGCAGCGGCATCAGCGACAGTCGTCTGATCAACGCCATCGACCTGGCTGGCGGCTCTTCAGTTGCAAGCGCGAGTCTCACACATGCTGCTGTACACGACGGCGATGTTGCAGCTGCAAACATTCGGGCTGCCAGTGCAGTCGACATGCGGCCGGTCTTTCGCGCGGCTCTCCTTGCAGCGGTTGCATTTGCTGCGATCACGCTCACGCATGTGACCTTCCCCGGCATGTTTCGGGCGGTGATGCGACGATACCTGCAGCCCTTTGCGTTGCACGCGCCCTATACGCTGGTGCGATTTGATGTCACGCTCGAACCGGCAGAGGTCGTGCAGGGTCATCGCGCAGTCATCACAGCAAGGTTGCAGGGTCCAGCAGCGCCTGATCGGGCGGAGATCGTGTTTCTCAATGGTGGCGGAGGCGAAGGCAATCAAACCAGCAATGCGCTAAATGCGAAACCGATGTTGCGAACGCTGAAGAGCACCGCAGCATTGCCGGAGTTTCAACACACCATTGATGCTGCGACGCACACGCAGTCGTTCTACATTCAGACGCGCGCTGGCAGAAGCGATGTGTTCGAGCTGCGCGTCACCCCCACGCCACTCTTTGAGAAGGTCGAGATCACCGTCACGCCACCTGCGTACACCGGCTGGCAGCCACGCACGCAACGGCTGGACCCGCGGCAGGGCATTCGCGGCCTGGTTGGCTCGGACGTCACGCTTTATATCGAAAGCAATGTTCCACTGGCAAGCAGTCCCCTCACGCTGCATCTTGCAGGTGATGGCGCGCAGCAGCGCATGACACTAAAGCCCGATCTTGAAGATGCGTCGGCGGCGCAGGCAGCCTTTACACTCAGCGATTCCGGCAGCTACAGCATCGCACTGCTGGGAGCGGAAGGCACGCCCGGCGACGAGGTTCTGGAAGGACCCATCGAGGCTTTTGCTGATGAGCTGCCGCAGATTGAAATTGCTGAGCCTGATCAGCATGTCATGGCTGTGGTCGGATGGAAGGTTGATGTTGCGATACAGGCGCGCGATGACATTGGCCTGGAGCGCATCGAGTTTCGCCAGGCCCGCAACGGCGAAGGGACCGAGAAGGACACACTCGAACTGCATCGCGTTGACGCCGCTGCTGCTGCAGCTGAACGCGTCATTGATCTGGCAGCGCTGGGGTGTGTCGAAGGTGATGTCATTACCTACAGCGCAACAGCATTTGATAATCACCCAAGCGGCCTGCAGTTTACGGAAACGCCAACCTACATCATTGAAGTGATCTCCTACGAGACATATGCAGAAATGCTCAGGCGGGAATATGACCTCGAAGATATCCGGGCGGAGATGGAGGAGTTTCAGCAACGGCTGGACGCGTTGCGTGAGCAGCGGGAAGCGTTACTCGAACAACTCGATTCGTTGGAGAACGCGGAGCAACCTGACCAGGCATCGCTCGAACAACTCGAGCAGCAGTTACAACAATATGCACAGGAGGCAGCTGAACTGGCAGCAGCCATGCAGGAACGGGCAGAACAGCCCGCGGTGTATGAGTTCGAGCAACCTTTGAATGAATCTTTGCGCGCGCTGGCAGAATCTCTCGAACAACAGCAGGCAGATGCACAAGCCGCAGCAGAAGCAGCCGAGCAGATGCAACAATCGCCCGAGAGTCCCACCACGCAGCAGAGCATGCAATCTGCAGCCCAGCAGTTTCGCGAGAACAGCGATCCCTTCTCAGCTGAGCAGCAACAGGCACAGCAGCAGCAGGAGATTGATCTGGACAAGATGGCCAAGGCCAACGAGATGATTGCTCAGGCTGAGCGTATTCGCCAGGGCATCTTCGAGCAGCGCGACATTGCAGATCGGCTGGGTGAGTATCGCGGCATGGATCAATCAGAAATGTCGCCTGCTGAAGAACTGCGGGCCCATCGTCTTGGTGAGCGGCAGGATGAGTTGCGTGAAAACCTCAACGACGCTCGCGAGCAGTTGCAGCAGGCAGCTGAGGAAGCCCGCGAAGATTTGCCACGCATGTCGGGAATGGCTTCGCAACTGTGCGAGAAACTCGGCAGCATGAACGTCAACGATCTGCAACAGGAAGCAGCGCAAAGCGCGCGAGCGGGCAATCCCGACCAGGCGTTCGAGCCCGCAGATGAAGCAGCCCGCAATCTTGATTCGCTGCTCTCAGACACCGATCCGCAGCAGCAACAGGGTCAGGCCTGCGATGAACTCGATGGCTGCCTCAATCTTCCCCGCGATGGAATGCAGCAATCACTTTCGCAACTTGCGCAGGGTCGAGCCATGGCTCCCGGACAGCAGCCGGGCATGGGCCCGCAGGGACAGAGTGGCGGCGGGATGATGGGTGCGATGGGGCAGATGCGCGTCATGGGGCCACACCGTCTCTCGCGCGATCCCAGCGATGCACACAGAAGGCAGCGTGGCGGGCGCGATGAAGATGCTCCCGCAGATGCAGAGATGTTTGATCTCACAGAAGATGGCGCAGCGCCTGAGTCGCTGCAGGCAGAGAGCGATACCCAGCGACGCACAACTCGCGGCGCGACGATGATTGTCCCCCTACAATTCCGCGAAGCGGCTGATGCCTACTTCAAGCGGCTGGCAGAAGAGAGTGCACGGACAGCCGAAGACAGTCGATGACATGAACACGAGGAAAACACAATGACAATGCTCATGACAAACATTCGCGACTTTGCAATCTCACTCACGCTGGCTGCTGGCGTCGTGCTGGGCGTTGCAGCCATTGCGTCGACTGACACCCGCGACACAACCCGCCGTGGCGAAGTCAACTGTGCCAATCTCGTCTACGCCAATGGGAAGACTTCCCAATGTTTCGCATCCGAGTTCATGGCTGAAGTGGAACGCGAAACCAATATTGCAACCAGCCGCGGCTTCCAAGAGGTGGCTCTCGATTCGCCCGATCTCTTCGAGCATCCTTTTGCAGTGATGACTGGCGAGGGCGCGTTTGTGCTGACTGAAACGCAGCGAAGTTATCTGCGCGACTATCTCTCGGGTGGCGGTTTTCTGGTCGCATCAGCTGGATGCAGCAGCCGCCCCTGGGCTGACAGTTTCCGCCGCGAGATGCTGCAGGTGTTGCCAGATGCTGAGATGATCACGCTCGACATGGCTCACCCCATCTTTCACACCGTGTACGACATCAACACGCTCACGAAAAAGTCGGGCAGCGATCGCACGTCGCTTGAGGGCATTGAGATTGATGGCCGCATCGTCTGCGTTTTCTCGAGCGATGGCCTCAACGACACAGCCAACGCGGGCGGCAGTTGCTGCTGCTGTGGTGGTAACGAGATCAAGAATGCACGGCAGGTGAATGTCAACCTGCTTGCCTATGCACTCACGCACTGAAACCATGCAAGCCAGCCACGTGCGAACGTTCATCTCGATGGTGGCGCTGTTGATGTGCGCGACCTTCGCGCACGCACAACAGCCGCACGAACCACAACAGCCGCAACAGTCATACTGGTTCGGCGACTTCGAGCACCAGATCAACGATCTGCAATCACCGAGCGATATTGCAATCACTCAGGCTGGCGATATGTTCATCGTCGAACGCGACGCACCAGCCATTGTCCGTGTCGATCGGGCTGGCGTTGAACAGGCGCGTGTCGAGAAGCGCGGCAGCGGGCCCGGCGAACTCCTGGCTCCCTCCGCAATCTCGCTGTCGAGCGACGGCAACATCATCATCGTCGCAGACCAGGGCAATCATCGGCTGTCACTGTACACCCATGATCTCGAACACATTCGCGACATCGGCAGCCGTGGCATCCGGCAAGGCGAGTTCAATCGACCGCTGGGGGTCGTTGCCCGGAACGGCGAAGATGATCGCATCTTCGTGGCAGACACCGGCAACGATCGCGTGCAGGTTTTCGATGCCAACGGCGATTTCCTGATGGCCTTCGGCAGTCGCGGCGAAGGTGATGGCGACTTTCGCGCGCCGGTCGATATCGCATTTGATCGCGAAGGTCTCATGTACGTTGTCGACCGCGACAACGCGCGCGTGCAGGTCTTTGCCAGTGATGGCACGTTCCTGCGAACGTTTGGCGAATGGGGGCCGTTCATCGGCCTGCTCGATGAACCGACTTCCGTCACGGTTCACAATGACGAAGTGCTCATCACTGATCGCAATAATCATCGCGTACAGGCATTCACAACAGGTGGCGAGTTCATCTCTGCCTGGGGCGTGCACGAACTGCTGCTGCACGAAGGCGGCGGCAAGATTCACTATCCCCAGGCACTCGCGATCGCGCCCGATGGCAGCTTTGCAGCCATTGCAGAGCCGCTGGATGACCGCGTGCAACTCTTCGCAGCTGCACCCGTCGATGCGCCACGAACAATGGATCTGCCAACCGACAAGGCTGAGATGACGCACTTTGGCAACTATCTTGATGTCGGCAAGCGGCTCATGGTGATTGCAGAACCCGAACTCCACACCAATCTCATCTTTGATCTCAGTGCTGAGACGCCCATCATCATCAACCGCTTCGGCGAGCGGGGCGACGGGTTCGGCCTGCTGCTGCGTCCGACAGGTGTCGCCCTTGATGAGGAGAATCACACCGTCTTTCTGTTGGATTCAGTGAAGAAGATGCTGCAGGAGTTCCGCTATGAGTTCGATGCAGATGCCCCGCTCCGTCAGTTGCCACACATGACATCGTTCGCGCGTTCGATTGATCTTGAGCAGATGGTGAAGGGTCGCGATCTGTTGCCACTCGATCCGGTTGCGATTGCGTGCAGCGACGCAAGCGTGTATGTGCTCGACCGAGCCAACTGTTGTGTGCTGGTCATTCAAGAGCATCAGCTCGCGCAGGTCATCGGCACATTTGGCAATGGTGATGGCGCTTTTCTCGATCCGGCTGATCTGGCAATCTCATGGGACGGCAAGCACATCTATGTCACCGACCCCTTGCGTGGCGACGTGCAGACCTTTACCAGCGATGGTGAGTTCATCAGCGCAGTCGGCGCGGAACATCTGCAGCGGCCGTTCGGAGTTGCAGCAGCGACTGATGGACTGCTCTATGTGACCGATACCGCAGCGGATCGAGTCGTCGTGCTCCATCCCTCTTCAAATACACTCGTCCAGACATGGGGCACGCGCGGAACCGACATGGGTGAGTTCTGGAAGCCGCGCGGCATCGATGTCGGACCCAACGCACAGATCTATGTGATCGACTACGGAAATCACCGCGCCCAGATCTTTTCACACGATGGCGAATGGAAAGTCACCTTCGGAACCGGCCGCGCCTACACACAGAAGAATCGCCCGAAATGAAACTGCGTATGTCACATACAACACTTCCAGGCCCACGGATTGCATGTGTGGGATTCTTCCTGCTTGTGCTCGCTGGCTGCATCGATCACACCGTCAGCAAACATCCAACCACAACGAAACACGGTGTGGCGGGCCCGCAACAGCAAAGCGTTCGCGTTGATGATGCAGGTGCGGAAGAACGCGCGAGATCGCAGCATAACCCCATCGAAGATGTTCCGTGGTCGATCGCGAGCACAGCTGATGGCGCATGGGTCATTGCCTGGCGGAGTCTGCCTGCTGCAATCCCGCTCAATGAAACCTTCATGCTGGAAGTGAATGTCGAGTCGACCACTGATGTTGATGCTCGTGATGTTGAACTCGCGGTGGATGCACGCATGCCCCATCATCGTCACGGCATGCTCACGCAGCCAGAACTCCAGCGCATCGGCACCTCAACGTGGATGGTGCACGGCATGCAGTGTCACATGCCCGGCCGCTGGGAACTTTCGTTCGACATCTCACATGCAGGCATCACCGAGCGGGCCACTGTGGTGCTGATGCTCGATTGATTGAAGATCGACGTGCAGATCATCACATCTCGCGTTCCGCAATCTCGAACGTGAGCGTCGCAACAATCATCCGCATTCGCAGCCCGCGATCTTGCTCATCTTGCGGCATGATCTCCAGCGTGCACGACTCCAGCAACCACAGGCCAGCCTGTTCGAACAACATGCTGATGGTGCCACCTTCCTGCACCTGTCCGACCACAGTTTCGCCCGACTCAACATGCACGGCCCGCAGCCAGACGCCATCAGAAGGAAGGGGATCGAAGACCACCTCAAACAGAAGTTCACTGCCAGCTGTGATTGCAGTTGGATCAATCAGCGGGCGAATCTCACCCCGCTGCCCTGCGCGGTTAGTGATCACGCCCTGCACCGGCAAACCAGGGGGACGCTCTGCTGAAGCATGGGCGCCTTTCAGACTGCGCACAATTTCCAGGGCAATTTCTCCATCTGTAGTGAGCAATGCGGTTGCTGCGTCATTATGTGGAATCCCGCCATGGGCACGCAAATGTTCGCGCAACACGACTGCATCAACGCGCGTGAACGTCGCAGGCACATCAACCCCCGCAATTACAGCAATCGCAGGTTCGAGGACAAACGCAACAACATCCGGATGCTCTTCAACTGGTGTGACCTCCGAGCGATTCTCCTGCACATCGGGTGTTCGCACATACAGCCAGTCGATCGTGCCCGGCCAACCGAGCGGAGTCTGCAACAGCCTCGGCTTCTCGCCATCGGCCGCATCATCCGTCTCAGCAGGCTGCAGCGCAAATGTGCGAAGCTGCAACTCGAAACGCATCATCTTCTTCGTCGCTGCGTCCTGCGCGGCGTCATCCTCTGGCACTGTCACGCTGCTGCTCTGGATAATCAGGTAGTGCGGTTCGAGACTGGTGACGTCTCGGTCATCGATCCATGAAGGGACCGATGCGACCCATGTCGACAATACAAGGTTGGTCAGCAGCAACGCGAGCATGGGTCATCGTATATAACATGTTCGCGATGCGACGCTTTCTTCTTTTCTCAGCATTGGTTGCGATCATTCTCGGGGCTTTGCTTTCGAGTGGCACGGCCATGCTTTGTGCATGGACGAGTGGGCGGTCAGCCAGGATCGCCACAGGCTTTTCGCCAGCGCAACCGAAGTCGTTCGGTTCGCACCCGGTGGTGGCGGGCCAGCAATCGTCGTTTGGCGTACAGCGCTTCGCCGTGGCAGTCAACGCGTACACATTCTCGCGAACGCCCAGCCAACAGCAGTCTCAACTTCCAGCCTGGGCCGATGTCGAGGCAATCCGGTCAAGCTATCTGCACGCGCATGAGGCGATTGGCTGCGGCTGGCCATTTATTGCGCTGGCCGCAACCAAGTCGTTCGATCTCGCAACGTTCAATCCCACCGAAGAGCCATGGAAAGGCGGCTGGGTGATTGAACGCGGCAGCGTGCTCAACCCGTTTTCTTCGCGCATCATTCCCTATTCGCCATACTGGCCGGGTGTGCTGGGCAATACCGCAATCTGGGGCGCTGTGATTTTCATTCTCGCAGTTGCTGGCCGTGTAACACGCTCAATCTCGCGCACTCGCGGCGGTCGGTGCGTTGCATGCGGCTACGACTTGCGTGGCAACCCCCATGGCAATGCGTGTCCTGAATGCGGCACCATACGAAGCGCTGCGCTGGCGGTGCAATGAGCAGGGGAATCGCGGTTTCTTGTCGTCCCCGCGCAGGCGGGGACCCAGTAGCGCGCCGCAGAGTCGCGACAACAGACTGGATTCCCTCCTCCGCGGGAATGACAACAACGCATCGTCCCCGCCGCCCGCGGTGCAATAAACCTGCCTCATCCTGCTTCGGACAGCAGCACTACAATACTGCTGCGAACAACTCACAGCGCGAATGATGGGAAGACTGCTCATGGCTTATTACACGAAACTCGGCAACCTGCCTACCACACGACACATCCAGTTCCGCAGGCCTGATGGCGCGCTTTACTCCGAAGAGGTCTTCGGCACCGAGGGTTTCGCTGGCCCCCCTCGCACGCTATCCCACCTTCATCCGCCCACACAAGTGACCGGCTGGACCGCCCTCTATCAGACCCAACCTGAGTATATCGAAGAGAATGTCATGCGGATGCGTCACCTCAAGACGCGGCCACACAGAGCCCTGGGCGATCCCATCACCGGGCGCGTCGTGCTCTTCGGAAATCAGGATGTTGAAATGTCAATCTGCGTGCCTCTCGAGGCAATGCATTACCATTTCAAAAATGGTCAGGGCGATGAGTGTATATTCGTTCACTTCGGCTCAGGCACGCTTTTTACGCAGTTTGGGACGCTTCAATTCGGGCCTAAGGATTATATTATTATTCCCAAAGGCATTGTGTATCGCATGACCTTCGATCCACTGGCAGATGACGATCGTCCCGATGGCGTGAGCGCTGATGAGATGCCATTTGGCAAGTTTGTGGTATTCGAAACCGCAAATCATTCGCATATTCTTCCGCCGCCTCGCTATCTTTCGAAGAAGTCCGCACAGTTTCTGGAACACGCGCCGTATTGCGAGCGCGACTTGCGCATTCCGCAAATGCCTTTGACGTATGATGAAGCAGGCGAGTTTGAAGTGCGCATCAAGGCCCGGCAGCAGGTGCATCGTTATATTTACGATTACCATCCGCTCGATGTCGTCGGCTGGGACGGTTGTTATTATCCCTATTGTTTTAATATTGATAACTTCAGCCCCATCACCGGCAAACATCACATGCCGCCCCCCACCCATCAGACGTTCGAAGGCCACAACTTTGTCATCTGTTCGTTTTGTCCCCGCGCGCTGGACTTTCATCCGCAGGCAATTCCAGTTCCCTACAACCACTCGAATCTCGATTCCGATGAAGTGCTGTATTATGTTGAGGGCAATTATAAAGCCCGCAAAGGAATTGAAGTCGGCTCTGTCACGCTGCACCCGCAGGGCATTCCCCATGGTCCGCACCCGGGTACGGTCGAGGCTTCACTCGGAGCCAGCTGGACCAACGAACTGGCAGTGATGTGCGACACGTTTCGGCCACTCTTTCCGACAAAGGCTGCCCTGGAGTTGGATGATCCACACTATCCTGCCAGTTGGCAGGGCGCAGCGGCTCCAGCAGGCAGCAACGGTGCCGCCAAGTCGAGTATTCGCAAAGCCACCGAGGCGCGCGAGCAGGCCGAAGGCTCGAACGAACGCGGAGCTGATACAAGTAATACCTGGACATGAGAACAACCATGTTGCTGACAACACTCACTATTCTTTCACTCACGCTCTCCTCTTGCGCCGGTTCATCGAGTCCGCCTGGTACGCATCATGACGGTCCGCCCATCAATTCAGATCAGACCTCCAATGACGAACCACTCGTCTTTGTTGAAGATGAAGTAAAGAAGACCAGCATCGTATTGGGTGAAGGCGAGCTGGCGGAAACGTTCAAACTCGAAATCGCAGCTGATGATGTCGCGCGCTCGCTTGGTCTTTCTGCCCGCGATGAACTTGCTGATGATGGTGGCATGATTTTCATTTACCCTCGGGCTGATGATCGCAGCTTCTGGATGTACAACTGCCTGATGGATATCGAGATCATCTTCATAGATCCACTTGGCCGAGTCACCGCAACCCATGAGATGCCAGCTGAGCCCTTGCGCGCACGCTACGAAAGTGAGACTGACTATGGCAACCGCCTCAAACGCTACCCCAGCAGGCGCATGGCTCAGTTTGCCATCGAGGTGAAGCCGGGCACCCTCAAACGGCTCAACATTCAGCCCGGCGATAAAATCCGGGCCGATTGGGAGAAGCTGGCGGAGCTTGCCAAGGTCGCTGATCGCAGTCTGCCCTGGTAGGTTGCCCGGAAGCGTAATTTTCCCAGCAGCATTTCTCCGACAATCACCGAACTCCCAGCCCTTCAGCGTCGATAGACTTTAAGCCTGCGGCCTCATCGAATTTGGCTGCGTAGGCTGTTCAATGCCATGCTTTCCTTCCCCCGCACATCATGCCTGTTGCGTCCCTTGCCAATCATACTGGCAGCGATCCTGCTCGCGCTCGCGAGTCGCTCATCGGTTGCTGCTCAGCAGAGCGTTATTCCGCGCGATGCGTACTTCGGCCATCCTGATTACAGCCAGGTCCAGATCAGCCCGGGCGGCGTCATGTTCGGCTACCTGGCCCCGGTTGATGGAGCGCTGAATATCTGGATTCGTCGCCTCGGCCTCGAACACGCAACGCCAGTCACGCGCTTCGAACATGCCGATGTCATCGACTGGCAGTGGGCACACAACGACGCGCAGGTGATCGCGACTGTCGCAGCTCACGCGACCGGCGCGCAACGCATCTATGCAACCACAATCGAGTTCGGACCCGACCTTGATGCACGCGGCGAAGTGACGATCGGAATCCTGGGGGTGCAAACCATCGAGCTGACTCCAACCGCAGCGAGTCATGCACGGCTGCTGGCGGCCGATCGGTCGCGGCCAGATGAAGTGCTGGCGTTGGTTGATGGCACACATCCGGGCGCTCCAGATGTCTGGCGAATCAACACGCGCACTGGCGATGCTGCTGTCATCTTCGAGAATGAGGATGGCTACGTTGGCTTCTGCGGCGATGCACAATTGCAGGTTCGGGCTGCCGTGCGGCGAAATCCCATGGGCGGCCTGGATGCCGATCTGCGCAATGCGGCAGGTGCACCATGGTTCGAGCTGGCCCGCTGGAATGCGGCTGATGCGCGAGCGTCACGGCCGATCGGATTTTCACGCGACGGTTCAACAACCTACGTGATCGATTCGCGCAACAGCCCTCGCGCAGCCCTTTTCGCGCTGCAGCGCGATGCTGCGGGCGGGTCGAGCTATCACACGATTCTTGCGGATACCAATGCAGATGTGGTCGATGTGCTGAGCGGGCCGGGCACTGGCAAACCACAAGCAGTGATGCTCGAAGGCGGGCAGCGTCTCTGGCGCGTGCTTGATCTGGACCTGCTTGATGATTTTGCAGCAATTCAATCGGCGGTCGGAAACAGCTTCCGCATCACCAGCCGCGATCACGATGATCGAGTATGGATCATCGAAACGATGAATGCAGGTCCGCCAGCGTATTACCTGTTCAACCGCAGGCGCCAGCGACTGACGCTGCTGTGCGAGAGTCGCCCGAAGATCACGCGCGTGGCACCGACGCAGATCATCTCATTCGGTGGGCGCGGTGGCGGCGACATGATTGCCTACCTCACCGAACCGCTGGCAGCAAATGATGGCGCTCGTCGACCGCTTGTGGTTGTCGCTCGCAATGATATGTGGAGCCGCGATCATTTCGACTTCAATCCCGTTCATCAATGGCTGGCTGACCGCGGGTATGCAGCGATGAGTGTAAATGTGCGCGGATCGGCTGGCTTTGGCAGCGCCTTTGTTGAGGCTGGCCATCGCGAGCTGGCCCGCGGCATGCATGATGATCTCATTGATGCTGTCTTGTGGGCGGTCGATGCAGGTGTGGCTGACCCGGATCGCATCGCCATGCTGGGGCAGGACGACGGCGGGTTTGCAGCACTTGTCGGACTGACATTCACACCAAACTTCTTTGCAGTTGCGATCGCGCGCAATCCGCATGCATCGCTCAATGTGCACGTTCGCGAACTGTTGCAGACAGGAACGCTCGATGCAACTGCCATTGACGTGATGATGGGGCCGGTCAATCAGCCAGCGTTCTTTGCATCGATTTCGCCTCTGAATCGAGTTGATGCAGTCACGCGACCGCTGCTGCTCGGCCAGGATGGACTCAATGCGCCCGATGCCCTGGCTGCGTGTGATGCAATTTCGGCTTCGCTGCGCACGCGCGGCATTCCGGTGACGTTGGCAGTCTTTTCAGATCAGTCGCCCGAGGGTCGGAATGTTGCGAACGACGTTGCGTGGTACGCCATGGCTGAGGCCTTTCTGGCCCGCTACCTCGGCGGTGGCGGTCGAGTTGAACCTGTCGCAAGCGATGTGGGGGCCGCATCACTCCAGCTGCGTGCTGATGTGATGGGATTTGAACCATAGCAGTCACTCATCAATCCGTCACGTCGTACACATCACGGACCAGCATCTCGCGTAGATGCGGTCGCCAATCTTCGACGAGAGCCTTATGCTCTGGATGTTCGACATAGCGCGCGTAATCTTCGAATGTATCGAAGCCCACGTAAAAACCGACATCGTAGTTCGAATCGACGCTGTCGCGCCCGGTATCGACGTGTCTGCCACAGAAATATGACTCGACGCCGGGAATGCCTGCGATGCGGCGGTCACAGTCCGCAATAAGATCAGCTGTCCGGCTGGAGTCGTTCAGCGTAAAGAACACCACATGATTAATCGCAGCGGGACGATTTGAAGTCCATCGCTGACAGCCCGAGCCGGTGGCGACCGCAGCGCCCATTGTCAAACATGCAACTGCGGACATTGCGTTCATTTTTGTTATTTTCATTGTAAGACTCCCTTCGGTTTCATTCTGGATCAGTTGTCACCCATATACTTGTCGAGCATGCCAGTCTGCCAGGCCAGGAACATGTGTTGATCGGCGACATCGCGAATGCGCAGGTGCAATGGCTTGCCAGAGCCGTGGCCGGATTCGCGATCAACCCACAGCAGAATGGGATCCTCATTCATGTCATTGCCTGCAACTGTCTGCATCTTGGCTGCCATCTTACGAGCGTGCAGCGGATGCACACGATTGTCATTTTCACCAGCTGTAAAAAATACTGCAGGATACTTCTGGCCTGCTTCAATATTATGATACGGCGAATAGGCGCGCAACCAACGGTGGTGTTCAGGATTCGCAGGCGAGCCATACTCCGGCACCCAGAATTTCGCCATCAGAAACTGATCATAACGAAGCATGTCAAGCAATGGCACTGCAGAAATGGCGCACGCAAACAGGTCGGGTCGCTGTGTCACCGCAACGCCTGTCAGCAGGCCACCATTGGACCCACCCTGTACACCCAGGTGTTCGGAACTTGTATATCCATTGTCAATGAGATATTGAGCTGCTGCGTAAAGATCATCAAACACATTCTGCTTATTGGCAAGCATGCCCGCCTTGTGCCAGGCTTCGCCGTATTCACTTCCGCCGCGCAAATTGGCAACTGCGTAGACGCCGCCATCTTCATACCATGGAAAGCGCGTGGCGCTGAAGCCGGGCGTCATGGAAACATTAAATCCGCCATATCCATAGAGCACGCAAGGATTCCCGCCATCGAGTTCGAGACCTTTCTTATGCACGATGAACATCGGCACCTGCGTGCCATCCGCTGATGCAAAGAATACCTGCTTGACAATCACGCTTTCCGGATCGACCGGCACTTCCGGCCGCGCCCACAATGTTAACTCGTCCGGCTGCTTGAGATCGAGTCGATAGATACTGGTCGGCTCGTTATAACTTGTGTACGTCAGAAACGCCTCGGTTCGATCATCTTCGGTGGCGATCGATGCGGAACCCAGACCCGAACCCGGCAGCGCGATGTGACCCAGCGATTTCCCGTCATATGAAAATGCTTCGAACTGACTTGTAGCATCCTGCTCATACGACACAACAAAACGATCGCGGGCTTCGCGCGCGCCCTGCAGAACGTCTGTATCACGTTCCGCGATGACTGTTTTCCACTGATCCTGTTCGGGATCGTTCATGTCGATCTTCATAAGGCGGCCATTGGGCGATTCAAATGTGGTTGTAACATACATGACATCTGCGCGAACGAACGCAACGCCAAAGCGACCATCCAGACCAACTGCAACCGGGATAAGTTCCTTCGTCCCATCGCGCATCCATCGATCAGCATCAGCGATGTACAGGTCGTTACGTACCCAGCCATCAGAAACGGTGACGATCAGCCACCGGCCATCTTCAGTGAGGCTGGCTCCGGGGATGCGGCTGGGTTCTTCCTGCGTAATAATGTGCCGGTCCTGCCGCGCGTTGGTACCAAGTTCGTGAAAATAATACGAACGGGAATATGCGTTGGCGGGGTCATCAAGTTTGCCGTAGGTAAACCCGGATTTGTCCGCCAGCCAGCCAGTGATAAATACTTTGCCGCGAATCTCATCTGCCAGCCAGACGCCAGTGTCAACATTCATGACATACAGCACCGACATTTCATCGCCTGCATAACTAAGTCCGAACGCCAGCAACGATCCATCGTGCGTGGGTGCAGTCCAGTCGAGGCTGTAGAGGCCGCGCTCATCGAGCGTGTTCGGATCAATCAGAACGCGCGGCTCACCATCAAAACCTTCGCGAAGATAGAGGATGGACTGATTCTCACTCCCCTTCCGCTCGCGATAAAAATAGCGGTTGCCACGCATGGTGGGCGCCCCGACTGACCCGATGGTCATAAGTTCGCCAATGCGCTCTTCGATACGGTCGCGCTGTGGCAGATTGTCGAGGATCGATCGCGTGTAGTTATTCTGCGCGGTCGTCCATTCTTTGACAGCTTCGCTTTCACTTTCCAATGCTTCGAGCCAACGGAAGTCATCGCTCAACTCTTCGCCGTGCAGCACCTCAACAACTGCGTGCTTCTCGCTGGGGGGCGGCGGCGCAATGCTCAGAAGCCCCGAAACATTCGTGCTCGAAACAAGCAAAAACAATGCAGCGGTGAACAGCATAACTTTCAACCCTCAGAGAAAGTAAGGAAACAAATACGCCGATTACAAACCGACAATGTCCGGCAGATCAAACATGCCCGCTGTGAGATTGATCGGACCAGCTTCATCGATCATCACATCCGATTCATAATGCACAGCAAGACCGCCATCGACAGTGTAAATGGGCCAGTCGCGACCTTCGCTGATGATCTCGCGCGAATGCTCCGTCATCATCAGTTCAACCGCCAGCAACTGTCCCGGTGCCAACACGACATCCGCATCCACCCAGTCGCTGCGATGCACAGGCATGACATTGGAAACATAAGGCGGCCCATGCAGTTTGCGGCCGTAGCCATGCCCGCCCAGCCCTTCCACCAGATAAAACCCGTAGTCGTCTTCCACAAATGGCTCGACAGTCTGAGCCCACACTTCCAGGCGACTGCCCGCGGTGAGCGCCGCAATACCAACTGCCAGCGCTTCCTTGCCACATTTCATCATGCGCTGGGCGACATCAGTCTGATGTTCGATGGCATATGTCCAGCCAGCGTCCCCCACCCAGCCGCGATGGCTCACGCCAATGTCGATGGAAACCACATCGCCCGGCTCAAGTGGACCACGACGGGAAACATGCGTGCCATGCACAACACAGTCGTTCACACTGATACATGCATGACTCGGAAAAGGCGGATGACCGCGAATCTTGTAACGCAGAAACGCGCTGCGACAGTCCAGATCATCAAGCACGCGGGCAATGAAACCATCAATCTCGGGCAGCGTCTGGCCCGCCCGCACAAACTCCACAATGCGCTGATGCACTTCCACCACACGAGTGGCTGCTTCATGTGCGCTGGACTTGTCGTGTGGCTTCGTGAGCACCATAGCGAGAATGGTAGGACGATTCGAACCGCCCGGTCACAGCCGACCCGAGAACAAGACACCACTCCCTCACAGGAGTCAGGCCTACCATCCACTGCACGCCTGCTCTTCCGGGGTTATCACAGAAATCGAAGGAGCACACCACATGGCTGAATCTACAACAACCCCGTCACCCAACATGGCCACGACAGGATCCATCTGCTGGCATGAACTCATGACCACCGATCAGAAGGCGGCTATCGACTTCTACAAGAAGTTGCTCGGCTGGGAGACGCAGGACATGGACATGGGTCCGGCCGGTATCTACAAGCTCCTCATGCATGACGGCGTCATGTTTGGCGGCTGCATGGAAATGACTGGCCCCGGCTGGGAAGAGGCGCCACCGCCGCACTGGATGACTTACCTTGCTGTCGATGATGTTGATGCTTCAGTCGAAAAGCTCAAGGACCTCGGCGGCAGCGTCTTTCACGGCCCGCTCGATATTCCTAACGTTGGCCGCTTCGCAGTCGTCAACGATCCACAGGGCGGCCACTTCACACTCTTCCATGGCAACGAACCTGGCCCGCTCGGCACTGCCGTTGTCTGGAACGAACTCGTCACGACCGATCGCGAAGCTGCAGTCGCGTTCTACACCGCGCTCATCGGCTGGACAACCGACGAAATGGACATGGGGCCGACCGGTGTGTACACCATGTTCAAGAACGGCGAAACTTACGTCGGCGGTTGCATGACCATGCCGCCCGAAGTCGCAGCCCACAATGTGCCGCCACACTGGATGGGATACATCGGCGTCGACAATCTTGCCACCCACGTCGAGCGCGCTCAGAAACTCGGCGCCACCACCCTCACGCCGATCATCGAGATTCCCAACAATCACGGCTCGTTCTGTACCATCAAGGATCCGACGGGCGCTGTGATCTCGCTCCATCAGGGGGCAGCATAGCGCGATCGAGTTCGCGTTCCGCTTCCATGCCATGCTCATGTGACGGGCGACCAATCGAGAGTTCACCTCGAGAGCGCTGGGTGCTCATCGGAGAATGAATCTTAGTCCGCCGGGCGGAGGTGCTCGGTCAAGTCATCAGAATCGAACGGTGATGCCACCGAAAAAGTTTACGTCGTCCGCATCGCCGGTGAGCCCGATGTTCACACCCGCATCGAGCACCATGTCCTCGGTCAGAGCGTAGGTCGCGCCGACGCCGAGGATGCCACGGAAGTCCACATCGGAGCCGTGCTCGCGATGCCGATGCCCTCGACGTAGCGGCCGAGTTCATCCGTCATGTCGAAGCCGAGAACGCCTGTCCCGACGAAGTCGATGTCGTAACCCTCGTCCACGTGGTCGTACACGAAATCGGCTTCGAACATCAGCCCGAACCCGATTCCCTCAGCCAGATCAGTCGCGAACGGGAAGATGAAACCGCCTTCGACGTGATCGCTGCCGAGATCGTCAGAGGCTGTCGGGATCTGAATGAAGGGCATGAACGCGAACGCGGTGTCGCCGCCATCGTTGCCCCACAGGTTTATCTTGAGTCGGAACTGCGTGTCGCCGAATCCCTGGCGTGTCTGCGCGCCATCATCTGCGTTGATATAGGGGTCGAAGACGAACTGGAGGTCGACATCGTTGAGCAGACCGAGTTTGAGGTTGACAGGTGCGACCATCCAGGTTTCCTCATCACCGTTCCTGGCATAGTCAATGAAGCTCAGTTCGATTTGCACCGCCCCAGCATCGACTGTGTATGGGCTCTCAGTGAAATCCGGCCGGTCCGCACTCATCGGGCGCCACAGCTCGCGCGGTGTCGGATTGAAGAGTGAATACCGGCTCTTGTCAACTGCTGGCCCATCATCCTGAGCGTGGGCGGCGGTGGTCAGCATAGTGAGGGATGCGAGAAGAATGGGTGTTCGCATGCGAGGACTCCGGTTGACGAGCACGATGGACGTAGCCGTGGCTACAAGATGTACTGTAGCCGTGGCTACAACACCTGTCAACCTGATCGAAGTCGTCCGGAGTCTGCGATGGCGCGCATCCGTTTCAGGGTTTGCGGGCTGACGTGGTGCTCGATTCCCTCGGTGTCCACAGCGGCAATCCGCTTGCCGACCCCGATCGCAAGCAGAAACCGGTAGACCACATCGTGCCGTTCACGACAATGCCGGGCGAGGCGGCGGCCTTCCGCGGTGAGCGTGATCGGCTCGCGTGGCTTGGCGATCACCAGGCCATCGCGGCTCAAGCGACGGATGATCTTCGATGCGGTGACGTGAGTGACGCCGAATTGTTCGGCGAGTGGTGTGATCCGGCACTCGCCGTCGCGCTCGATCAGGTCGAGGATCGCCTCAACGTAGTCCTCCGCGGTCTCGGTAGCATGGTCGCTGCGGGTGCGCTCGAAGCGCTGGCTGTCATTCGTGTTTGGCAAAGCAATGTCCAGTCATTGATAGTTTCCATCGTCGCATCGCGTGTCCTCCATGCTGATGCCTCTGTTTCGAGCGCTGCCGAATACTTACATCACTCGATCTTAGCCAGATAGAAGTGCTCGCTGGTGTCAGATTCCGTCGGGAAGATGCCCTGAAGGACCTCAACGCGAGCTTCGCCTACATGCATGAACAGACTGCCGAGGCGTCCCCGGACGAATTGGATTCTGTAGCACGTGAGCTGCGCAGCGCAAATGTCCGGGTGAACATGCATAATCAGGCGCTGAGCTGGCTTGCGCAGCCGTGCAACTGCGCTCTGCAGCCGCTGAACATCATCAATGTCCGGACGATCTTCACAAATGCGAAGCACATCATTGAAGTTCTCGGGCAGAACTTGGAAGTTCGGGACTCCGTGGCTCAGATTGGGCGCGGTCGACATGATGAGGGCTGAGTTCACGAGACGCCGATTTGCGAAGTGCGTATGCCAGCCAACGCCGATCAGACGGGGAGATGACTGCTGGGGGCTCGGGTGGCGGCAGTTGTTCGATTCCGGTGATGAGTATGATGGCCTGGACAGGTTCAATCGCGTTGTGAAGTCACGCTGGGCGCAGGGCAGCACTGACCGCTATAATGT
>JBPCKF010000048.1:0-14180 GCA_051004555.1 Phycisphaerales bacterium | reverse complement strand
ATGTCTGCCTGCAGTGTCATGCTCAACCAGCGAGTGAAGTCACCACGCGCGTGACGCATCCCAGCAGGACCATCTACTCATATCGGCCGGGCGAACCACTCTCAGAATACCTCACCGTGCTGGATTTCGATGCGCCCAACTGGCATGGCGGAGAAGATCGCTTTGATATCAATCATCATCCCTATCGCCTCTACCAGAGTCGCTGTCATCTGCGCAGCGAGAACGGACTCAACTGTCTCACATGTCACGATCCGCACAGGCGCATCGAACCTGTCGAGCGGGCATCCTGGTACCGGGGCAAATGTCTGGAATGTCATGTGATCGATGACTGCAATCTGACAGCCATGCAGATTGCATCGGGCAACACAACGCTCGAGACGACAGACTGCACCGTGTGTCATATGCCGCAGCGCCGAACACAGGATGTGATCCAGATCACCATGACAGATCACCTGATCCAGCGCACCCCCGCTCCCGAAGCGCAGCGCCTTGCAGCCAGAACCGAACACGGGCCACCCGAATCACTCACCTTCCACCTCTGGCAACCCAACGAATCGATGGATCCGCGCGAACTGGAAATGCTCCAGGGCATCGCCTACAGCGCTGATGGACGTGCTGAAGCCGCTGACCACTTTGCTCAGACCGGCAAGATTCTTGAAACCATGCCTGTCGAAGCGCAGTATTACAACGCCTATGCACAAGGCCTTGCGGAAAGACTCGGGCCTGGCATCAGCACCGCGGAACGTATCCTCGCCGTCGATCCGGACATTGCGCGCGTCCATAACCTGCTGGCCCAGTACGCATCTGCCTCACAAGATACCGCCAAGGCGCTGCAGCATTCAGAACGGGCCGTCGCGCTCGATCCCGAAGCAGCTCGCTACCACTTCGGACTGGGATTGGTGCGATACATGCGCGGCCAAGTCCTGCCTGCCATCGAATCCTTCGAACGCACCATCGAACTCCAGCCACACCATGTGGGCGCGCTTGCGAACCTCGGCCACGCGTATCGAACCGCAGGTCGCAACGATGACGCACTCGCAACCTACCTGCGCGTCCTGGCTGTTGAGCCCGCGAGTCTCGATATCTACATTGATGTTGCGTATCTCTATCTCGATGACGGCGACGGCGACAACGCAGAACTGTGGATCAGGCGCGGCAGCACCCTTGATCGAGCGGGCAACATTTTCGATGCAGCGCTGGCCGTCGCAATGATCGTGCAGCAGCGCTTTGATGATGCGCTGCTTGCTGCCGAGGATGGCCGCGCCAAAGGCGCCGATGAAGGCACACTGCGGATGGTGCAGGCAATCGCATATCACGCCCTCGGCCAGGACCGCCAGGTGCAGATCGCTCTTGCCCAACTGCGGGCCACAGCGGACGGTCGCGTCGGTGAACAGGCCCAACTGTTGCGACGCGTGCTCGAACCACTGCTGCCTTCATCGGGGCAATGATTTGTCGGGATTTTTGTCGGGGCGCGGGGACTTCAGTCCCCGCCCACCGTCACCCGACATCCGCAAGACCCAGCCCATCACCGTGTGACTTCCGCAACCGCCTGCGCAACAGCGCGAGATCGTCGCCAGCCAGTGCCGGGTTGGCTTCGATCCAGGCCTGTGCATCACGCCGCGCGAGTTCGAGCAGTTTGACGTCGCGTGGCAACTCAGCAACTCGAAATGGCGCAGCGCCCGATTGCCTGGTTCCAAAAAGTTCACCAGGTCCACGAATTTCCAGATCGCGCTCGGCAATGGCAAAGCCATCACTGGAGTCTGCCAGTGCATTCAGACGCGCCTTTCCCACATCTGTTGCAGGATCGCTGAGGAGCACGCACACACTGCGCTTGCCGCCCCGTCCCACTCTGCCACGCAGCTGATGCAGTTGGGCCAGGCCGAAGCGGTCAGCATGCTCGACCACCATCATGGTTGCATTGGGAACATCAACGCCAACCTCGATGACTGTGGTTGCGATCAGCGCATCGATTGCGCCGCTGCGGAAGTCATTCATGATGCGTTCGCGCTCATCGCGGCTCAGCCGTCCATGCATGGCTGCGAGCTTTGCATCGGGAAGCCAGTCTGTCTGCAGATATTCAAGATGCGTGTGGACATCTTTCAATCCTGCATCTGACTCATCAATGACGGGAACAACGACATATGCCTGCTCGCCACGCGCGATGCGATCGCGCAGATGCTGATAGACCTCACCCGCCCGCTGTTCACTCATGATGCGTGTCGCGATGGGCGTGCGACCAGGGGGCATGCCCCGAATGGTCGACACATCCAGATCGCCAAACAGCGTGAGCGAAAGTGTGCGCGGGATGGGCGTTGCGGTCATGATGAGCGTGTGCGCTGCGAGGTTCTCTTCATTGGAGCGGGTCCGCAACAATGATCGCTGTTCCACGCCAAAGCGATGCTGTTCATCAACAACCGCAACAGCCAGACTGCTGAATCGCACACCTTTGCTGAGGAGTGCGTGCGTGCCGATGACAAGGTCAACTTCGCCACGCTCGATGCGTTCCAGCCGCTCACCGCGCAGCTTTGCAGTCAGCGATCCGCTCAGCAGTGTCATGTCGACCCGCGAACCCTCGAGCATTGCTGCAATGGTGGAAAAGTGCTGTTCCGCAAGAAGTTCCGTAGGCGCGAGCAGCGCACCCTGATGTCCAGCCGCGATGGCCATGAGCAGTGCATACAGCGCCACAACGGTCTTTCCTGATCCGACATCTCCCTGCAACAGGCGGTTCATGGGCGAATCGCGCCCGATGTCACGGGTGATTTCCTCAATCACGACGCGCTGCGACGCAGTCAGATCAAACGGAAAGCGCTGCTCAATGTGCGCCGCAATGGCCTCACTGTGTGGCAGCGCAATCGCGCGCCAACTCGATCGCCTCGCTTCACGTCGCAGCATCACGCCCAACTGCTGCATGAACAGCTCATCAAATGCAAGACGCCGTCTGCCCGAGAGCACTTCATCCTCATCCCTGGGTCGATGCACCATGCGATACGCATCCGGCAGCGAAACCAGAGCGCGTTCATTGCGAAACGTCGCGGGCAGATGATCTTCAATACACGCAAGCGCCTGATCGAGCGCACCATCAACCAGCCGCGCAATCTGCACGGATGTCACTTCTTCACTGGCTGGATAAATCGGCGAAAGATGTTCGCCACTGCCTGCGACCTCTGCTTCGATCGCGATCATCTCCCATTGCGGATTCACAAGCTGCAGATAATCGCCAAAGCGCTTGGCCTTACCCCACGCGCGGATGGTCATGCCCGGATGGAGCTTCTGCTTCATCCAGGGCGCGTTGAACCACGTGAGCAGAACGGTGCCCGTGCCATCAAAGAGTGTGGCTTCGAAGCGGGAGCGGCCGCCCGGGCGTTGGCGGGTGGTGTGAATCTCGCCACGCACGGAAAGCGATGCGGAAGATGATGCGCCATGGTCGGGTCCGACATCACCCGCAACCTCCGCTGCAGTGCGCTCGCCCATGTGTTCTTCGTAGCGGCTGGGAATGTGGAGGATGAGGTCTGCCACACAGCGCAATCCCATTCGCCGCAGTGCAGCAGCGCGGCGCGGACCAACGCCGGGCAGTTCGATGAGGGCGGTCGTGAGTGAGACAGTTTGCGGCGAAGAAGGCACAGCCACATCATAGATTGCGGCGCGGTCGCCATACATGTGCTCGCTTGCGACGGCGGCCGATGACGACCAGGAAACCGAAGGCCCGGACAACGACGCTTATGGCTGCTGCGATCAAGCCCTGACCAGGTTCGCGAGCCATCCGTCCAACGGCCCCGGTCGTCATCGGACGCCGGCACGTGAGCACTCCATTCTATCGCCCAATCCTGCCTCAGGCATCGACAAGCGATCGCACAAAATCCCCAGCCGCAGCCACGGGATCTTCCGCCTCACCCATCCGCCGCACCAGGGCTGAGCCGACAATCGCCGCATCTGCATGCTGGTGCACAGCGAGCACATGTTCGCGGGTTGAAATGCCGAACCCCACTGCAATCGGCAAGTCGGTGACTTCCCGCAATCGTTGCACCTGGGCAGCCACGTCGGGCACTTCGCTGCGCTCGCCGGTAATGCCGACCCGCGCGAGCAGATACACGAAGCCGCGCGACAGCGACGCAAGCGCGGCCGCCCGCTCTGGCGGCGTGCCGGGCGCAATGAGAAATGTGCAACTCATATCAAGTTCACCAGCTGCTTCAGATAAACGCGCGCCCGGGCTGGGACTGTCACCCGCGTCGATATCCGGCACGATCACGCCATCAAAGCCATGCTCGCGCAACTGCCGCAGAAATGCCCGCTCTCCCATCGCGTGAACGATCGAGCAGCTCACCATAGCAATCACGCCACATGCAATGTCATCGCGGACAGCGCGAACTTCGTGCATGATCGACTCTGGAGTTGCCCCCCGCTGCAGCGCTTCATGCATCGATGCAGCGATCACAGGTCCATCTGCGATCGGATCGGAAAAGGGAATGCCAACTTCAACAATGTCCGCGCCAGCAGAATCGAGGGCCCGCAGGAGTGGCCCGAGCAGATTGCTGCGGGGGAACCCACCTGTAATGAATGGCATGATGCCGCCGCGCTTCTGTGTACGGAGTTCTGTGAAAATGCGATCGATCGAAGAAGGCATGATGGGAAACAGTGTAGCGGGTGGCGGCCACGCCGCGTTGCCGATGACAACAGCCAATGACGCTGGGCTACTTGGTTCCCGCGGGTCCGCCGTTGTTGATGTACTTCTCGTGTATTGCAGCGGTGAGATCGACGCCGGTAATGTTGGCCAGGGTTGCCAGCCAGGCCATGACATCTGCGAACTCTTCGCGCAGGTTGGCATCATCACCGTCGCCGCGCTCTCGCCTGGCGATTGCTTCTGCGAGTTCGCCAAACTCTTCGGTGAGCCAGAGGAAGGTTGCAGCAGGGCCGCGAGCTTCATCAGTCGCGTAGTAGCGCTCCCGGATCAATATCTGAAAGTCATCAATCGTCATGAAAGATCCACTGCAAAGCGTCCGCGGCGGGGCTCGAACCTGCAACCTCTGCCTTCGGAGGGCAGCGCTCTATCCAATTGAGCTACGCGGACCGCGAGGGATTGTATGCGGCTAGACGCGCGATTGTGCGCGATCGACTTCCGCATGCTCAGTTTCGGAAATGCTCGTCCCGGATGTGATCACATCGATGCCAAGAATCGCAAGGCTGTCGCGCTCGACGACGCTGCGGATCAGTGAGCGCGGGATCGACGCCAACTGCGTCCCCTGGCTGTAGGCATTCACGGAATACAGCGACTCAATCGCATGCGTTGGCGTTTCAAACGGAAAGCCCGAGCCGAAGAGAATCTTGTCCATCACACGGGCCGATGCAGCGCTCAGCAATGTGGTGTACAGCTCCCAGGGCCGACTCACAACCGTCGAAACGTCTGCATAGACATACTCATGCTTGCCGATGAGGGCCAGCGTTTCATTCATCCACGGCTGTCCCACATCGCCCATGACAATGCGCAGTTGGGGAATCGAGCGGGCAACTTCATCAAACGCGCTCGGCCTTGCGAAATCGAGAATCGCAGATGCAGGCAGGGGAATGTCATTGGTTACAAAGACCGGCAGGCCCGCAGCCGCAGCGCGTTCATAAATCCGCATGGCCTCAGAGTGGGTCGGGTGAAAGCCCTGAAGGCCGGGAGAGATCGACAGGCCGCACATGCCCAGATCAATCGCGGCTTCCAGTTCGTCCAGAGCATCAGGTGCAAGCGGATCAATCCCCGCAATGCCTGCACGCCGACCGGGATCGCGGCTGATGAACTCTGCAATCAGTTCGTTGGGAACTGCAGCACCCAATCGGTGTGAACGGAAGCCATGCACACACACCACATCCGCACACGCCATGGCCCGATCAAACGAAGAAGATGACGCGTCCAGCTGATCCCACCGCTCTGCGTAGCGGGCGCGCAACCGTTCAGCCAATTCGTGTCCGAACTGCTCGAGGCTGGACCAGATGCGTGCTCGCAGATCAATGATCATGGTTTTTCATCCCCTGGATTCGCGGCGGCAGTGCTGGCGCATCATAGTCATGTGTCAGGTTATCGGCGAATGTCGCCCGGCAACGCCGAACTTTCTGCGGTTGCCTCATCACGGCAATGCTGACACCAGAGGATGGCTGGCGGTTGACCATTCCCATTCATCCACCACATGCCCCACGCGACAGCCGCAGGCGGGGCCTTGAGGTACGGTCGTGCCTGTCGCTCGAAACGCTCGCGGTGTAGATCAAAATCCGGACTGCCTTGCGTGTGGGAGTATTCGCTCTCGACAAGCTCCAACGCTTCCTTGTATCTGCGTTCGGGATTGGGATGTGTCGAGAGAAACTCAGGCTGACGAGCGCCGCCGGAGACATTCACGAGAATCTGGAGCATCTGAGCCATGCCCATCGGATCGTACCCCACATTCGTCATATAGCGCAAGCCAAGACGGTCGGATTCTCGCTCCTGATCGCGGCCGAACTTCAGCAGATACGCCTGTCCACCTGCACCCACCACATATGGCACCGCCTGCCCCCACCCGCTGCCACCTGCTGCTGCACCAGCGATCTCGCCAATGAGTTGAGCCCCCATCGACTGACTGAGACGTTCATCAATGTGATGCGCTGTCACATGCCCGATCTCGTGGCCAAGCGTGGCTGCGAGTTGGGCCTCATTGTCCATGTAATCCATCAGGCCGCGACTGATAAACACTTTGCCGCCCGGCAGGGCGAACGCGTTAATCACATCCGAATCCAGAACGGTGAACTCCCAGGGCAGCTGCGGATTTTCAGCTTCCGTCGTCACAGCCATCGATTGGCCAATGTTCCGCACATACTCGCGCAGCTCCGGGGCGCTTACCTCGCCGCCATATTCTTTGACGAGTGCGGGCATGGCCTCGACGCCCAGGGCAATCTCATCCTGCGTGCTGAGCAGATCAAACTGCATGCGATTGGTGGCTGCGTTGCGGGTACAACCAGCCGAGAAGAGTCCAGACACTGTAAGAAGCACAGCGCCTGCGATTGTGGTTGTATGGAAATGTGTCGCGTTCATTGTTGTTCATCCTTCCTGTAAAAGTCCTCTGCTGGCGCTGGTGCGCCCGTTGCTGAATAGTATCAGTCTCATGCCTTCAGAGACTCCATCCGACAGCGCAACCCTTCAGCGGGCATGGACTTCTGCTGAGCTGCGTGACAACCCCCATCACGCAGCCGACAAGGCGGGACGCGTCCAGCGGATGTTTACCAGCATTGCCCGGCAATATGACCTCAACAACCGTCTGCATTCCTTCGGCCGCGATCAGGCCTGGCGCCGCGCCGCTGTCAGGCTTGCACAGGTCGAGCCACAACATCGCGTGCTGGATGTGGCGTGCGGCACAGGCGATCTTGCAATCCTCTTTGCCAGAGCAGGCGTCAGCGAAGTCATTGGCCTCGACTTCACGCCAGCCATGCTCGAAATCGCGCGCCACAAGGCAGACCAGGCCAACTTCAACCTGCGCTTTGAAGAAGGCGATGCCACCAGCCTTGCATTCGACGATGCAACATTCGATGTTGTTTCGATAGCATTTGGTCTGCGCAATGTGGATGACCCGCACGCTGCCCTGCGCGAAATGAGAAGGGTGTTGCGGCCGGGTGGCAGACTTGTTGTGCTCGAGTTCAGCCGCCCTCGCAATCGTGTTGTTCGGGCGTGCAATGCGCTGTATTCGAATCACATCATGCCGCGCACAGCATCGCTGATCGCGCGCGATCGCGAAGGTGCCTATCGCTATCTCCCACGCTCGATTGATACCTTCATGGAAGGCGATGCACTGCGGAGCGCGGTCCAGGCAGCAGGCTTCACAGGCGAGATGAGCCAGCATCCGCTGACCTTCGGCGTATGCAGTGTGACCGTAGCACGGGTGAGCAGGTAAGCGATGTCGATCAGTGTCTGGCTGCCGACGTATGGATCCTAGTTGACATTAATTAACATTAAATGGACATGAGTTGAAAACAGGCTACTCTTGGGAATTGGTACTGTCTCGTAAAGCAGATTCATATGAAGTATGCCTTCGATAGCGGGTTTCTTTCTTTTGGGTGCAGCATTCGGACCACCGCCGGTTGTCATGACGGATCATATCTGCCTTACACAGGACGGGCCGTACAGCTGCGCTGATCCGGTTCTGAATTGCGTGACTCAGAGTCTAGGGGCGTCCTGTTGGTTTTGCGCGACCGACAACGCCACGATGGGTGTGTGGTGTATATTTGCGCCTGGGTTCCAGTGCGATATCACTGAAGGATCGAGAGCAGCTTGTGGGTACGAAGTTTCGGGCACCTGTCAGAATTCGCCGGTCCCCAACGGCAAGAGATTCTGTGGTGGCACGTTGATTCATCACCACAAGGTGCCGTGTTGGCAGGACTCGTGCACGACTCCCTGACTTCTGGAAACGAGAGTATCCGATGAAACTCCCTCTGATCCTGGTGGCTCTTCAGATTGCGTTCTCCGTGGGGTCAACAGACGCCCAGGCTGACCCCCCACCGAACCGTCGACTCGTTTCGACAGATGAGTTACGCGAGTTCGCCCAAGCATCTCTGGATGCCCTGACCGGTGCGGAGGTATCGTTCACAACAGCGTACTACAGCGGCAACGATCCGGAGGTTCCCGAAGATGCAGTCTCGGAACGCAACTGTACGCTGATCACTGATTGGACCAGCTACTGGGATGGCAGCCGTTTCCGCCTCTCGCGCGTCTACTCCTGGATTCACCCCGAATCGCAAATGCAGGGCGATACGCGAACTGTCATGACGTGGAATGGTTTGGTCGCGATGATTGCGGTGACGAGCACGGATGGGGAAGCAGGTGCCAGCGCCACGATCTCAGCGGAAATTCTTCCAAGTCACTGGGCGATTCCCGCGCTCACATGGCAGGGTTGGAGCATGTTTCAGTACCCTCATCGTCTGACGATCCTTGATCTCCTCGACGCAGGCGTTCTCGAAGGCCCGGCATTCGACGTTGCAGACCAGACCACACGGTGGACGACGTCTCTGCCAACGCCAACGCCCAACGGCAAGGATGAACAAGCTGAAAGTGCCATCATCGCAGAGCGTAATCAGCATGGAGTTCGCGTTGTGCGAGTCGAAATCTCAATCTTCGACAGACCACGGGGCGACGCCGATCGGCGGCTGGTATCGACGAGCTGGATCAACTTTGGTGACCCATCGTCGCAAATGGGGAACCTGCTGGCCGAAACGGCTGAAATCGGTGTTCGGCTGGTTGTCGGCAGACGTCCGGGGTGGGGCATCGAGATCGTCGAACTCGGTGACATTCGGAAAATCGACGCAGCAGATGTCGAGTTCCGCTCTCCTCTTGTAGCGCCGATGAAAGTGTCCGACTCACGCTACAACATTGGCTACGAGCTCGGCACAACACATCTCAATATGAACGGGCGGCTCTTCATCACCGATGAACCGCTCACCGGGGATGTGGGTGAGAATCTGCGCCGGTGGCTGGAGCACGGACATTATGCAGAGGATGCCCCGCACGATCACGCAGGTGACGTATGAATCGCGCGATCGCATTCGTGGAAACTTTGCTCGTTGTCGCGTCATTGGTCGGCTGCAAGCGCGGAGCGGAAAGGCTTCCAGATCACGTAGAAGTGCATGACGCGGGTCACGTTGTCTACGACACGCATGCGGTAGCGGTCACCCATACATTCACCGTCCGCAATCCAACTGATCGTGCGCTGACTATTCTCGATATCGTGAAAAGCTGCGGCTGTGTCAATGTTACACCCAGCAGCAATCGCATCCCGGCGGGCGGCGGAATGTCATTGCAACTGAACTTTGACATCTCGCACCCCGGTGCGCACCGTGAGTCGGCGTCCGTCCACCTTTCTGATGGCAGCAAACAAAGGTTCATTGTCACCGCCTCTGCGATGCCTGAAGCAATGACCCGATTTATCCCGCGTCGAGTGGCTATGGTAAGCGGTGACGTTCAAGTTCAGGGCGACCTTCTCCTAGACTTTGTCAATTTAGAGCAAACGCCTCCAGTATTTTGGGTGCAAGACGGAGGACTCGGTGGCGAGCGGCATGCGTTGCACATCAGTTGGACGCTGATTGACCCCGGATCATTGATCCGAAAGCGACCAGCTAGATGGCTCGGTCCGATAGAGGCCCGCGTCAGAAACTCTTCTGCGAACATATCATTCGGATCTGAGGAGGTTGTTCACATTTCGTGGCGGATTCCTGAGAATCTGAGGAACCGCCAATGATCTCGCAACTGGCTGCATGCTCGGCGTGCGCCTGCGCGATTGTTGCGACAGGGGATGTTTACCCACCTCTTTCTGAAGACAGGTTCGAGAGTCTGGTTGAGACAGTCGGCGTCCCAGCCGCGGCCATCAATACCGTTCGTTCATTCTTCGTCACGTACACAGTCGACTGGGAGACGATGAAGGAATTGGAGCCGATTCTGATGCGATGGTCGACAAGTCTCATGCCGCTTTCGATCGATGGCTGGAACCCCTCGCAGGCCGCTGAGCGACTCTCTGTCGCGCGCTCGATTCGCCGTCGTGCCTACGACACGCGGCTTGTGCTGGAGAAGCGCCTCCTGGATGGATTGACTGCACTGGCGACGGTTCCATTGCCGCAAATGCAGGATGCGATCGAGTCAGTTCTACGGCAGCGACGCCGCGATCGGCTGCTCGGTCCGCACACCTGGTGCCGTGAGGCCACCGGGCTCGTCCTGGGGCCAGACCTCCTGACGGCAGGAGTCGCTCTCGACGCGATGACCGACCTCAATGAGATGGTGACCGACTGGCGGGAGCGCTATGACCACGAACTCGATCGACTCTTGCGCCAGCTTGAACGGGAGATGATGCAGCCGAATTTGACCGGTCAATGGCCAATGTACGCCTTCATTGACCCAGCCCGGGAGGAAGTTGCCGAGGGCGAAGACCGGGGTGTGACAGTCCGGGTAACTGGCATGGCTGAGAAAAATGTCGCGCTCATGCGGAGGGCCATTGAAGTGCGGCGATTTCAACTGGCTTCGATTGATCTGCTCTGTGAGCAACTTGAGCGCCGTGACCGCATTCGCATGCGACTGCAGCTCGAACCTGCGTTTCACCCATATCTCAGCCCTGCCCAGCCGCTGCTGGACCGCATCAGCCGTTCGCTTGAACTGGCCAGCAGACTTGACGAACCAGCGGCACGTGAAGCGCTGAGAGTGGCCGAAGATGCCG
The DNA here is from genome assembly GCA_051004555.1 of Phycisphaerales bacterium. GTDB lineage: Bacteria > Planctomycetota > Phycisphaerae > Phycisphaerales > SM1A02 > JBPCKF01. Next base: position 2,982 of record JBPCKF010000048.1, on the reverse strand, counting down.
TGCAGCAATGGCATGAGACGAGCACAATACTTTCGCGGCAGCACGAGGCAGTGTGGCTCGCGTACAGCGGCTCCCACGGCGAGCGATTGCTCGATCAGGTCTACGGAACTGTGCGGACAGAACAGCCATTTGAGGCTGAGCGATCAGCCATGGCAGAGCGCGTCGCAGCAGCGATCATGGCGATGGAAGCCCTGTCTGCCAGATTCCACCAGCAGATCGAGGACCTGCAATGACATGGAATCGCAATCGCATCCCCGCGCTCAGCGCGCTATTCGCTCTCCTCGCGGTGCACACTGCCCTTGCGCAACGTTCGTACCCGCAGACGCGCGAACCCGTTCTGCAGGAAGCCGAGGTTCGGACGTTTGCCCAATCGCTGGATGACGATGTGCGTGCAACTCTCGTGCTCGAGTCGTTCGATCGCTACCGCCAGGTATACGATATCGAGTGGCAAGCTCTTTCTGAATGGGCCCAAGAAGTGATGAAGGGCGGTCAAGGAGATACTGCCAACATTCGAGCGAGGGTCGAAGAATGGAACACAAAGCGGCGGAATCTATTTTCCCGATTCGTCAACGATGTAGCAGCCTTGCTGGCCGACGAGCCCGCCGTAACGAATCGGTGGCTCATGCAAGCGAGGGCCGCTGAATGGCGAGACTGGTTGCTTGAGATCGACCCCAGTCAGCGCGATCTTGAGCTTGGCGATCCCTTTCTCGCACTCACGGTCGTCACGCTTTCAGAAGATCAGCAGACTTCCATCTCGAAGCTCTCGCTGGAATACGCGCAGAGCTCCGCACCAATCGTGCACCATCTTGCGACTGCCTTCGACCCGCTGACCACTCAGCTCGTGACTGCGGTGGTCAGGGAAGATCAGCGTGCCGAGCAGCAGGCTCGAACTCGCCTTGCAGCGATCACTGACTCAGTCAAGGCTCTGCAAATGGAGTTTCGTCAGGCAATCCTTGATCTCCTTAATGCTGAACAACGCCTGGCATACAACGCAGTTTGGGAGAAGCAATCACTCCCGGGCCTCTACCGTCAATCACCCGTGGAGCTCGCAATCGAGCGCATCCGAACATCGGCGAGCACTCATGACGTCCTCCTTGCAGAAGTGGATGGCATCGAGCATCGCTATCGATTGGCTGGAAACCACATTCGCAGGGAGATTCTCCGCGGATGCGTTGCATGGACGCAACCCGGTGCTGTTGCGGAACGGGACCGCCTTTCCCAATCCCTCCTTGAGAGAATGCGAGATGGCGAACTGGTCAACCCCATGGATGCCAAGCGAACACATCCTTCTCTGCACGCATTGCAGCAACTCGCCGATCTGGAGCGATCGACCTGCGCCTTGCTTCGGCATGCTGTTGTTCGTCATCAGCTCAATCGCGATCCGGTGCTCGCCTTCATCCTGAACTCAGCCGAGCCTGATGATGTGCAGGATTGACCGTCAGTCTGCACATGCCCTGCTTTCGAAGTCGATGATCTCTGGCTGACAGCCTCCCGCTGAATCAGAAAAATGATCGGACCTTCGAGCGTCCAACTGGCTCGCAACCCTTATGCGCCAGACGATTCAGCCTCAGCCTGCCCCCGTTCACCAGACCGCACGACCGCCTGATTCGTCCGGAACGACAGGCCGTTTTGGAGATTCTCCATCGACTGCTGCATGCAAGCGTCGATAGACCATCGCGAGGCGACCTCTTTGGAAGGGAGTGATATGCACGTCCGTATTGGTGACATCCTGCTGCGCGAAGGTCGCCTGACAACGCATCAGGTTCATGAAGTGCTTGCGGCCCAGCTTGCGACAGGCGAGCCATTTGGCCTCTTGTGCGAGAAGCTTTTCAACTTGCCGACCGAGTACATCGAAGAGGCATGGCAGACGCAGTACATCGGCATGGCGCAGCGGATCGATCCACTTCACGAGATGATTGATAACCGCGCTCTTGGTCTCATCACGCGCAGGCAGGCCTGGCAGTTTCGCGTGCTGCCGATTCGGTTTGATGATCGCGAACTCATGCTGGCCACAACGTCGCACCATCTTCGCCGTGCCCTGCGGTTTGCGACCCGCTGTCTGGGTGTGCCCGTGTATCTGGTGATCGCAGAGTCGCGGCCATTGGGAGAGGCACTGTGCAGGCATTATCCAATTGCGGGAATGACGCCAGCTTCGATTGATGACGACGCGATGGATCGCCTGCTCGGAATGGGGCGATCATCCGCCGCGTGATGGGGGCTCCTCGCGGCGGCGGGCAGGGGTGCCCTCGCCACGTGAGAACCCCTCGCCAGGTGAGAACCCCGCCAGGTGAGAACCGCTGCCCGGGTTGGCCCCCTGAGGCCCCTGAGAGCCTTAAGTGACCCTAGGGTGTCCCCAATGTGTTATGCCCATAACATGTGTCTGCCATTGTATTATGCCTTTAACCTAGATGTGTTAAAGGCATAATATAGGTCGGCACCTATATTTCACCTTTAACCTGGTAATAGGTTGGATCGGCGGGGCAAGGTCTTGGAAAGACGTCGGAATGACGGCATCCACCCTCGACCCCCCAGCGGGAGTGCTGCTGAGACGACGCTGATATCCCAGTGCTGGAAGTCGCGGCAACGCCGGACCCGTCGCGATGTCGTCACGCGTCGCATGGCATACCTCGCTCGGAAGCCCGGTAATAGGTTGGGTCGGCGGGGCTTCGCGGCACCGTCCGCCGTTCGCGTTCCAATGTGCGTCTGTGCGATGACGGCGGGCCGCCACCGCCGCCCGGCGTGGGAAGTTCGCACAGGATCAACAGCCGATCAATGATCGCGATGCAATACCGCAACGAAGAGGCCCGGCCCACGGGCTTCGGTGGCCAGTCGCAGCCGCCGCCATGATCGCACGCACAGTTGTGCATCGGCAGCCAGCGCGTGCATGCTCTCTTTGCTGAATCCAAGGTGCACATGCCCCATGCTGTTGCGATAGGCATGTCGATCATGCGCGACCATATCAAGCACGATGACGCAGCCGCG
>JBPCKF010000047.1:0-9173 GCA_051004555.1 Phycisphaerales bacterium | reverse complement strand
ACGGCGCAACGGACATCAACGATGTCAAGCTCTTCCTCGACCGCAACAAAGCAGCACGAACAGCACTCAAAGGCAATGACCAATACCCCGGCGGCGACTTCCGCAGCCCCGAATGCATCGCGTACCTTGAGAAGGCCGACATCGTGGTCACGAATCCGCCGTTCTCGCTGTTTCGTGAGTACGTCGCACAACTTGCGGCGCACGAAAAAAAGTTCTTGATCATTGCGAATAAGAACGCCATCACTTATAAGGAAATATTCCCCCTCATCAAGGAAAACAAGCTGTGGACGGGCGTGGCTGGGTTTTCGGGCGGCATGTGGTTTATCGCGGACTATCAAGGGAAATATGAAAAGGTGGTCGACGGAATTAAACTTATCAACGTGCCAGCAATATGGTTTACGAACCTTGACCACGGACGCCGCCGTCAGCCCTTGGAATGCATGACGATGGAAGACAATGTTCGCTTCAATAAGAAGCTAAAAGGTAAGAGCTATCAACGGTACGCCAATTACGATGCCATCGAAGTGTCGTTCACCAACGCAATCCCCAGCGACTACGACGGTGCAATGGGTGTCCCAATCACGTTTCTTGATAAGTACAATCCTGAGCAGTTTGAGATTGTGGGGACAAGCAGGACACTTGCCACCCCCATGTCAGAAATCGCCGAAAAGGGAACTTTCCAGCAAGGTGGCCCTCGCTTCTATGTCGGTAACGGCGACGGGACATACCGCCGCCTGTACGACCGAATCGTAATCCGCCACCGCACCTCCAAAAAGAGAACCAAAAAGTGAAGACCACCCTCCGAACCGACATCACTGTCGCTGACATCTGCGATGGCTTTGTCTACAACCAACTCGAGGGCAAGGGCCTCTTCGGCCTCGGCGGCAAGCTCACCATCCAACCCGAGTATCAACGCAACTACATCTATGCAGACGGTGGCGGCAAGAAAGAAATGGCAGTCATCGAATCACTCCTCAAGGGCTATCCACTCGGCCTCATCTATTTCAACAAAGTCGCCAACCCCCCCAACGAACACTTCGAAGTCCTCGATGGTCAACAACGCATCACCAGCATCGGCCGCTTCGTGACCAGCAAGTTTGCGATCATGGAGAATGGCAACCCGAAATATTTCCACAGTCTCCCCGCCGATGAACAAGCCAAGATCAACGAGTCGCCACTGCTTATTTATGAATGCGAAGGCACCGAGACGGAGATCAAACAATGGTTCGAAACCATCAACATCGCGGGTGTACCACTCAACGATCAGGAATTGTTGAATGCGATCTATTCCGGGCCGTTCGTCACCAAAGCGAAAGAAGAATTCAGCAACAGTCAAAATGCAAACATCCAAAAGTGGAGTGCATATATCACAGGGAGCGCCAACCGGCAGCAGTTTATGGAAAGGGCGCTGGAGTGGGTGAGCAAGGATGACGTTGGCACCTACATGAGCAGCCACCGCACTGACACCAATATCACTGAACTGAAGAACTATTTCAACAGCGTCATCGACTGGGTCTCGGCCGTATTCATAGATGTGGAAAGCGAGATGCGGGGGCTGGAGTGGGGGCGGCTGTACGAAGCATACCACAACACTTCATATGACCCGAAAAAGGTTTCCGCAGAAGTGCAGCGACTGTATGGCGATCCATATGTGAAGAACCGTCGCGGCGTTTTCGAATATGTCCTTGGCGGCATGAAAGATACCAAACTTCTCGATGTGCGAGTGTTCGACAAAGCAACCCAACAATCGGTCCACGCCAAGCAGACAGAAGCCGCTGAAGCAGCGGATGAATCAAACTGCCCACTCTGTGCGGTTGGCCACGATTCGAACAAAGGCAGGATTTATAAACTCAAGGAAATGGAAGCCGACCACGTTTCCGCATGGAGCAAAGGTGGAGCGAGTACCGCCGCGAATTGCCAAATGCTCTGCACGACGCACAATCGGGCGAAGGGGAATCGATAACGCGGGTGCCACAGGGCCCGCCGCGTTGACCACAAGGGCCGTCCGCTTGCCGTCAGGCGACCGTCTCCATGACCGCCGCCCTCGGCTCCGTGGTGTCACGCTGTTGGGACACGCTGACGTTTCCGGCCCGCGACAGTCAGCGAGTTGCGTTGCACCGACATTTGGGCGGCTGCCTTCACGAAATGTTGCCACCTGTCCATCAGAGCGACCCACCTGCGCACCATTTGCTGCGCTCCCATGAAGCCGACTCCGGCTCCCGGCTAGCCCGGAGTGTCTCCCGGCTAGCCCGCAGCGCCGTTCGGCTCGCCCGCAGCGCCTCCCGGCTAGCCCGGAGCGCCTCTCGGCTAGCCCGCCGCGGCTCTCGGCTAGCCCGCCGCGTCTCCCGGCTCGCCCCGAGCGCCGTTCGGCTAGCCCGGAGCGCCGTTCGGCTAGCCCGGAGAGCAGGAAACATCGCCGGGAGCGCGGCTATCGAATCATTTTTCGCGCCACGCAACCGCAAACAGCGACGGGAGAAACCCCGCTCACGCTCGCTAAACGGCATTTTCGCAAAAAACTTCCCAAAAGTCATAACCCGCAGTTCAGTCGCGACCCGTGCAGACCGATCAGACGCGTGGCTGCGAAGTGTTGGAAGTGTTTTCCGGCCCGCTGCCATCCCAAATCGTTTTCCTTAAGAAAGGAAACTTATTATGCCCGGCTCAACCGACTTTCTCCCTCACACAGATTCCGGCCTCCTCTCATGGTCTCAAAACTTCCTCGACCGCATTTCGAGCGTTTCCGGACCTTACGGTCTCTCACCCGCGCAGATTACATCTTATACAGATGCTCATAATGCTTATAATAATGCATTGACGGCTGCAACTCAGGATGTCACTCGGACGCCGGTCAGCATTGGCGTGAAGAACGAGCGGCGCAGCGAGCTCAAGGAGCTTGCACGCGAACTGGTTGCATTTATTCAGGGTATGCCTGATACCACCAATGAAGATCGGCTGGAACTTCAGATCACTGTACGTGATTATGAACCAACGCCCGTTCCTGTCCCGGACGCTGCCCCCATTGTTATCATTGAGAACTCATCAGGCACATACGTCGACATTCGGCTGCGCGATCTTGCTGCGCCCGATTCTCGAGCCAAGCCCAGCGGTGTTACTGGCGCGACCATCTTCAGCGCGTTCGGCGCGACTGCTCCTGATCTTGCCGATGTTGAAGCGTGGACATTTCGTGGCAACGTGACACGCACACTGACAACGCTCGACTTTGCAGGCGCTGCATCAGGAACAACCGTGTGGATCACTGCGTTCTGGTATAACTCAAAGGGTGAGTCCGGCCCGCCAACACAGCCAGTGAGCGTGCAGATTCCCGGCCAGGCTGCTCAACAGTCTTCGCAGAATCTGCAGTTCCCCGAAGGTTTGCAGGAAGCTGCGTAACCATTCCCCAATCTCCCGCCCTCTCCCCCCCACTCCCTCTCTCCATGCGGGAGAGGGGCTGGGGGTGAGGGCAGCTCGAAGAACCCTTCACCCTGCCCTCTCCCAGGGGGAGGGTTGCAGAACGTGCATGGGTGGGGTTGGGTGGGCTTGGCGGCAGTTCGTTCCGGCGTATGTGATCATCACTCGACTCTGATGGTCCCCGGGCGATCCGCATTGGTTGGTCAAATCAGCCGGTTTTGCCGTTGACACACGCCCCGGAAGCCACTACATTGTTGATTCGCCATTGTTGATTCGCCCCCCCCGCCGGGAGGTTTGTGCATCCCGCGCACGCCGAGTGGCGGACTCATCAGAGACGGATGATTGATGATGTGGCCACGGAGGAAGGCCGAACAGGTCGGCATCTTCCCCGGGATGGTCCCGGTATCGGCCGCTATGATCGAACGAAGTCGAAACATCGCATCAGGAGTTCACATGTCACAGACGATTCGCCGCCGCTCCCGCATCACGCTCTTCGCAGCTATTTTGTCATTGTCGATGCCACTTGGGCTGGGGTGCGGGGGAGCCGCATGGGGGCAGGACGATGGCAGCAACCGCGCTCAGGACCTGCAGGATTTCGTTCACTACGTGAATATTGCCAAGCCCGATCTTGCAACGTCACACCTTCGTCGTCTGCTCGATTCAGGGATCAGTGATGCTGAGCTGCGCGAACTGATTGATGAGACGGTCACTGACGCACGCTTTGCAGAGGCAGTCGCACGCGCCCGCCTGATCGAAGGCATGGGCAACATCATTGGCGAACTCGAGTCGCGGGCCCGTCTGGGTGCACTCGATCTTGCCCGTGATCCCAGCCGCCTCGCCGATGCCATCACCATGCTGGGCGGGCACCTTCGTCAGCAGCAGTTCGGGCGTGACATTCTGATGAAAGCTGGCGAGTATGCAGTGCCGTGGCTGCTCAAGGAAGTCACCGATGGCAAAGACAACACGTTGCGTCTGCGCTCGCTCGACATGCTGAAAGAAATCGGCTCGGTGGGCGTGGTGCCATTGTCGGTGGCGCTCAGTTCGCTCGATTCACAGAATCAGATTCGCATCGCAGGGGTGCTGGGTCAGATCGGCAACTCCAAAGCAGGACCTTTCCTCGCAGCCCTCGCTGCCGATACAACAGCTGCTGCTGCATCGCGTGATGCAGCCCGCCGCGCCGCGTCGGCTGTCTCAGCAGGGTCGGGGTCACTGGCTGATGAGTTCAGTACGCTGGCCCGCCGCTTCCTCACTCAGCCGGGCTCCATGCTGAACTATCCCGCTGATGAGAACAACCCTATCTGGACGTACGACGCCTTCGCGGGTCTCGTCGCGGTCGGGGTTCCCACGCCAATCTACAATGAAGTGATGGCCATGCAGATGGCACGCAAGGCCCTGCAGTACGACCCGACCAACGCAACTGCCCTCAGCATTTTCATCGCTGCCAACCTCAAGCGCGAGAACGATCTTGCAGCTGATGTCACCGATCCTATCTATGGCAACAGCCAATACTCGCCTGAGCTTTACGCCATGGGTGCAGGGCCTGACATTATGCAGAATGTGCTCAGCATCGGCCTTGAAATGAAGGATGCAGGAGTCATTCGCGATGCGATCGCCTCATTGCAGAAGACCGCTGGCAACACCAACATTCTCAGCACGCAAACCGGCGGCGCCCCCATTCTGGATGCGCTGCAATATCCTGACCGACGCGTGCGTTACGACGCAGCCCTCGCCATCGGCAAGGCGCTGCCCACACGCAGCTTTGATGGCGACTTCCGCGTCGTCCCCACACTCGCTGAAGCCGTCCGGGCTGGAGCAGCCGCGTATGCAGTTGTCGTCGCAGGCACCAAGGAAGATCAGGACACCTACGCTGACTGGCTCACCCGCAAGGGGTTCCAGGTGACAGCTGCGGTCAACTCGCTGGCCGAAGCCCAAATGGTGATTTCGCAATCATCGGGAGTTGATGTGGTCGTCATCCGTCAGGACGCTGGTGCGACACGGCGAAGCGTTTCGGAACTGGCGCGTTCACCCAAGACTGCGGTTGCCCCAGTCGTCATCTTCGCCAGCCAGGTCGATCAGGGTCCGCTGGAAGCAGAGTACCGCGACAACCCCCGCATTCAGGTGAAGGTCGCCCCGCGCGAAGAGGGTGTCTTCGGCACGATCGTCGATGATGCCCTGGCACGTGCTGGTGGCGGCCCGATGAATGAAGGCGATGCACTTGCGTACTCACTGGAAGCCATCGGCACGTTGCACAGCATTTCCAACTCTTCGAGCCCCGTCTTCAACATCAACGACGCAGAGACGACGCTCATTGAAGCTCTCGAAAGCAAAGAAGGCAGCCTTGCAACACGCATCGCCAGCATCCTTGCTTTCGTCGACAGTGATCGAGCCCAGCGAGCCATGTTCGATGCAGCCTTCCGCGGCACAGGCAGCGATCAGGTTGATCTGCTCAATCAGGTCGCTGAATCTGCCAAGCGCATCGGCGACCGCGCCGAAGAACGCCATGTACAGCAGTTGCTCGGACTCATCGCAGCTGGAGGCGACGCAGGTGAAGCTGCTGCCCGCGTCCATGGTGCCCTCAACCTCACACCTGACAACGTCGTGAAGTTGATCGCAGACAACTGAGTCTGCAGGACAGGTTTTTCGCTTTGAACCATCAAGAAGCCCGCGGAACGCATCCGTGGGCTTCTTTTCTTTCGACGATGATCTTCATCAACGATGCTGATCGATGTAGATCGTGTTCCCATCGGGATCGCTCAGAATGACATGGGCCGGGCCAGATGTCGTTTCATCAGCCTCAGTCATCAGCGCGATCCCCTTTTGCTTGAGCTGTTTCTGAATCTCGCGCACATCGGGTGAAGGTGTCGGGATGCTCCCCCACCCCCGACCATCCGGGATTGAACGTGAGAATGTTGCCCTCGAACATCCCATGAAACAAGCCAACTGTTGCTTCGCCATTTTGCAAAACGATCCAGTTCTGTTCGACGACGCCGGCCACCTGTGTAAAGCCCAGAGCTTCATAAAACTGACGCGATACTGCCAGATCTTTGACCGACAGACTGACCGAAAACTTGCCGAGTTCCATATTCGTGCCTCCGGTGTTATCGAATCGAGTTATGTGGCGATCAGAACGCCCCAGCTTCATTTGAACCTCAGATTTCATTCACAAGCCGCATCGCCTCTGCGATTCCTGCATCCAGAATGGGATCTTTCCCGTTGTTGTATTGGCGAAGTGGCTGGGCAACGACATGTGGTTCGACGCCGTGTCCTTCAATCGGATCGGAGTATCCCGGCAGTCGCGTGCCGGGATACATCAGCACTGCGTCGTTGCCAACTTTCTCGAACGTGGCGGGCAACAGCGCGCCAGCGGTTGTCACGCCGACGAGCGAACCCAGATTGCGATTGCGAATCTCCCAGGCAATCGCCTCTTTGGCGCTGCGTGTGAGATCATCCATCAGCGCGACAACATGCACGCCGCGCGTGCGGGCACGCATCAGGACCTGGATCAGGCGTGGCACCATGAACGCGTTGCCTCCCCTGCCCCGCAGATCGAGAATTAATGCGTCACACTCCGCAAAACGATCGGACAAGAGATCTCTGAGGATGCGATCGGGTCCCTCCATATGCACGTAAAAGAAGTGCACGTATCCGATCGAGACATCGTCGCGTGCGATAATGCATGCGCTGGCGCGGGCAGCCTCAATCGCTGCGAACGCTGCAGCTTCGATGATCAGCGACAGCTCTTCGCCAGGCTGGCGCTCAACATGCACGCGCAACAGCGGCTCCTCACGCACAAGCACATCATGGATGGGCGGATCGGGCAGGAACGCATCATCACTGCGCCAGTCCAGCCGCTCACTTTCACCCGGCTCGATGCCATCCATGCTGAGCACGCGATCGCCGTTGCCCAGGCCAGCCAGATGCGCAGGCGAACTATCGAGCAACATGTGCACGTAATACCCATCATCAATCTCGATCAACTCGAAGCCGAATGTCAGCGATGGCTGATTGCTCAGCCTTGCCACCATCTCTTCAAACCCAGCCTCTGAAAGAAGCTGCAGATGACTCGCAGGCACAAGTTCGAGCAACTCGTGGATCACAGCGAGTTCCTCATCGAAGTCGCTGCACTGCTGCGCCCGATCGCGAAAGCGGGCAGCAACATCCGCCAGTTCGCGCTCGCGCCATTCACGATCAACGAAACGCCGTTCCAGCGTTGCAACAATGCGATCGAATGTCACGCCCGGGCGGTAGGTGCGATTCGGCTCGATCGCTCCGTCGTCCTGATGGAGAACTGCTGGCCACGCCGATTGCTGTGCGTCGGGCTGAGAAGCGCCCACGCCGACAACAATACACAGAGCTGTGCTGGCCAACGCAATCGCGAATGGAACTCGCAATGTTTCTACTCCTTGGAAGGGGCTTCACTGCCGGACTTCGCGCGAGCAGATACTATCCCCTGCCCCATCTGCAGAATCAAACGGCAGATTCGCATTCAATCTTGCACTGCGCCGTGGGCATTTCCGTGTGACGAGGGACCGAAGGACGTCGTGGGACTCGCCTCACTCCGCCCCAGCCAGCGTTGATCCTCCGGCACAGGCCTGCCGCATTCCGGACACACGTCACTTGCCAGTTGCCTTCCAACAAACTTGAACAACGGCACCACGTACCAGGTCTCCAACACACGTTGCCCTTCCTGGCTACCATACCGGCACGATCTCCGTCCGGCCTGCCAGGAAGATATTGCTTGCGGATTGGGCTTGCTTTTTTCGCGTGGTAGGCTGTAGGCTATCGATTATGGTGAGGTTATGGGCTTGCACAGTTCTGCTTGCCGGTCTTCTTCCGGGGTCGCCGGGGGTGGTGGCCCAATGTGGGTAACTCTCGCGTTTGCCTGCTGGGTTTCAGCCCAACAACAGGTTTCCCCTGGACAGGCGATTGTGCATGCGATGTTGCATCACGACCACTCCATCGAGTCGATGGAGTGGTCGCAACGCACGCTCGAACGACGTCTAACGCCTGACGGCACCTGGTCCGAATGGGAGTTATACATCGATGGCCGCTTCGGCGAAGACAGCAAAGGCAACTGGTATCACTGGGGACGAATCGGGGTCGTTCCGAGCCAGCTGCCCCAATACTCTTTGAAGCTGGTCGATATTCGAGTACGCCCATGGAGACGGTAGGATGGTCGCCCGAAAGGAATGTTGTTTCAATTCGTGCGCCTGTCGAGCAGATGCGCTTCATCCCATGCCCCTCTTCCGCACTGGGTCGATGGATTGACACGAGTGGCACGCGGCGCGTGGGAGAATGGCTGCTGAGCGGATCAAACCTTGAGATCGCGCATGTAAACGCAGATACAGGAATGATCGTTCTTCAGGCGGGCGTGATGATCGAGAATGTTGCATCGATTCTGCAGGTGGTGGTCGATACGAAACACGGCTATGCACCAGCCGAGATCCGACGATTTGATCGTCAGTACGTCGCGCTGCAGGAGTTGATCGAGATCGACTCGTTCGCAGAGCATGATGGTATATGGGTACCAGCTTCCTGCAATCGGACACTTTTCTCGAAGGCTCCGTTGCCCGCAGAGACCATCGAGCGGATCAGGCAGCACCGCGAACGAATAGCAGTTGAGAAATCATTGCCACCCGAGCACCCCTGACCTGCTCCCCAAAACTTGACCCAATCGCTGTGAGAGTTTCTACTGCCCTTTTTACGGGCAAGGAGGCTCTCGAAGATGAAACGCAAACGACACACACCCGAACAGATCATCGCCAAGC
>JBPCKF010000046.1:0-10880 GCA_051004555.1 Phycisphaerales bacterium | reverse complement strand
CAGTATCTAGTGTGAGAGCATTCAGTGCAATATCGACCGTTGGGAATCGTGATCAACCTGTGTGCCTGCTGCGGGCGTCGACCGTGTACTATGGCACCCCGTGCGCGATGATGCTGGCTGTCGAGATTACATCCTCCGGTCGAGCGACGCTGGTCAGAAGTGTTCCAACGACCAACTGCCAACCATCGACAAGGACAAACAGCAGCAGTTTGAACGGAAGCGATATCAGCACTGGCGGCAACATCAACATGCCCATCGAAATCAAAAGACTCGCAATCACCATGTCAATGACGAGAAATGGCAGATAGATACGGAAGCCGATGAGAAATGCGATTTTGAGTTCACTCAACACAAACGCAGGAATGAGCGTCAACATATCGACATCAGCGCGCGTGAGTGTGGCAGGATCCGATGTGTCGACGCCACGGTAATTGAGAATCATATAAACGCCCGACCAGTTGCCGGACGCCTCAATTTGTGCAAACATGAAGTCGCGCAATGGCTGGCGAGTCTTCGCCCACGCATCAAGCTGATTTTCGTTTTCGCCATCGAAATAGGGGCGCAAGCCCTCTTCGTACATTCGCTCAATTGTTGGCGTCATAACGACCATCGAAAGAAGCAGACTCAGACCGACAATAACCTGACTGGGTGGCAGGCCCTGAGCTCCGAGCGCCTGACGGAGCAATCCTAATGTTATAATAATGCGGGTAAAGCAGGTGCACAGAACCAGAATCGCGGGGGCGAGGCTCAGAACTGTCAGCAGAATGAGAATGTTCAGGGGACCGGAGAGCTGGCCCTCAAAGCCAGGCAGCGCATCGCCTGCACTTTCAAGCACGCCAATCGGATTCATAGTGTCACTTGATTGGGCATAGAGCGGGAACGATGCCACAGCGCATATTGTGAGCGTTGCGCCGACGACCTTACACATGCGCGATGTCATGCAGGCACCCGCTGCATAGGAAGAATGCGCGAACTGCTGTCGGGTGCTCGACGTGTGAGGTCGACTGTGTCGATGACATCAGATCGCTCAGTTGAAAGCGCTCTTCTCAGACTACTTGCAAAGCTCGGCCGCGAACCTGATTCAATACGGGAAAGCAGTGATGCGACTTCGTGAGGATCATCTATTTCGCTGAGCGTCGTCATGCCCTGACGGCTCTGGTGAATCAGCAGAATGCGGCGATCGATTTTAAGAAGCAAAAGCTGTTGGCCGCGCGCAACGGGATAGCGTGCAAGAAATTGTAAAACCTCGGCTGGGCGCCCGGCTCCCGCGCCTGGTCGCATACGTCGCATGATTACTGCGAGAAGCAGCAAGATCCCGATCACGATTGCAAGCGCGGATCCCGTGCGGGCCAGGTCGTTCAGCTGCAGGCCGAAGATTCTTCCGCTCGATTGGCCATCGCCTGCAGCGCGATCCAAGCGCTCATCGGCTGCGCCAAGATCAAACAATCCCGCAGGCGCTCCTAGTGGTTGAGATTCCCGAGTTGGTGCCGTTGGGCCAGCCGGCTGCGCTTCGATCGCGGCTGCTGAGGCTTCTTCATTTTCACTTGCTGGCTCATGCAGGCCAAGCACAGTCGGCGGATCAGCATCTCGATCCACCAGGCGCATCGGCCCGTTGGTTGAGAGGTCGCGGGCATCCTGTGAGGCGCCAGAATCCTGGCTTGCCAGCGTGATAACAGATGTTGCGCAGGTGACTGCGATCGTTGCAGTGAGCAGGCATACACGGATGCGTCTGATTGTCTTGCCTGATGCGGCTGAGAAAGAAGTCATGGTCGCCATCCTGGCTTACTGTTCGAAAGGACGCGCGGCTCCGCCGTGCGCCCTGGCGCTCACGACTTTCGGTCATGAACGCGCGATGTCAATGTCATCCTTCCCGGCGAGTGCGTTGCAGAATCTCACTGACACGCACACAAAAGTTTTCGTTGACAACAATCACTTCGCCACGAGCAACATGGCGATCGTTGACAAAGATATCCACAGGGTCACCAGCGGGCTTGTCGAGTTCAATCACCGAGCCCGCGTTGAGGCGCAGCACATCTTCGACATACATGCGCGTGCGCCCGAGTTCGATTTTCACCTTGAGGTTCACATCTGAAAGCAGAGCAATGCCTGATACAACTGCGTCGCCGCTCTGCCGGGCAAACGCCTGGCCGTCGAATGTCGATGACTGCTCGGCAAGTTCTTCCGCAACAGCCGCAGCTGCGCCGGTAGCGCGATCCAGAGCGTCGTCGGCGGCGGTGGCAGCGTTCTCTGCTTTGGGTTTGGTCGCGTCGGAACTCGTTGCTGCGGGATCATCAGACATCGGCGGCCTCCGGGAGAGATGGCGCGGCTTGTGGAAGTGACGCGCAAGAACATGCGCGCGTCGTGCGAGACGTGCACACCCCGAACTATCGGACATTTCCTCGGATCGGCTGCATCGACATGCGCACGAGTTGCCTAGGGCGCAAGAATTGCGCGTCGCATGCGGGCATCGCGGATCGGGTCAACCATCCACGCGGAAGCCGGGTCCTGAGACAATCAGACATTTCTGGATGATCGGTTCGCCGGTATCGCCATCCACACCGAAGCGCCGGTCAAGGAGCGTCTGGGCTTTGCGGGTCAGATTTTCCATCTTGGGTTCCTGCAGTTGCCTGGGCTCCGCGGTCCGCCAGATGGCCATAAGTTCTGCCTTGAGTTCGTTGCGAAAACGATTGAGTTCATCTGCAACGCGCTCTTCGTGCTTCTTCTTCACATGCACCCAGACTTCGGTGTCATAGAGAAAGTTGATGCCACTGCGACTATTCAAGAGCCGATCAGCCAGGACCAGCACCTCAACCGTCTTCTCTTCCTCGGGCTTCAGGTCGGGCAGAATGTCAGACGCCTCAACGGTGGCGGGACCCTTGAGCACCATGACCACGCCAAGCAGCACCGCTGCCTCGATGCCCAGCAGGGCTACGATGAAAATGATCTTCTTCAACCCTGATTTCTTTTCAGTGGATGTTGTATTTTCGTCTGCCATAGTCGATTATCCTGCAACTGAAAGCGGGGTGGAAGCATGCATTGCCATCACTCATGTCGGCGATTTTTGCCTGTGCGTGCAGATCAACTTTTCTGATTGTGCGGTCTGTGACAGGTGTGCATGAACGAATCTGATTGTCGCGAGGCTTGGGGGCAGCGCGCATCAGTTGCCAGCCAACTCCTCAGCCAGCACTTCGGTGAGAATCACTTCCACGCGTCGATTTTCTGCGGTGTTGATGGTGCCGACAGCTCCTGCCTTGAATGGCTCCCATCGTCCCACAGCTTCGATGCGGCAAAGGCGCTCATCAATCCCAGAAGCAGTGAGAATGTCCAGCACGTTACGGGCTCGGGCGTAACTCAGTTGATACAGATCCTGCCAGGAACTGTTCTTGGCCAGATATTTATTGGCTGCGTGGCCGCGAATCACGATCTTGTTCTCGCGACCTGCGAGCAGTGTTGCCACTTTCTCGATTTCGGGTCGTGCAGCTGGTTTCACTTCAGCGGATTCGGGATCGAATGTTGTTGGGCCACCAAGTGTAAACACGAGCCCTTCGCGAACCTTCGTGACTCGCAGGTGCGGGCCTTCGACGCTTTCTTCCGGCGATTCGCTGGTGTGGGGCGTGCTTTCCTGCTTGACCGCAATTTCTTCGAGCTGTTCGATGATGGAACGGACAGGAGGATCTTTGATAGGAAGAATGCCAACGCCGCCTGAGTATCCGAATGCTTCCTTCACAGCGGTAATGACGCGCTGATATTCGTGGTCCTTTTTCAGTTCCGAGAACATCTGCAACAGAATGAAGAAGCACAGCAGCAGCGACATCATGTCGCCGAAAGTGACCACCCATTCAGGGACACCTGCGTCCTGTTTCTTTGCTCGCCTTGCCATGCATAAAACTCAGGTGCGCGCGAAAAGTGGGCGCACCTGTGCTCCATCGTCCGGTTTCGTGTCGAAGTGAAGTAGCGGACGCGGTTATCGCCCGATAACGAGCGAGAGGCCGCTGCGCATGCCTTCACGCGCTCATGCGATCAGACTCCAGCGAACCGTCATGCAGACGAACGATTCGCTGACAGCGCTCTGCGACATTGTCATCATGCGTGACCATGATAATGGTGAGGCCGCGACTGTGAAGCTCGTCGATGAGATCCAGAATTGCATCGCCGGTTTTGGAATCGAGATTGCCCGTTGGTTCATCTGCCATGAGGATGATGGGATCGGTGACCAGTGCTCGGGCGACTGCAACGCGCTGCTGCTGGCCGCCAGAAAGTTCGCGCGGGCGATGCGTGAGACGATCATCCAGTCCCACCTGTGTCAACGAATGAATAGCCCTGCGGTGCTGCTCAGCTGTACTCAATCCCTGATAAAAGAGTGGCACTGACACATTCTCAACAATGTTCAGTTCGCTGATGAGATTAAACGCCTGGAAGATAAATCCGATGCGCCTGCCGCGAATGCGACTGAGCTCAGTGTCGTCGAGCTGCGACACATCCACACCATCAAGGAGAAACTCGCCTGAGGTTGGTCGATCAAGACACCCCAGCAGATTCATGAGGGTGGACTTTCCAGAACCCGATGCGCCCATGATGGCAACATACTGGCCGCTTGGGATGGTCAGATCAATCTGTTTGAGTGCTTCCACCAGAATCGAACCATCAGGCTTGAAATACGTCTTGCGAATGCCGCGCAGTTCCGCGACGGGGTTCCCTTCACGCGACTGTGCGGTCGGCTGGTTGCTGTTCTGTTTGAGCGTTGATGTCATCCGCACATTGTAGAGGCAGCAGGCGGTGGCGTTGCAGTCGACAACCGGACGGTTGCGGGGGGATGCACGGCATGCACGGGAATGACATCGCGCTATGATGCCAGCCATGGCGACATGGTCCACATCGATCACCAGCATCGAACCCAATCAGCTGCGCGTGCGCGGCTATGACATTGCATCGCTCATGGGTTCGATCTCTTTCGGCAGCGCTGTGTATCTGATTCTGCGCGGCGAGATGCCGGCTGATGAGCGTGTCGCGAAGTTGCTCGATGCCATTCTCGTCTCGTCAATCGATCATGGCGTCACGCCTCCCAGCGCGCTTGCAGCCAGGACCGCTGCATCGACGGGCGCACCCCTCAACGCGTGCGTGGCTGCGGGCATCCTGCACATCAACGTCTCGCATGGCGGTGCGATTGAAAACTGTGCACGACAGTTGGCAACGATTCTCGAACACGCGGAGACAACCAACACCCCGCTTGAGCAGGCAGCTGTTGAAGTGCTTGCGCAGTTGAAGGAGCACGGCCAACGCATGTCCGGTTTCGGGCATCGCATTCATACCCACGATCCGCGTACCGCGAAGCTGCTGACACTCGCCCGTGATGCAGGTGTGTTCGATCGATTCTGTCGTGCAGCTGAAGCCGTCGAGCGAACGTTCGCAGAGGCAACGAAACCTCTGCCTATGAATGTCGATGGCGCCATTGCAGCTGTGCTGGCTGATCTGGGCTTTCAGCCGGAAGTGATGAACGGCTTCTTTCTGATCGCGCGGGTGCCGGGACTGATTGCACATGCCATCGAAGAACGCACGACGCAGCGACCCATGCGCCACATTGATGTCAACCATCACGTCTATGATGGCCCGATTGTGCATGAACAAGCCTGAAACCATCCCAACACTGACGACAGCGCGGCTGCGGTTGCGGCCATTCTCGCTTGATGATGTTGATGAGGTCACTGCGTACTGTCAGGACTGGGAGTATGTTCGCTCGACGGCTGCGGTCCCCTGGCCGTACGCGAAAAGTGATGCCATCAGTTGGATTCAGTCGCACCCGCAGTCCTACGCGGATGATGTTGACTGGACCTTTGCGCTTGAGCGCCGCAATGACAACACGCTTGTCGGCGCAGTCAGCCTGCGGCCAGCCCTGCAACATCGACGTGGCGAGATCGGGTATGGCATATACCGGCCTTTCTGGAACAACGGCTATGCCACTGAAGCTGCAGGCGCGCTCGTCGAGTTAGGATTTGACATGCTTGGCCTTGAGCGCATTGAGTCGCATTATTTTGCATGTAATCCTGCGTCGGGGCGGGTCATGGAAAAACTCGGCATGGTGCGCGAGGGTGTCATGCGCCGACATGTGCGACGACTTGATCAGACCCACGACACCATTCACTATGCCTTACTTCGCTCAGAATATACACCACCAGCAGAACGAACATGACATACACAACGGCTGATATTGCAACACTCTTTCCCGACATCATGCAGATCCAGGATGCATCGCTGCGCGAGCGCGTGGCGGCCGTGTGGAACGAAGCAATCACCACCGGATGCGGCGGGCGCGGCTGGACGTTTGATGAACTGCGCGCTGTGAAGTTTACCCTGCTGGCTGGCGATATCGACATGACCTACATCGCCCACCTCAACTCCTGCTGCAAACAATGCATTGCGATCGCAGGAGTGTTGAAGCAGATGTTCGGCGAAGTGGTCCCCATTGATCTGGACTACCTGATCGCTGGCTCACTGTTGGCTGATGTTGGCAAGCCGCTCGAGTTTGACAAGGATGAAAATGGAAACGTCATCAAGGGCCACTACGGGCAGATGCTGCGACATCCTTTCTCTGGCGTTGCAATGTGTTATAAGCATGGCATCCCCCCAGAAGTCATGCATATTGTCGCAACGCATTCACACGAGGGCGACAAAGTGCAGCGGTCGATTGAATCGATCATTTTTCATCACGCGGATTTTGTGGACTTTGATATTGCAAAATATCTCGGGCAGAACAAAGGGTGATCAGATGATCTGATTCCTGCGGCCTGGATGGTGCAGGATGAGATGGCATATCCTGTTGCATGAAGAGCGCCATAAAGGATGGGCTTCGACTCACACCCATAAGCGGTCCGACATTGACGCTTGCGCCCGGAATGCTTGCGATCCAGCGCGGCCAACAGGTGGTGATCGGGCGGGGCGTGGACTGTCGCATTGCGCTGCCCGATCCTTCTGTCTCGCGCGAGCATGCATCGATTACATCGCGAAGCGGCTTGTGGTATTTGCGTGATCTCGGCAGTCGCCATGGTACATTTCTCAATGCTGTGCAGATTCAGGCAGATGCAGCGCATCCGATTCAGGATGGCGATCTGGTCCGCATCGGCCCGTGGACAATGCGGATTGACATTGGCGAAGAGCATGCGGAGAGCGACGATCAGCAGCAGGCGACACTGATCAAGCCCGATGGTGCCACCCACAGCCGCATCGAGCCTGTGGGAGCGCTTGAACTTGCCCAGCAGCGACTGAATCTTCTGCTTGATGGGGCAGCCAGGTTGAATGATGCACGAGATGAGGTTGAACTCGCAACTGCAGCAGTTGATTCGATTCTGACAGGCACCGAGTTTGAGCAGGCAGCCTACATCAAGCAGTCTGGTCATGGCGTTGATGTCATCAGCGCCCGCAGCCGTGGCGATGCTGGGCCTAACGCTGCCAGCCCGTCATCGTTCATCTTCAGCAGTTCATTGCTGGAAGCGGCTGCAGGTGGCAAGGTGGTGCGACTGGCCAACGATGAACAACCTGACTCCGTCCCTGTCGGGCAGTCAATCGTGCATCTTGGCATTACATCTGCGATGTGTGCGCCGATCCTGCTGGGCGGGGCAGCGGTTGCGTATCTGTATCTGGATGCACGCACGGTTCGCATTCCCATCGGGCGCGACTCTGCAGATTTCTGTCAGGCCATGGCTCGCATGTGCAGCATGTCGCTCGAACGATTGAAACGGATCGAGGTGGAACGCAGGCAGCGTCACCTTGAAGCTGATTTGAATGCTGCCAGGGCCGCGCAAAAACTCATCGTGCCAGAGGAAGCGGGAGAGCGCGACGGCTTTCGGTATGCTATGCAAATGAAGCCGGGCAGCATCGTGGCAGGCGATCTCTTTGATGTTGTCTTTGTTGATGAACATCGCACTGCTGTTGTACTGGGCGATGTCACTGGCGAGGGCGCAGGAGCAGCAATTATCATGGCAGGTGCGCAGGCACATCTGCACGCGTCTCTTGCTGGACATGGCGACCCGGCCCGGGCGCTGAATGAAGTGAATGAGTTTCTGTGCAGGCATCCGCATCGCACCCGGTTTATCTCGTTATGGGCTGGCGTTGTGAATCACCAGACCCGCGCAGTGACATATGTCGATGCGGGCCATGGGTACTGGTGTTGCTGTTCCGCAGCTGGCACACTGCCCGAGCGTGCACCCCAGCCGGGCGGAACGCTGCTGGGCATCGATTGCACGCTTCGCTATGAATCGAGCACAATGGTCCTTGCCCCCGGCGATCGCGTTGTGCTGTTCAGTGATGGAATGGTTGAACAGCCCAACGCTGAGGGTGAGCAGTTCAGCGCTGAGCGAGTGCGCGAGGTGCTGCAGGGAGCAACATCGGTTGCAGATGCGGTAGCGCGCATTTTCGATGCAGTCACTCATCACGCAGGCAGTTCGATTCTGGCGGATGATGCAACTGCTGCGTCGTTCGAGATCACTGCATGAGCCTCTCGCCCCGCGAAGCAGCCCGCATGGTCCGCGACCTCTGCAGCGAGCAGGGATTTGCACGTTGTGGCATCTGTCGCGCCGCTGCCAGCAGGCATCAATCTGACTATCTGGCGTGGATCAATGCAGGCAAGCATGGCGAGATGCACTATCTGGAAGTCCATCGCCTCATACGTCAGGACCCGCGCGGCATTGTTCCGGGAGCGAAATCCATCGTTGTTGTGGCTGATCGATACGCAGGCGTTCGAGACCATCAGCCTGGAAGTGATGCGTCAGCGCGCGGGAGGATTGCGCGGTATGCGCGTGGTCGCGACTATCACAAACTGATGAAAAAGAGGCTGCATGAAGTGTGTGATGCGATGCAGGAGCAATTTCCCGGTGAGGTGTTTCGAGCCTGTGTTGATACGGCTCCGCTCCTGGAACGCGAGCATGCTGGCCGAGCGGGTTTGGGCGCGATTGGTAAGCACACGCTGCTCATCGAGCAGGGCGTTGGCAGCTGGCTGCTGCTGGGCGCAGTGGTCACAACGCTCGTGCTCGAACCTGATGAATCACATGAAGATGTCGATCCGTGCAGTTCTTGCACGCGATGTATTGATGCCTGTCCGACCGATGCGATTACACCGTTTTCTGTTGATGCGACCAGGTGTATCTCCTATCTGACGATCGAGCATCGAAGCATGATTGATGCACAGTTTCACGAAGCTATGGGCGACTGGCTGTTTGGGTGTGACATCTGCCAGGAAGTGTGTCCCCACAATCAACCCACACGACGTTCGAGCAGGGCGCACGTGCATGAGGGATATGAAGGCGGGCCAGCATCGTTCGATCTGTTGAATGTATTGCAGTGGAACGCAGGAGAACGCGCGGATGCGGTGCGCGGCACAGCCATGACACGGGCCCGGCTGGAGATGTTCAAGCGCAACGCCTTGATCGCAGCAGGAAATGCGCTGCGGCAACATGATGATGCACAGTTGCGCGAGGCAATCATCGCCCTTGCACACGATGAGAGCGAGCATGAACTGGTCCGCATTACAGCCCGGCAGGTTCTCCAAGGGCTGGAGCGGAGTCCTTCACCTTGACGCAGTCTGTTCTCTTGTCCCGTTGTGAACTCACCACTGGAATGATCGTGTTGGAATTTGTCGCGTTTAACGCCATCAGTGTCCGTATCCTCGTGATCGGTGATGCGGTAGTTCAAACCGTTGTAACGATACTCCGCCACCAGCGCTTGGGTTGATGTGGCCCTACGACCTGATCGCTGAACGTTCCACACAGCGTGGGGAATGCTCTCAACCCGGGGACACCGCACATGGAGCCACGTTGCACCTGAAATTGGAGTCTCTTCATTTGACACCGAAGTGGGGCAGAGTGTGTTATGTGAGTATCGGACCTTCTAGTACGCACCAGTCAAGGTTCTCACGAGAAAAGGAGTCTCCCATGTGTTCACCCCTCTTTGCAAATGTGTTGGGCGGCGGCATCATGGCAGGTGGCAGCGTAATGTTGTTGGCGTTCGTGGCGCATGCCCAGAGCATTCCCAACAGCTTCTGTACCACAGATGCCTTTGAATGCTCCCATGATCTACAGTGTCTGTTGGAAGATGACGATGAGCCGTGCAATGTCTGCAGCGCAGACAGCTCGGGCGACTTTCTGCAGTGCTTCCCAGCGACGCTGACGAACTGCATCCCGGCGTTTGGGTCCTCTGTGGAGGAGTGTGGCGTCCAACTCACGTCGTATTGTGACAGCGGCACATGTCCGCCGCCGCGACAGACAACTACAAACGCCTGTTTTCGAACCAAGTGCATGGGTTCGGAACTGCAGTAGCGCATTTCGAAGCAAGTCACCCCATGGCCCATTGCAGACGCATCATCTACTGTTGTAGCTTGGGGCTTGCGCTGATTACTGGCCGAGGTGCGGCAGCAGCGCAAGACTCACAACCCGCCGCTCGCGACAGTCCAGAGATCGCGACAGATGAGTTGGTCAGCTTTCTGCGCGCGCGAGCGGCTGATCTCACAGGTTCGCTCCTCGAATGCCATGCAGTGTATTACACAGGTCGGCCGGACGATGAACACAAGCCCGAGGACTTGGTTCACGAAACAGAATGGGTCATCGACCTGCGGAAAGATGGCACATACCGGTGGGAGCGAACGTACGTTCGCACGCATGCGAACCTTGTATCGCAGATGAAGCGCTTTGCCGTCTTCTCCTACAACGGCACTTCCTGGTCGACACAGGTCTTTGACGCAGAGACGGGCCGGGGACTGACGCTCACGATTGAGGATCATCCTCCCGTGTCGCATCGGCTGCCGGGTTGGCTGAGTGCGATTGGTGTGTATATGTATCAGCGAGAGATTGACCTCAGCCGTTTTGATGTTGTTGAGCGGGCAGGCGCAGCTGGCT
>JBPCKF010000045.1:0-72367 GCA_051004555.1 Phycisphaerales bacterium | reverse complement strand
AAGAACGACTACAATCACCGTCGGCCGCATTCGAGTTTGGATTACTTACCGCCCGCGACGTTCGCGGCGATGCTGGGGAACCCTCCCGTCGGGGGTGCGTCCCTCCCTCCGGCTTCCCCAGCACCTTTCTTTTCCCCTGTTCCTACTCTCACAGAGGCTGGTACACGAAATGTGGGCAGGTCACGAACAGCAGCGGAACGATGCGGTCGCGCTTCTTGGCGCGCGAAAACGTCGCGCACCCATCGAGCACGAAGACCCGGGCGCATTGGCGCCGTACATCACCCGGCCAATGACCATCTATGCCCAATGTAACGGGCGAAGTTACAAGGCTCGCGTGCGACGCAACGGATGGATCGAGTATGGCAACCATCTCTACCGCACTCCATCGGGGGCAGGCAAGGCAGTTCGAAAGCGAAGTACAAATGGATGGGTCTTCTGGTCGTATCGCAATGCGTATGGCCAGATGGTCGCTTTGCGCGCCCTGCGGGAATAGGCTTCTATTGTCTCTATGACTAGGATTGTCGTATGGTGTGAAACAATCACGTTCCATCGCGTTCGAAACTGGCTACACCTTGATGGTGGGCGCAATCCTCGGTTCCGATGGCAACGATGGCCAACCCGCGTCGCACACCAACGCATACCGCAGTGAACGCTATCAGCAATACATTCAACGCGAGGTTGATCGGGAGGTCTCATCATGGCGGTGTTGATCCAGCTGTGCTCAATCGTTCTGACAGCTCTCGCTTGCATGGTGCCTGCAGGTGCGATATCTGCGCAGGAGCCGATATCAGCCAGCGACGTTGCATCCTATTCGCAGGTGCTCGACCTGAGCGAAGATCAGCGGGTCATCGCTGCTGCGTTGCTGGAAGACTACCAGGCGGAATATCGCGAACACATCAGGCCACTCAGGAATGATGCCATCAGCGCGATGTACCTCTACACACTCGCCGGCAACAGTCCGGACGAGTATGACTTTGAGGTTCGGTCATACTATGAAGAGGCGTGGGAGAAAGAGCAAGTCGTCCGTGAATACGTAGACGCAGCGGATGCTGCTTTCCTCGGACAACTCGCTGCGATTCTGACCGCCGACCAGATCAAACGTTTTGAACTGGTGCCATTGCGGCGCAGCCGGGCCAACAATCGTCGCTCACGTGGCGAGTTACCCGAGGGCAATGTTGACATTTTCGCTGCGCTCGATGCGCTGGCGGAATTCTCATTGGGGATTCGGCAACCCTACGAGCTCGATTTCCATCGCCTGCTTGTAGAGTCCTGGGCAGCGAATGGTAAAGGGCGTACGTATTCAGCGGAGTACGTTGGACTAGGTGCCGAGTTGCGAGCGCTTCCGCGACAATCTCCTCAACGACAGGAGATTCTCGATCGAATGCAAGACTTGGGGAGAAGGAGTGCCTCGTCCAAAGTCTCACCTTCGCAGGCCCTCGTGCGATTCAATCGCGAGTTTCTGGCGTATCTGGAGACGGTGCTCGATCACACTGACTATCAGGATATCAAGACCCGCTACCTCGAAGAAGCATACCCGGATACATATCCCGACCCTGGGACAGCTGAGCAACTCTATCACGCGGCCCTGGCACTTCCAACGCTCGACGCACTCCAGAGGGATGCCATTCTCGGTCAGCGGGAGTCGTTTCGGCGCGAACACGCACGACTTTCCAAGGCGCTGCGTGAGGCGGTATTCGATCGACGACTGGCCAGCAAGAAAAACGAACCGCTGACACCTATGTGGGAAGCTCAGTATGCAGCAGGCGAAAAACGCGAGGCGCTCAACGAATTGCAGATGACACGGTTGAAGCCCATCCTCTTCCGGGAGCAGTTGGCGGAGTTACCGGATTGGCAGTTTACCGACGAGTGGCCACCACGTCCCTGGGATAGTCGACGTAAACGTGAGGCTCGTCGGGGAAGTGATCGCGGCATGCACACGCCAAGACCGGAAGAAACGACGGCGAACTGACTCGCCGCAGCGAACTATGATGGGGTGAGATGAACCAGCCACCTTATCAGCAGACACTGCCGCAGCATCAACGAACGGATTTAACATAATCACGTCGGCAAGTTCATCTGCGCTGAGAATCAACACCATCGGGCGGAAGCCGTGGCGTTTCTCGATCATTGCTGCGATCGTCTGGTCGAGCTTTGCAGGCGGCTTCTTCGTCGCTGCGTTGAATACGACATTTCCGCTCTGAATGTATGTTCTGATGTTGCGTAGCCGCAGCGTTTCCAGATCGCGCACGAGGTCCTGCATTGGCAGTCGGTTCCGACCACCAACGTTGACGCCTCGCAGGAGTGCGATGTATGTGTTCATTGCATATGGGAGGGCGAGAGGCTGTGGGGGGATCAGCAATCGCTTCATCATGTGAGCCGTCATCGATCTGTGAGTCGAGGCGTGTCGTTGCAGATATGGCTGCTAACCCTCCCGGGCAAGAATGCGTCAGTCCGGGGTGTCGACGCGTCGGGTACCTTGAAGCAGTCGTTCGTCGCAGGTGTCACCGTGGAGGACGGAGATATCGCCTGTGGTTTCGAGGATGACGGCCCGTATCTTTGAGAAGTCCAAGGCGTTGGCCTCGCGGAGTTTGGCGATCAGGTCAACTTTGGCGACGCGGGTCTGGGTGAGGGCCTGGTCGAGGATGACGCCATCGCGCATAAGGACAACCGGCTGGTTCTGCATCACGGCATGGAAGGTGTCCGAGGCCTTGCGCAGCCGGGCGGTGAGGTATTGCACGAGGAAGAGCGCAGCCATGCCCGCGAGCGTCTGCAGGAAGCCGAGCCAGCTGGTTGATTGGCTCGCACCAGCCAGAAGCGAGCCGACAGCAACGGTCATGACGAAGTCGAAGTTGGTCATCTTCGAAAACGATCGCAGCCCGTTGATGCGGACCAGCAGTACCACCCAGAACATGGCCAGGGCGGTAAGGATCAGTCCGCGCAGGATGACATCGAGGGTCGGTTGGTCAACAAACATTGCGGGGGACTCCATGGAACTCGTCCCAACCCGTGGATTCGGGAGGCGTCGGCAGATCGTATGGGTTGAAGTTCGATCATTTTAGCGTTCGCAGCGCGAACACACTGACAGGGTGAAACTGCTACGAACGATTCCAGCGGTTTTCGCCTCTGCTTGGCAGGATTCGCTCGGGAAGGCAAAACTCACGGCCCGTTTCTCCCTATGATGGATGAGATGGACCAGCCACCTTATCAACAGCCGCCTCCGCAGCCGCCTCACAGCCACCCGCCCATGCAGGCTGGCTTTGCATGCCCGTTGTGTTCGTCATCAGCGGCGCCAGTTCAGCGTCAACGCATCTCAACGGGCGGATGGATCACCTTCGCTGTGCTGCTTCTGGTGTGTCTACCACTGTTCTGGATCGGTCTTCTCATCAAGGAAGACTACACAGTGTGCGGCGCCTGCGGGTTCCGCTACAGTTGAGCCTGCAGCGCGACACGCTGGAGTGACGGCACCGTTCGGTTGTCGCATGTGCGATCGCACACCGCGCGCGAGCCAGCCCTCGTGCTACTGCGCCTTCCCCAGTGATTCTTCAATACGCCGCGAGTCTCATACCATGATGATGCATGTCGATCAATCTCACGCCATCTGATGTTCCTGCAAAGGTCACGGCGCGCAGTACAGCTGCGATAGCGCTCAATTGCAGAGTTGATCCGCGCGTGAGCGCGCTGATTTCGGAGTTTGATGCGCCATTCTTTCAGGCTGGCCTTGCGGGATACTCCGATGGTGCCATGCGATTGATTGCGCGTCAGCATGGATGCCCGTATTGTGTCACCGAGGCGCTGCTTGATCGCACGCTTATCAGTGGCGGCAAGGGTCGCACTCGCGAAGATCCGGACCTGCTTGCAGAAGAATGTGGCACCGGCGACCCGCAGGAAAACCGCGCAGCAGGACTCGATGATCACCCGATTGCGGGGCAGATCATGGGCACCGATCCCGATGAGATGGCAGAGGGTGCAGCCATGCTTGTCGACATGGGGTATGACGCGATCGATGTGAACTTCGCATGTCCTGTAAAGAAGATTCGCAAGCGTCATCGTGGCGGACATTTTCTTGCCGAGCCGGATGCAGCTGTTGCGGTGCTGCAGGCTGTGCGTGATGCAGTGCCGCCTCACATTCCAACGACGGTGAAACTTCGCCGCGCGTTTGATGATTCAAACGACATGGCTGCGAGTTTCGAACGCATATTCGATGCGGTGTATGAGATTGGATATGCATGGGCCACGGTGCACTGCCGAACTGTTGAACAGAAGTATCTGGGGCCGGGTCGCTGGCCGTTTCTTCGAGATCTGACGCATCGTTACCCCGACCGCGTGATCTTTGGATCAGGTGATGTCTGGACAGTGCATGACATTTTTGCAATGCTCGAACTCACGGGAGTTGCGGCAGTGAGCGTGGCCCGGGGGTGTATCGGCAATCCATGGATCTTCAGGCAGGCCCGGCAAATGATGGAGGGAGACCATCCGACGGAACCGGACGTGCAGGAACAGGCTGAGGTGCTGAAACGTCATCTTCACCTGTGTGTTTCACTGCATGGCGAGGGCCTTGCATCCCGCCTGATGAGAAAATTCGGAATTAAATTCAGCGTCCATCATCCTGAATCTAACAAGGTGAAAGCTGCATTTGTTTGTTGCGCAACGGTTTATGACTGGCAGATGGTGATTGAGGAGTGGTATGGCGGGGAGTGATACAACCCGGCCTGGACGTCCCGGCAGGCAAAAGCTCGTTTGGGCACAACCACGGGGGTTGACACGCCGCTCCGATCGAGTACCGTGTGCACCTACGGATTTGGCAGTACAGTCACGTGGCTGTATGTAGCTTGGTCATACCTCACGGATGTCAATACACATGGACCATCTCCACGCTCACAAGCGTTGGTCTCCTCTCGCACGCAGGCCCCGGTCGTCGCCTGCCTTGTCCGATCGAAAGCTCTCGACCGCTTAGTCTCATCATTTCTATCACGCGTTTGCAGCTGAAAAAGCTGTGACTGCGTCATTGGCGAATCACCCGCTCAGAGAACGGGATGAACGATGTATTTTTTTCTATCGGATCCATCTCGATCACCATGAAACCCGGGGAATGGAGGACTGCATGAAAGATTCTTGTCAGGATGTACTGCGCTTGATAGCGCAGCTTTGGAAGTGTCATAGGACGCAACTCGTATGCGCGGGCCTGGTCATCGGCGCTGGACTGTCGCCCTGTGCTTTGGCACAGATCGAGCCGGGGAACGGCTGGCTGAGTTCGACCAATACGCCGGGCTCCATCGGTCACCCCGGCCTGCCTGGCTACACCGCCCGCGTGATTGCCCGCTGGGACGTGGTTCCCTTTCAGACGATCACCGAACCGTTCGAGGTTGGTGTTGTTGCATTTCATATGAATGGCATCGACCGCGTCGAGATCGGAGCGAATGGTGGTCCCTGGGTGAGCGTCACCCAGCCGCGCCTCAACCCACGCACGGACGTTGTTGAGTATTTTGCGACATTGGATCCGAGCGACTTTCCAGATGGCGTGATGGAACTGCGGGCTCGAATCATCCCTGCAACTGCAGGTCAGCCGCTGGTGCTGCAAGGTCCCATCGATACGCAATCTCCCTGGTCGGGGATTCACTCAATGTATCTGACAGGAAATGGTGGCGGCAGCATCCCGACGCCGACGCGATACGTTGCGACTGATGGAAACGATACCACCGGGCGGGGCACGCAATCGCGGCCGTTCAAGACCATCTTCCGCGCAGCGTTGGATATTCAGGAAGATTATGGCAGGGCCGATGGAGGGCGCATCATTCTGGCGGCTGGAGATTACGATTGGGGGCCGTCCTTTGGGGCCATCAACCCCGTCACGTCCATCCGCTGGCTGACGATTGAAGCGGCAGAAGGGGCAACGCGCTCATCGGTGCGGATTCGCAGGGATCATGCTGGCGGATTGAAAACTGCCCTGACTCATCTCAAGAATCTCACCGTCTTTCGGACCAGCATTTCCGCGCCAGGCTCATCTGATAACGCGATCTGGATTGATGGTTGTGTGATGGATGGCGGGGGCAGAGGTGTCGATCAATTCTTCCTCTCACCCACAGTGTACGAAAGGGGCATTCTGTACACGGGAACACGCATTCAGAACGTCGAGATCGCGACCAATGGCAGTACGTTTGCCAGAGATGTGCTGATTGAAGATATCGGTGCAGATGCCTTCAAGAATGCTCGACTTGTGCTCAACAGCGAAGTTCGTAACATCGACAACAGGGGCATTGTGGCGCATCCCGACGTCGCGCAGTATCATGGAACTGACTTTGATAATGTTATTATTTTCGGGCTTTGGGCGGTCGATCGCATTGATGCCCAGGGACTCTTCTCACGACGGGCGGGGGTTGATGGCACTTTCAATAACTCGGCCTTTGTCAATTATGTTGTCAAGACAACCGAACACAACGGCCAATGGCAACAGACCTCAGATCACCTGTTATTTTGGCACTTCGTACATCTGGTTCGGCCATTCGCGTTTCGCGATGACAGCGGCTCGTTACAGAATGGTCTGTTCACACGTCTGACCAATCTCAGTATTCGCAACAGCGTTTTCAACTCTCTGCTTTACGAAACGTCGTTCGGGCCGAGCGAGCAAGAACTAGCTGACAATTGTCACTTTGAGCGACTGGGAACCTACGGCACCAACGCAACCGAAGGCGATCCGATGTTTGAAGATGAAGATGCCTTCCTGTTTTATCCTAGTGCGGACTCTCCCCTGCGCGGCAGAGTTGGCCCGATCATTGTTCCGTATGACCTCCATGGCACGCCGGTCAGCCTCACCCGCAGCATCGGCGCCATTCAGCCACCTGACGACGGCAACAATCAGTCTGCGGATCTCCTCAGCGTCACGACCGTGATTGGCCAGCGTATCGATGGCAACCTTGCATCGCTGCTCCAGTCAGACAACGCGTACTACGTCGGGCAATCGGCTTACGGTTTCTCATCGAGTTCCCCACATGTTCTGGAGATTCAAGTGCGCGGGCGCTTTGCAGACCCTGATCCGTCGGAAATGTCAGTCTCCGTGGAAAGTCGCATGAATAATCCCAGCGGCCGCGGGACAGTTCGACTCTTCAACCTTGCTCAGAATCGGTATGAGACAGTCTGGCAAGGCGACATTCACATGAACGATGCCACTGCATTCGTGGGCGGAATCCCCGCTGGTTCGTACACGGATGCCAGCGGACGATTCACTGTGAGAATCAAGCATGTTGCAGTTGCGACCTTTTCTGTTGAAGGATTCCGGTCGTACTTCGATAATGTTCGAGCCCAGCCGAACTGATGAGGGTGAGTGGGTGCCACGGCTTCGCCCGCTGCGGGCAAGCCGTGCTTCCACAGCTGATCCTCAACCGCACGGCTGGGGGTGCCCCGCCAGCCGTGGCACCCCAATCGCGCACAAGAAAACGGAGGGGGTCTGAGCGACCCCCTCCGTCTGCCAGATGTCTGAATCGATGCGTGTCAGGTGTGAATTACTTGATCTTGACAGTGCCGCCAGCTTCCTCGAGCTTGGCCTTGAGTGCATCTGCCTCTTCCTTGGAGACCTTCTCTTTGATGGCCTTGGGGGCTGCATCGACAAGGTCTTTGGCTTCCTTGAGGCCCAGGCCAGTCGCTTCGCGGACAGCCTTGATGACCTGAATCTTCTTGTCGCCTGACGCTTCGAGGATGACGTCGAACTCGGACTGTTCCTCAGCAGCAGCAGCGTCGCCACCACCAGCCGGGCCAGCCATCATGACTGCCCCACCAGCTGCGGGTTCGATGCCGTATTCTTCCTTCATGTAATCAGCGAGGTCGACAGCCTGCTTGAGTGTGAGGCCAGCGATTTTGTCGCCGAGGTCTTTGATTGCTGCGTCAAATGTTGCGGTTGCGGTTTCGGACATGTTGCGTATCTCCTGCGTATGCAAACGGATCATTCATCTGAGAGGAGCCGAACCGGTTTCGACTTTTAACCCTGAAAACGGGCCAGTCAGATGCCATGGGTGTAGATGATGAAAACGAGCGATGGCTGTCGCGATGGATTGGGATCAGTTGACCTTTGCGATCACTTCGCCACCTTCGAGTTTCTCCTGAATCGTCTTGAGGATGCTGGTGATGTTTCCGCCGGGTGCGAGTGCGCAACCGACGAGATTTCGAGCCGGGCTGAGCAGCAACTGAACCACCTTGGCCTGTGCTTCAATGCGTGTGGGGAACGTGCTGAGGCGTTTGACGCCCTCATCTCCTTCAAAGAACTCGCCATCAAGGCACGCGCCTTTGAGTTCGAGTTGCTTGACTTTCTTGGCCCAGTCGACCAGCGCGCGTGCCACTTCAACAACAGACTCGGCGCCATAGGCTACAGCTGCCGGTCCATCGAGGGCTGGCGTGAGTGACTCGAGCGTGCCGCCTTCGAAGGCCTTGCGCGCCAGCGTGTTCTTCACCACCGTGACGCGGATTTCCTTTTTGAGAAGGTCAAGCCGCAGGGCATTGTTTTCGTTGGCTTCGATGCCGCGAACGTCGATCACGAGCGCATTTTCAACATCTGCGAAACGGCGCTTGTAATCATCGACGATCATTTCTTTGACGGGACGGCTCATAGCATTCTCCGGTGTTTCATGCGGATTGCGGACAGTCGATCAGTCATCCAATCAAACGCTCGATTGCACGCTGACAAGGACGCCGGGTGTCATGGTGCCGCTCAGCGTGACCTTTTTCATGTATTGGCCTTTGACGGTGGCTGGCCTGACGCGTTCGATGACTTCGTAAAGGTGATTGAAGTTGTCGAGCAAATTCTCTTCAGAGAAACTCATCTTGCCGATGATGCAGTGCACGTTGCCGCCATCATCGCTGCGATACTCAGCCTTGCCCGCGGAGTATTCTTTCACGGCTTTGACAACGTCGGGACTGACGGTGCCAGCCTTGGGTGAGGGCATCAGTCCCTTGGGCCCAAGCACGCGTCCCAGGCTGCTGACAATGCGCATCATGTCAGGGCTGGCGACGGCAACGTTGAACTCCATCCATCCGCCCTTGACTTTCTCGACGAGATCTTCGCCACCCGCTTCAACTGCGCCCGCAGCTTTGCACTCTGCGACTTTGTCGGCCACGCAGAATGCTGCCACTCGGGCGGTCTTTCCGACGCCATGTGGCATGCTCACCGAGCCGCGCAACTGCTGATCAGCCTGGCGCGGGTCAATCGCCAGCCAGTAGCATACTTCGACTGATTGATCGAACTTGGGCGCCTTGAACTGCTTCAGGGTCTTGATCGCTTCAGCTGGACTGAGTGGCGACTTGGGAAGCAGCGCTGCGTTGGCGCGGGCGCGTTTGGTCATCGCTGTGGTTGTGGTTGTTGCCATATGTTCAGCTCTCCTTCACCGTAATGCCCATCGAGCGAGCGGTGCCAGCTACCATGCGCATCGCCGATTCGACGGTCCCTGCATTGAGGTCGGGCATTTTCTCTTCTGCGATGGCCCGCAACTGGGCCTGCGTGATCGATCCAACCTTTTCCTTGTTGGGGACACCCGAGCCGCTCGGCACACCTGCTGCGTTCTTGATGAGCTCAGCTGCGGGTGAGGTCTTGATCTCGATCTCGAATGAACGATCGTGGAAGACGGTGATGATGCACCCGACCACTTTGCCGTTCAGCTCTTTGGTGCGATCGTTGAAGACCTGGATGAACTGCCCGGGATTGACGCCGTTGGCACCCAATGCAGGACCCAGTGGGGGAGCAGGGGTCGCTCGTCCGCCCGGGGCCATCACTTTGAATTGCTTGACGATCTGCTTCTTGGCCATTATTAAACTCCTACCTCCCACCATGCCCCGGATTCGAAGTTGTCCGGAAGACCTGCCCGGCCAGTGGGCAAGTGGTCGACACAGTGGTGCACGCGGTTTCAGATGTGAGCCGCAACGATAGCTTCCGTTCGCAGGAAGGTCAACAGGAAACCTTGACGATCAGGGACCAAGATCTCGGTCAGATGCTCCAACCGGCGCGTACCATACCGACTCATGGCAGATGCACCTTCCGGATCACTCCCACGCACGCCGGCTCTTCGGGCGATCATGATGCCGCGCGACACCAATCAATATGGCACTGTCTTTGGTGGCGTCATCCTGTCGTACATTGACCAGGCGGGATTCATCGAAGCCCGCAAGCATGGCGTCCATCGCTGGGTGACCGTTGCAATTGACCGGGTCGAGTTCGAAGCCCCCATTCACGTGGGAGATGTGGTGAGCTTCCTCACAACCACGCTTCGGACCGGCAGAACGTCAGTGACAGTTGAGGTCCTGGTCGAGGCAGAGCGATACGTGGATGGCACAACCGTCTCAGTGACAAAGGCCCAACTTGTCATGGTGGCTGTTGATGCTGAGGGACATGCCATCGCGTTCGCAACGCCGCCAACGGTGATGAGGAAGTAATCACGATGCCTTCGCTTGAGAAACACCCGCGACGTTCAAGTTCGGTCGTGTTCCTGTTGCTTGTGCTAAGCACGCTTACGGTATTCGGTTGTGACTGGGATCATCATCACAAGCGATCTATGCAGGTGCCCACCTCGCGTGACCTGCTCCTGCCGACGACCGCAGATGCCACCGCAAAGTCCTATCCCGGGTTGGCCAATGTCGTCGCGTTTGCGGAGCGTCCGTCGGGAGACGTGTACAGCGGCTCCGCACCCGATGGTGCATCGGGGTTCAAGTTGCTCCACGACCTTGGGATTCGCACAATCATTTCTGTTGACGGCGCGCAGCCGAATGTCGAGTATGCGACTTCATTTGGAATCCGATATGTGCATCTGCCGATCGGTTACGATGGCGTTGATCAAGCGCGCCTGCTTGCCATCGCGCGCGCGATTCGTGATCTGCCGAGACCGCTGTACATTCACTGTCATCACGGCAAGCATCGCAGCGCCGCTGCAGCAGGAGCAGCACTGGTCACGCTGGGTGAACTGACCAGCGCAGAGGCGCTTGCGCGATTGCATGTCTCAGGCACCTCGCCTGTGTACGCAGGTCTGTACCAGAGCGTTGAGTCCGCGACGGCAATGGACACAGAGAAAATCGATGCAGCAAGCAATGATTTTCCAGAAGTATGGAAGACGTCCGGCCTTGTGCAGAGCATGGTCGAGGCTGATCAAATCTTCAGTGATCTTGAGGGTGTCGCGAAGGCGGACTGGGGCGACTTGCCGGACCATCCCGACCTGGTGCCAGCAGCGGAGGCTGCCCGGCTGGCTGACATCCTCCGCCACCTGCTTGATGATGAGGCGATCCAGCAGCGACCGCCGGAGTTTATCCAGTGGCTTCAGCAGTCCTCGGACGATGCAGCCATGCTGGAAGACGCGATCCTCACCGGCGCAATGCCGGAGGCTCTTTCGCAGCAGCTCCGCCTGATTGAGACGCGCTGCACTCGCTGTCATGAGCGATATCGCAACTGAGCGTGCCCGTTTTCCCGCGTCCTACGCTCAAACTGGCGTTTGCTGATACAATCGCCCGTAATCACAGAACCGCATCTCCCAACAACTGGTTGTCGCGGACGCTGTGGCTGACGCTGTTTCCTCGCTCCTTACGAAACCCGGAGAAGACGATTCATGAACCACTTCCTTCTCGCAATCACTGGCTGGGTGATCGGCGCCCTCGTTGCAGGTGCGTTGCTGATCGTGCTCATTCTCTTCGTGATTCAGATCTACAACAAACTGGTGGCGCTCCGCAATCGCGTCCGCAACGCCTTTGCGCAGGTCGATGTGCAACTCAAACGCCGCTACGACCTGATCCCCAACCTGGTGGAAACTGCCAAGGGCTATATGAAGCACGAGTCGGAAACGCTCGAAGCGGTCATCGCCGCCCGCAACCAGGCTGTGACAGCTGAACGCCGGGTCGCCAGCGCTCCGGAAGATGCCTCATCCATGCGGCAACTCATCAGTGCTGAGAGCGGCCTCTCGGGCGCACTGGGTCGTCTGTTTGCCGTCGCTGAAGCATACCCCGATCTCAAGGCCAATCAGAACATGATGCAGCTCTCTGAAGAGTTGACATCGACCGAAAACAAGGTCTCGTTCGCAAGGCAATCGTTCAATGACTCAGTCAACACCTACAACACCTACAAACAGTCGTTCCCGCAGAACATCTTTGCAAGCACCTTTGGATTTAAGGATGCAGAGTTCTTCGAGGTCGAGAACGAAGCCGAGCGCGAAGCGCCCAAGGTGTCGTTCAACTGAGCCCTGCAACACAAATAAGCGTCGAGGCGTCGAGGGGCGTGTGATTCATGGACTTCTTCGATCATCAGGATCGTGCCCGTAAGCGGACCGGACTGCTCGTTGTGCTTTTCACAATGGCAGTGCTGGCGATTATCGGATTGGTCTATGTGGTTGTGAGTGGATTCATCATCTTCTCGCAACGCGATGCAGTTGAGTCGATCTTCAACCCGCTGCTCATGCTGGGTGTGACCGGCGGCACGCTGGCTGTGGTCGGATTCTCCAGCCTGTACAAGATCATCGAGTTGCGTTCAGGCGGCGGCTCGCATGTTGCGGAAATGCTCGCGGGTCGTCTGGTTGATCCTTCCACCAGCACCACCGATGACCGCCGTGTGCTGAACGTTGTCGAAGAAATGGCGATTGCGTCGGGAACTGCAGTGCCCCCCGTGTATGTGATGGAAAATGAACGCGCCATCAACGCCTTTGCAGCAGGGTATTCGTCCGACGATGCAGTCATCGGCCTCTCACGCGGCTCGGTTGACCTTCTGACGCGCGACGAGTTGCAGGGCGTGGTGGCCCACGAGTTCAGCCACATCCTCAACGGCGACATGCGCCTCAATATCAAACTCATCGGCCTGCTGAACGGCATCCTCGCGATCGGACTCATCGGTCACATGTTGATGCGCGCAGCTGCGTACTCAGGAGGTCGACGCAGCAGTAAAGATGGTGGTGGGGCAGGGGCCATTATCCTTCTCGGTCTCGGCCTTTTGATCGTTGGATCGATCGGAACATTCTTCGGCAAGTGGATCAAGGCTGCAGTCTCGCGCCAGCGTGAGTTTCTTGCAGATGCATCGGCTGTACAGTTCACCCGCAATCCCGATGGCATCGGCGGCGCGCTCAAGAAAATCGGAGCAGCAGCCGCGGGCGCGAAGCTCATCCATCCCCGCGCTGAAGAAATGAGCCACATGTTCTTCGCAGATGGCATCAGCCGCGCCTTCGGCTCGATGTTTGCAACTCATCCGCCACTTCCCGATCGCATCCGGCGCGTCGAACCCAACTGGGATGGCACATTCCCCAAAGAAGTCCGACCCGAACGTTCGCGCCTTGCAATGGCTGAGGCTGAAGCGGAAGCACGCAAACGCTTGAAAGCACAACAGCAGGCTCAACAGCACAGTCGCATTCCCGGCCTGCGCGACCGAATCCCGGGAACCCAGGCACTGCCCGGCGACCTGCTCGGCGCTGTCATCGCCGCCGGAAGTGTCGGAAGCGCTGTCGATCACGTCGGCCGCCCAGTCGCGCAACATGTCAGCTACGCAACTGCACTTGTCGCAAGCATTCCGACTGAACTCAAAGATGCTGTCCATCAGACGTATACAGCCAGAGCAATCATTTACACGCTGCTTCTGAATGAAGAAGCAGAAGCCCGCGCAGCGCAGTGGAAGCATATTGAAAACCACGCTGCAGAAGGCACGTTCCAGGCAGCACGATCGCTCGAACCTGCATTGCTGCTGCTGGATATCAACGCTCGGCTGCCCTTGCTTGACATGTGCATGCCTGCGCTGCGGCAGATGTCAGCTGATCAATATCAGACGTTTCGCGCCAATGTCGTCGCGTTGATCGAAATGGATCAGACTGTCGAAGTGTTCGAATGGGCGTTGCTGCGCATTCTGACGAAGCATCTGGATGCACCATTTCGAAAGAAGCAGCAAACGCAGCAGCGTTATCTGAGCGTGCAGGAGATCGGGCCGCATGCAGCCAGCCTTCTTTCGAATCTGGCCTATGCAGGCAATCGCGACCTGCCGCAAGTAGAATCAGCGTTCGCAGCTGGTGCTGCGGAGCTGCGCAACATTCCCATGACGCTCCAGCCATTCGCACAGATCAGTCTGGCACAACTCGATACTGCCCTGACCGCTCTGGGAACGATGGCACCACTACAGAAGCGACAACTCCTGCGCGCTGCAGCCGCGACGATCGCAGCCGATCGCGATGTCACAGCGCATGAAGGTGAACTCCTGCGCGCGATCTCTGATGTGCTCGACATGCCGATGCCGCCAATCCTGCCGGGTCAGAAACTGATTTGAGATTGGCATGCGCCGCTTGAGTGAGTAAGCAAACGCCGCCGGGCACCACTGGCTTGGCATTCGAATGACGATTGCTTCATCCTCCTCCTCCTCCCAAACTTCGTTCGTGAAATCACGAACAATGTATTTTGGCGAAAAAGCATCAAATCATCTTGTCAGGCCTTCTGCAAAGCGGATAATGAAACAGCAGAAGACACACGTCCCGAGCATGCCCGATGATTGCATGCAATTCCGCAACAGGAGATACACAATGGGATTCCCCGCACAACTCGACGACCATGACCCTCATTTTCCGCATGATGACTCGATGCAGCACTTTGCAGCCAAGGAGCTGCACATCGTCCTGCGCATCATGGTCGTGTTGTCGATCGTTGCAACCGCAGTCACGATGGCAACATTCTGGATGTGGGCGTTCCTTCCCGTGACAGTGCTCTTGATTTCCTACCTGGGTCTGCTCGTGACCGGTTCAACCGAATCGCGCACACGTGGCAATCGATTTGCTGATGCTGATCGCCGTGCTGTTGAACATGCACACGAGTTCGATGTTCCCCGCACCACCGATCCCCGCGCTGTTGCAAAAATGCGAAGGCGTGGCGAAGATGCCAGCTGGATTCCCATGCCGATGCTCAAGAAGGAAGCTGTCGCAGGAATCGAAATCGTCATCGGCGTCTGCCTGGCAGGCATCGCGCTGGCGATCATCTTCCTACCTGCCCCGCTCATCATCACAGGCGCGGTGCTCTTTGCACTGTACATGGTGCTGGTGATGGCTCCAGTCTGGCTGGGCGCGCTGGGCGACTTTGAAGAGGCTGAACACAGCCGGCTGCAGGCCGCGGTGCCTGATCCGAACGATGCTGCACCGCACACGAACTGAACCCCGCAGGACGCGGTTCATTCCTCGTTTGTCAGGAGTGTTCCCACATCAGCTCCGCTGATGACGCGGGCGATGTTGCCTGGTGTCATGAATGCGAACACTTTCACGGGCAGGTTGTTCTGCATGCACATGCTGAGCGCGGTGAGGTCCATCACGCCGAGTTTGCGTTCGAGGGCTTCTGTGAATGTGAGGCGGTCGAATCGTACTGCATCAGAATGCAGGTGCGGATCTTTGTCATAGACGCCATCGACTTTGGTTGCTTTGAGCAGAATATCAGCCCCGAGTTCTGCGCCGCGCAGGGCTGCGCATGTGTCGGTTGTAAAGAAGGGGTTGCCTGTTCCAGCTGCGAGAATGACAACGCGTCCTTTTTCGAGATGTCGCAATGCTCGTGCACGAATGAATGACTCAGCAACTGCGGTCAGGTTGATGGCTGACATGACACGGGCCGGCTGACCGATGGATTCGAGGGCCTCTTTAAGGGCCAAGCCGTTGATGACAGTGCCGAGCATGCCCATGTAATCTGCAGTTGCTTGCGCGACCTGGCCGCGTGCTGCGAGGTCTGCTCCCCGAATGATGTTGCCGCCACCGACAACAACTGCGACTTGCGTTCCGCATTGTGTCGCCTTTTTGATTTCGTTGGCAATGAGGCTGAGTGCATCGGGATCGATGCCGTAGCCGCCTTTGGCACAGAAGCTCTCGCCGCTGATCTTGAGGACGACGCGGCGGAAGTGGGGGGCGGCGGTTGGGGGAGTTGACTGCATGATGTCCTGAAGAGTGAAGAAAGTGTGCTGAAATCCTGGAGCGACGCGTCGTTTGGTGCGTCAGAATGTTGGAACCGTTGTCGATCGCAGTGACGATATCATAGTTGAAGGCTGCGAAGCGTGTTTCCCGGTACATTCGCGTGCCTTCCGCCCGATAGAGGGTGAGTCGAGGATTCGTAAAGGAGCATTCTGCTGGTGAATCAGACCCCTGCCAATCCGCCACCCTCGCGAGCGCAACTGGAACAGCAACTCGCAGTGCTGCAGGCAGAGCGTGATGCTTTGGCTTCGCAGCGGACGCGTAACCTGTTGCTGCTGGGGATTGCGATATCGCTGGTGGTGCATCTGTGCATTCTGTGGTATCTGGACTCGATCAGACGCGGCGGGCTTGATCGTCCTGCGACGACGGGCGAGTTTATTGAGTTTGCAGTGCTTCCTGAAGAGGATCTTGATCGACTGCAGAATCCCGAACTCGAACTGGATACGGCTGACTCGCTTGCTGATCTTTCTGAGATTCCCGATGTCACTGCAACGCTTGATCTGGAGACGCCACCTGCTGCAGATCTTGCTGCCGTTCGCGATGGGGCCATGCCGACATTGGGCGGCGGCGCGTCGGGTGGTGATGGCGACATGAATCTCGGCGCGACGGGGGCAGGCGTGACGTTCTTTGATGCAGAAGGGCATGGCACGCGCTTTGTTTTCATTATTGATGTGTCAGGCTCGATGGGTGAGCGTGGCAAACTTCTGACTGCCATGCGCGAGCTTGCCCGCAGTCTCGATTCGCTGCCAGACTTTGCGTACTTCCATGTCCTGCTGTTTGAAAGCAGTGTGCATCAGCCACCCTGGCAGAGCGGATGGACGCGCGCCAAAGCCAGCGATGTCAACAAGATGATTACCTGGCTCGATCAGGTTCGTCCCGGCGGCGGGACGCAGCCATTGTCTGCTTTTGCCCAGGCGTTTGCGCTGGATGTTCCGCCCGATGTCATCTTCTTTCTGACAGATGGGCAGATTCCCGCAGATACGCCAACACGGGTGCGCGGCATGAATCAGCGTGGCAGAGCCGTGGTGATCAACACAATCGCGTTCGGCGATCCTCAAGGGCAGGATCGTCTGCGCGAGATTGCAGAGAACTCAGGCGGCGCGTACCGATTTGTGCCGGTGGGGGGAGGGTCGCCATGATGAATGTGTGGCGACACGTGCCCCGGATTGGCATATGCGTGTGTGTGTGCATAAGCGCGAATGTTTCGCTGGGACAGGGTGTGACACGACGCGGTGGCGAAGGCGCACTGCGCGGCTCGATTGCTCTGATCGATGATTCGGGTGTGACGCTGCAGAGCGATCTGGGAGCAACGCATTTTGTGCCGTGGGACCGTGTTGCATCGGTGGAGAGTCGTGATCATCAGTCGCAGATTGATCGATATCGAGAGACAGCGACAGCGCTTTGGCGTGCTCGCTCGCGGGTGGAGCGTAACGATCTTGCGATGGCAGAGCCACTGCTTGAGCGATTGTTTGAACAGTATCGCGGCCAGACGCATGAGACAGCACTCGTGGTTGCAGAAGGATTGCTGCGTTGCCGGCTGGGACGTGGTGCTCAGCATCTTGCAATCATTCCTGCCCTTGAGACGATTCGTCTGCGGCGGGCGGGGGTGACCTCGGTCAGTTACAGCATGTTGCCGGATGTGATTGATAAGGATACGTCATTGTGTCTGCGCCTGCCGCCCTATTGGCTGGATGGAGCGCACAGCGATTCATTGCAACTGCGCTTGAACGATTATGATGCACATGGCGATGCTGTTGTTGCAGCGATCGCAGCGTTGTATCGCATGTCGCTGAGTGGTGATATTGAACCTGTTGATGCTCCTGATCACGCTGGTGTGACATTGCTGCGGCGCTGCCTGGCTGCGTTTGGTGATGAGAATACAGATGTCCGGGAGAGTGCCCGCAACTGGCTGCTTGAGCGCGAGCAGAAGGTTGGCAACGAGCAGGCTGCGTGGTGCCGATTCTTTGCAGGTGTATCGTTTCTCAAGGAAACGGGCGTGGTTCGCCAGCAGCGCGGCATTCTGAATCTGCTGCATCTTCCCGCGCGGTTCGCGAAGGTCCAGCCCTATCTGAGCGGGATCGCGATGACGCTCGCAGCTGATGTGCTGGAATCGGAGGGCGATCGCAAAACTGCGGATGCGTTCCGCTCGGAGTTCCGGGC
This sequence comes from Phycisphaerales bacterium, assembly GCA_051004555.1. Taxonomy (GTDB): domain Bacteria; phylum Planctomycetota; class Phycisphaerae; order Phycisphaerales; family SM1A02; genus JBPCKF01. Next base: position 54,287 of record JBPCKF010000045.1, on the reverse strand, counting down.
CCGCTTTCCCTATCATCCTGCAGGCAGACCAGCCGCGCGGCAGCGATCGCGCGATTTGCCTGCAACCGAAGTGCCTGATTGACTCGCCTGATCGACGCCCGTTTGATGCATGTTCGACTGTTTCTCGCAAAGGAGCTGTATGACGTTGAGTGACCAACTGGTGAACCTACTCGCGCAGGATGGTGGCGAGTCGTTGTTCGAGACTATTCAAAAGGGTGGCATTGTCGGCTATGTCATCATTGGCCTGAGTGTTGTGGCACTTGTGCTTGTCATTGTGCACATGGTACAGATCAGACGCGCTGCACTCCTGCCGCCCATGCAGGTTGATCATGTCGATCAGCTCCTGGCGCGAGGCGATGTCAACGGTGCTCTGGGGTTCTGCGCTGATCCCGATCAGGATTCTTACTTTGTTCGAATCATGACGGTGGGGCTGACGCGCTTTCAGAAGTCTGCGTTCGGCGCATTTGAGGTGAAGTCTGCAATCGAAGAAGCAGGGCAGGAACAAACTGCCAGGCTGTATCGCTCGACGGATGCGCTGGGTGTGATTGGATCAATCGCGCCACTTTTGGGATTGCTGGGCACAGTGCTGGGGATGGTGGGCGCGTTCTCCACGCTCTCCACCAGCGCAGCGGTTAAACCCGAGGCGCTGGCTGGCGACATCAGCCTGGCGCTGGTGACGACGTTGATGGGACTGGTGCTTGCAATTCCCTGTATTGCGCTGTTCACATTTTTTCGCAATCGCATTGATGCGTTTGCATCGGAGGCTGGCCGCGAGATTGAACGATTGCTGCTGCATCTGGAGTCAGCTGGCCCCGGCGCTCCCGGCCGGGCTGCAGCGCCTGTTCCGATTCGACGCCCGGGACCCCCGCCAGCTGCTCCGCGTCCCGCATCCGGACCACTTCCCAATCGATGAACTTTCAACGAAACCAACCTCGCGACCGTACATTGCCTGTCGATCTCACGCCCATGATCGATGTGGTCATGCTGCTCATTGTCTTCTTTCTCACGACAGCCCAGTTTGCACGCATGACCCGTGCTGCGGTCGATCTCCCCATCGAACGTGGCGAGGGTGGCCAGGCTGTCGAAGAGCCGGGCATGCTTGTTAATCTCATGAAAGATGGACAGATCATTATCGATGACAAGCTCATCGATCTGGTCGTGCTCAAGCGGATTGTGACCGAGGAAATCCGCCAGTCGCACAATAATCAGGCGTCCATGATGAAGGTGCTGTTGCGGGCTGATCGCGACCTGCCATCGGAGCGGCTGAACCAGATTGTCTGGACATTGCAGCAGATGGGTGTTGGGCAGATACGACTGGCGACGGAGGTTCCACGCTGACGCCATGCAGTTTGCACAGCAGACATCTCAGAAGAAGCGCACGCGCATCCTGCTCAATCTTTCCAGCATGATTGACATTGTCTTTCTGCTGCTTTTGTACTTTCTGGTGACGATGGTGATTACGACTCCCGAAGACCGGCTGTCGTCGGGCCTGCAGGCGCGTTCAGAAGAAGCCAGTGGGCAGCGCAGCGATTTTCAGCCGCAGGTTGTAGAGGTCGCGATGATTGAGGGCGCTGCTGGATACCGCATGGGGTCGCGCATCTTTCGCGATGCTGCGTCGTTGCGGACAGCACTGGATGAGTTGCAGAAGGACAGCGGGCTGTTCATTCAGGTTGGTGGCGGTCCTTTGACGGGCTTTGTCGTGGCAGCGTTTCAAGCTGGACACGACGCGGGTTTCAAACAGGTGACATATGTGGTGCCGAAGCAGGCGGATGGTCCGGGTGGTTGAGCCATGATGAAGACGCCGAAGATGAAGAAGGAGATGTTGCAGGTGCGGGCTGCAGTTGCGGGCATGGTGATTCTGGGCGTCATCGTGCCAGCAATGTCGGCGGTTTGCAGCGGTGATGATGTTGCGACTTATCTTGAGCAACATGGCCTGCGCGAGGTCCTGGCACTGCATCTTGAAGAGCAGTTGGAACGGGCCCAGGGCGAAGATAAAGCAGCGATCGCGATGCAACTGGCAGAGCTGTACGCAGAGCTGCTCGAAGCGACATCAGATGTTGCGCTGCGGATTGATCTTGAGACGCGCAGCCGTGAACTCATGAAGATCGCCCCGCAGGAAAGCACCGATGCGTTGCAGTTTGCGCTGCTGCGCGGATCATACACTGCGGCTGAGCGGATCGCAGAGAGCAGGCGCCTCTACCTGGCTGAGGATGCGGAAGTTGCCCAGGCGCTCGAGATATTTGATGATCTCATTCCCCGCCTCACCCAACTTGCAAGCTCAATCGATCAGAAACTCGACATCGCTGAGCGACGTCTTGGCAGAGCCCGCGGCGAAGCGGCTGGACGCCTGCTTGATGAACGACAGCAACTGCGCCAGCTCTCGACCCGCACGCGCTTCCTGGCTGGCTGGTCGTGCTATTACCGAGCCTGGCTGCGCAAGGACCCGATCTTGGCCCGCCAGGCTGAGGTGTTTTTCGGCAGCGTGCTTGATCGCGAAGAGCCCGTCCAAAGTATCTCGGATGTCTCGCGCGACATTCTTGGAGGCGAAGCCAGCGCACGCACCGTGCTGGGCATGGCGCTCTCTCGTTCAATCATCAACGGGGCTGATGAATCGCTGCGTTGGCTTGATCTGCTTACTGCTGATGATGTTTTTCACGGCGTGCGCGAGCAGGTTCCAGCTTGGCAGATGGCGGTGCGGCTGGATCATCGGCAGTATGCCCGAGTGATGCGCGAGCTCACCGTACTGGATGAACTCGATGAGAATGCAACACTGCCAGCTGCGTGGTTTCGTCTGGCTGCTGCAGCTGGCCTTGCCAATGCAGATACTGACCCCAACGCGCGATCGCTGGCGGTATACGCCATCGCGCAACTGGCTGCCCAAGGCAAACTCGAAGAAGTCCTCGATCTCGCTCAGCGCTTCGGCACCAGCGCCATGGGTGAGGGCGGCTTTGCGATTCGTTACGTGGCAGGAGCGCGGCTGTATCAGGAAGCCCGCACACTGCATGGCGATGACGAGCCGACCTCTAACGCCGATGTCATCGAACTCTACGAGAGCGCTGCTGCGAATCTGGCTGCGGCGGTGACTGAGTCCGATGCAGACGCGTTTCCTGCAGCAGCAGCAGGGGCGCGACTTCTGCGAGCATGGTGCTTTTACTTCCAGGGCAAGCTGCTCGATGCACGCACTGCATTCGCAGAAGCATCTCTGGCACTAGCTGGCGACGAAGCACCCGAAGCATTGTGGATGGCGATCGTCAGTCTTGATCGACTTACGCGGGCGCAGCCCACACCTTCACTCGAGACAGATCTCATCGAACTCTCGCGCGAGTTTCTCACCCGCTATCCAGCCAGCCCGCGCGCGCCGCAGCTGATTCTGCGGGTTGCCAGTGAAACGCCGTCACTTGAACAGGTTGAAAAGCTGCTGAGTATTGCACCCAACAGTGGCACCTATGACGCAGCCAGGCAGCGAGCAGCCGGGATGCTGTACGAGCTCTTTCGCACATCCACGGGTGATGATCGCATTGGGCTGGGGCAGCGTTACCTCACCATTGCTGTTCCGTTGTTTGCGGCAGTTGATGATGACATGATTGCGATTGATGCAGATGCCAGAACGATTTTCGTAGTGCGCGGCCGCAGGATTCTGGATGTTGCCTTGGCAACGGGGATCGACCGCGGGCAACTTGCAACAGAGACACTCGATCGCTTTGAACAGTTGCGGGTTGCGGGTGTGATTGCAACTGACGAATATGCAGCTGAGCTGCACTATCGCGGGTTCCAGGTTGCTGCACTCAATGGCGACTGGACAACTGCAGCCAATGCCGCTGACGCGTTGTGGGAAAACGCTTCAGATTCCGAGTGGGCGGCAACCGCGACTCGACGCATGCTGTTTGAATCGGTTCGCAATCCTGCAGAACCGGGCAAAGAGCGACTTCGGCTCGAACGCATTGTGCATTTCGGCGGGCGCACCATCATTTCGCTTGAAGCGCTCGGAGCATCGGCCGCCGATCAGCAGATGCTGGCGACATACATTGCAGTCGCTGACGCCGCGCGGGCGTTGTACGACCAGTATCAGGAAAAGCCGCAGGGCGAGCGCGCACTCTACATTTATCGTGAACGCCTGCTCGCTGGTTACCCCGACAATATTGATTTTCTGAGCGCTGTCGGCCTGTTGGGTCCCGACTTTGATGATGCTCAATCTGCCATCAATGCCTGGCGGAAACTCGTCAACGGGCAGCCGGTCGAAAGCGAGGGATGGTTCGAAGCCAAGTATCGTCTCATTGCACTTTTGAATGCAACTGAGCCGGCTCACGCGCGTGAAGTGTTCGATCAGTTCCGAGCGCTCTACCCCGACCTCGGTCCTGCGCCATGGTCAGAGAAGTTCACCGAACTGGAACGCACGTTGCAGAAAAAGGGTGAGCAATGAACGCTGATCCACATGTTCGGTTCCTCGGCATTCCTGCGACGAACGATGTGTATCGGCTGCTGGCGCTGACGCCCGGCCAGCAGAATCGCACAGCGATTGAGCGTGCACTGCAATCACAACTGATGCGCGTCGCGCGGCATCCCGAAGGCAAGACCCCACAGGGCCTTGCGATGCAGCAACGACTGCGCGAAGCTGCAGCGTATCTCCTGGGGACACCAGCCCCAGCAGCGCCATCCTCAACACCCGCGCCTTCGCCTCCCGCGCGTTCGCCCTCAGCGCATCCAGCTGCGCCGACCACTGCTCCATCGCTGCAGAGCGTTCCACAACAGCAGACGCAACAGCAACAACGCCGCACCTTTCCAACGCAGAGTGGCAACCGTCTGCAACTCACGCCATTCGATCGATCGGTACTCGCGATTCTGGTTGCCTACGGCGGCTGGAATGCAGAGAGCCGTGCACGACTGGTTGCCCTCGCCGCTGCCCACAACGTCTCGCCGACCGGGTTGATGACTGTCGTCAGTGGATTGAACAACTACGCCCGCGCAGGAGGGACGCGATTTGATGTGGGTTCCATCACGCAAGGTGCATCCCGATTTGAGAATCTTCCTGAACTGAACCCGCGCTCGAATGAACAACCCGCAGGAAATGGCAGCGCGATCACCACACTTGCGCCAGAGTTTCATGAAGGTGGCACGTGGGCCACCATCAAACTCTCGATGCTCTTCGGCACGATCACTATCATTCTGGGCGTTTTCTTTGTGAAGCTGCTCACCCAGGACCGAAGTGGACCTGCCCCAGCACCGATCGCAGATGCCCAGCCCCTGCCAGCACCAAATCTTCCTCAGGTGGCCGCGCGCGGGAACAGCGATTCTGCAACAGACGGCACCAGCACATTCACCGAAACACTTCGCAATCCCTTCACGGAGTTGCTCAGTTTCAAGGGCACCGAGATTCCAGATACATCTGCAGCAGCGCTCGATCAGAGTCCGCGACTGCCTGATCTGTTCGATGAACTTTCGCGCAAACTCGCAGTCAACGCGACGCCATCAGCAGCAAGCATGCAGGACTGGCGTTATCTCAATGAACAGGCTTCCATTGCCTGGCCACTCGCAGATGCACCGACAGTCGGCGCGATTCGCGCAGAATTTTTCGATGTGCTTTCAGCCGTGTCCGGCCAGCCCAGCGTGCTCGATGAGTTCATTCGCATTTTTCAATCGCCAGCCCTTTCCATTGATGATCCATTGGACGTCTGGCGCGGGGCATGGATTGCCGGCATGCTGGGCGAAACGGCCAGTCGCATCGACCTTGCTGCTTCATTGCGCGAATCGGCACGGGCTGCCCACGATGCCCTTTTCAAACAGCACATCCCCGAAGATGCCATCGGAGCTGCGCACTCAGCGCGGACGTGGCTCAATGAAGCAGCGACGAAACTCATCGCTGAGACGCCATACGATGCAATTGCATTCGATCGCTGGGAACTCTGGATCACCGCCCAGCGGGTAGTTGAGCGAAACAATCCAACTGCGTTCAGCCTTGCGATGTTTGATGCTGCAGTTGCGATCCTGCACGAGCCGCACGATCTGAGTCACAACGGACCGCTGACACACGTGCTGGGACGCCTTCTGTCGGAGGTGGATTTCACCAACACGCCAACATTGCGAGACCGCGTCTTTGCATTGTTTGATGATGCGTCAATCTCGAACCAATCGTTGCGCAGCCTCAGCGGATTGCTGGTCCATGCGCCCAACGCGCCGTGGTTCACGGCCGACATGCTCATCAGCGCAAGGCCGGATCCAGCGCGAACCCGCGATGTTGTACGACTCCTGGGACAGCGCTGGCCCGCCGCTGAACGACCCGCTACCCAACACCAGGGCGCAGCCATTGCAGTGAATGATGCTCTCGGAAGAAAATGGCGCGACCTTGTTGGCAAGCAGCTCACCGCGGCCCGCGATCTCAAGCAACCGACCCAACTCGAGCCGCTCGCGCTTGCCCATCGACTCATCGAACTTGTGTGGCTCTCTGAAGCAGCTGCAGCCTTGGCTGCAAACGATGTCACCGCAGCTGATACGGCCCTGCACCGGGCTGAGAACGGCTGGCAGTATGTGGCAATTCTACAGCAGCAGCGTCAGCCGTTTGCACCTCCGCCACAACAACCCGGCCAGCCAGCCACACCAACCGGGCCGTCGACCCCCCTCGGGACCGGCGGCGGTAACCAGCTTTCCAGCGCCGATGGCGTATGGACAGCTGCATATCAGGCAGCCCGTCGCAACAGTGGAGAGCAGATGACCCTGCTCACGCAACTTCGACAATCAAACGCAACCGACCTGGGACCGATTGATGCACGCGCCCTTGTGACCGAAGCCTACGGTTCGCCAGCGCAGGAACTCCGTGAAACCGCGCAGTCGATCATCCTCGAAATCTTCGCGCGCGGGCCCAATATCACGCTCGCCATGCTCGATCACTTCGTCGAAGTTGGAAATCGATCATCTGCAGGCGACTTCATCGAAACCTTTCTCGGCGGCCGCCTGCCTGACGTGCGCGATCCGGATTGGCGGCGAACAGTCCGCCTGCGATTACTCCGTCGCGCGCTGGAAACCAACATCGAGAAGGGCGATGAACTCAACGCCATTGCCAAACTCATCGCCGACAGCGCAGCCACGCAACACAGCATGATCGGGCAGCGTGGCAACGCAGCCGTGTCATCGCCGAGCGCTGCTGACACCGCGGAATCTCTGCTAGCGGTTGCTTTGGGTGAACGTGCTTCGACGCTCACCGCTGCAACAGCAGTGCCGCACACCTGGCCGATCATCAATCGCCGTGCTGCGACGCGAAACATGCTCGCAACCGGTCCTCTTGAGCGATTTGTTTCCGCACAGGTTGCAGTTGTCGAAACACTCTGCTACATCACCGTCGCCGAGCAGCCCACAACTGCCGCCCGCGCAGCTGCGATTCTCGAAGAGGCATCATCTGCCCGTGCCCGCTCGCCACGCGTGCTGGAACAGGCTGTCTACACCGAGCTTGCAATACTCAGAATCTGGCTGTTGCGCATCGCGCCGGAAAATGCTGATCGCAATGCTCATCTCCCTTCCCCGGCGCATGGTCGGAAATCACTGGCACGGCCACGCATCATCGCGCAAGACGATTCTGCAACTTCATCGCGATGGAAGCTGCGTCTTGAAGCCCTCACGCCATCTGATCCGGAGGCATATTTTCTGCTCGCTGAAGAAGTCGCAGATGCAGCTGCTGATGACAATGAGCGCGATCTTGCCCGGCACCTCTTCAGCCTGGCAGCTGTGCTGGACCCTGCACGTCTGGGCAACAGTGCAGCACTTGCACTTGCAGATCTTGCCCGCGATCGCACTGAAAAACGCGCGTTCCTCGCCCTGGCTGAGTTGATGGCTCAACGTCGTTCCGAGCCGGACTGGTCACTCAAATCTGTTTCAACAGCGACCACCATCGATGCTGGCGCTGCGTTTGAACTCAGTGAAGCGCTCAGCCACTATCGCCTAGGCCAGGGGGCCCGCGCAGAACGTACACTTGCAAACGATACACCTGCTGCTCAACTGCTCGACCGCTTTGGCGATTCCATCGGCGGTGCCAATCGCATTCGCGAGAATCTGCGTCACTACCGCTCAGGCATCTCGCCCATCAAGACCCACAACGAACTCATCACCATGCTCCGCTTCGAGATCGCGCTGCTCGAAGCCAGCGAGGGGCTCTCGTGGTCGAGCGACCTCTTGCTGCATCGCGGCCAGCCGTTGATCGAAGTCGATCCCAGCAGCCTCGAAGAAACACTACACGTCGACCCCACCCGCAATCTCTACCGCAACGGCCGCTGGGTCTCGGAGTGACCGGATGACTCTAATGAGCCGCGCACGCAGTAAGCGGTCCTCGCCCGGCAGTGGCGATTGCAGTTGCACGGAAGGCGCACAATGCGCTCGTGAAACGCTGGACGTTCTGCATTCTAATCCTGCTCATCTCGGCGGAGTGACGAGAGTGGCTCGTAAGGAACTTCTTCTCGCCGCTCGCCCTACCAGGCGCTCTCGCGCGGAAAGCGCTCCCCTGCAGGTCCTGGCGAAGCGTGTCAGAGGCAGGTGGAGCCTTGCGAAGGAAAAGAAAAAGGGCACAGCAGATAAACTGCTGCGCCCTTTGATGTGTGGACGGAGAGTGCGTGACGTAACGGATCAATCAATCCCACTGCAGTGAGGCGGGAATGATCAGGCCGTTTTGGCGGCACTCAGTGTAAAGGGTCAGCCAGCGGTCAGAGCCGGAGCCGACGCCCGTGGCACCCGAGCCGGTGTTGTTGCGGTTGTCTTCAGCGAAGAGGTTGTCCGGGATGGAAGCGCCGGAGTCATCGCGGGTGTTGATACCTTCGATGGTGAACGAGTCTTCGGTTTCGACGTGACCGTCAGAGTAGCAGACGTTCCCAACCCACTGCTTGCGACCACCGTGGATCTGCAGGGTGAGTGAGGATTCGTAGACGGAGGGGGTGAGATCGCCATCTTCAACGCCGCGATTGCCAAGCATGGCCCATTCGGAGTTGAGTGTATCGCGCCATTCCTTCTGTCCGCGAATGCCGGTGAGGGTGCTGTGTGAGTAGGAGGAATTCGACAGTGTGTCGAGTTCGGTGTTGAAGTTGTCGTCCCAGTAGATGTCATTGATGGGGCTGTAAACTTCCTGGTCATAGCTGTTCATCGCCAGCACGTTGCCGTTGGGCTCTGAAGGGCTTTCGAGCAGTCCTGGTGTGAAGAAGTTCTGCGCGATGCATGCAGAGTACATGTTATCGCTGGTGTTCATCGATTTGTCTTCAGCGCCCGTGCCGGGGACGGTGCCAAGGGTGTTGATCAGACCTGGCTTGGGGAAAGTGCCATTGAACTGGCGTGAGAAGGTGACGAGACCCTTATGGATCTGTTGCAGCTGGGTTGCATCCTTCACCTGCTCAGCCGCGGCACGTGCCTTGGCAAGAGCGGGAAGCAGAATGCCCATGAGCAGGGTGATGATTGCAATAACCACCAGCAGCTCGATCAGCGTGAATGCACGGGTATTTCTCATAGCAGGGGTTCTCCGTAAAAGAGGTTGTGGACGAATGGTGTCCGAGAGAGAGAGACAAACTTGTGTGCGACTGACGAACGATTCATCAGTCGAGATTTCCGATCGGGAAGGCAGGAACTGGCCGGTAGGCCAGCCCTGCACACATTCAAAAGGAGCGGCGTGTTCAGGAACGGTCGCTCCTCGGTCCTCGGCGATTACGAGGTGAGCAGCGGATCCCAGATGGGCGTGACCTGGAACTCCTGGTGCGGTGCCTTTGTGAAGACCAGCCATGCATCGCTAGATGAGTGATTGCGATTGCCCGAGGGCCCGTCTGCAAACTCGCAGGTGTAAAGGTTGTCCTTCTTCTTGCCAGTGCCGGTACCCGAGTCATGGGAGGTGAGGTCTGCAAAGAAGGAATCGAGCGTCTCGATGTGATTGTCAGCAAAGACGACGTTGCCGCGCCACTGACGGTCTCCGCCATGGAGTTCGAGGGTGGGTGAGAGGTCGTAGTCATCGCCGGTGGTTGCACCACCGCGGTTGCTGTTGCCACCCGTACCGCGTGTTCCCATGATGGGGAACGTTGCATCGGTACGGTTACGCCACTTCACAGACTTGCGGTCGCCAGCGAGAGCAGCATGAGCAAAGCTGGCGTTGGAGCCGGTGGCGGGACCAGTGAAGTCCTGGGTGATGTCCGCGACGAAGCTCGTGTCCCAGTAGGTGTCAGCGCTGGGCGAGTACATTTCGCGGTCGTAGTCAATGTCTTCGTTGACGCGAGGATTGACTTCGGTGGGACCAATGCAGATATCAGCATTGATGAGGTTGGCAGCGATCATGCAGGAATACACGTTGGCAGTGTGGTTCTGCGAATGATCTTCGTTGCCGTAGCCGATCTGCTCGACGCCGTTGACTGGCAGACGATCGATCAGGCCTGGCGTGGGAAGGCGACCCTCAGCCGAGTTGGCAAAAACCAGCATCGACTGATGGATTTCCTTGACTTGGGTGGCGTCCTTGACAGATGCGGCATTCCGACGTGCCTGCGTGATGGCTGGCAGAAGCAAGCCAACCAGCAGGGCAATGATTGCCACAACCACGAGGAGCTCGATGAGCGTAAAGCCCTTTCTCAGATGTTTCATGTGCGTGTGTCTCCGTAAAGAGGAATGAAGAGAAATAAGAAACGAAACGGAAACTGCGCGAGCACGCATGATGCGAAACTCGCACAGGCTCAGAACAAATTTAGCCCCCAACAATCTTTAGCCCCCAACGATCCCCAACTTTCCAACCAACACCGTCGGCAGAACCCCCGGAAGAGCTCGGACGACGTCAGGACCCCACCACGAAGGGCCCGATCTCCGCAGTCCGCGACCGGCGAAGATGCCCTGAGGACCTTCTGAAACCCCGGTACACTGCGTATGCAGAGCAAATGAATGCGTAGGAGCGACTCGATTGCGATCGAATGATCCAATGCAGTATCTGGTAGATTGTGCGGTTTGCCGCGTCCTTCTGTCTCAGCCGTAACCCCGTGATAACTCAAATCAGGAAACCGGGAAGCCGTGGCTGGCGAAGGGTCGAAATGTCGACTGGGCGGCTGGATGAAGTGGCCGGGTTGAATCCGGCGATAATGGCAATGATGGTAGAACCGATAATCAATGCCGCATGTCAGTCAGATATGAAAGCCGGTTCAGAAGCTTTCATGTCCATACAATAATCCGCATCCAGCCGTTGTCAAGTTCCAACTACCTGAAAAATCATAATACTTTGTCAATTCTCACACCTGCGGCAGCTCCCAGGCCGCCTATCACCTCTTGCATGCACCAAGGGCCTCTTCATGCCGAAACCACACTCCGTCGAACAGCAACTTGCTCAGCTTGGCCTTGAACTTCCATCGCCGCCCAAACCCGTCGCTTCATACATTCCCTGGGTCCGCACAGGCGACCTCATCTACATCAGCGGCCAGATACCGATGCACGAGGGTGCCCTCATCGCAAAGGGTGTCGTTCCCAGCGTATGCTCGCTGCAGCAGGCGACGGCCGCAGCACGTCAATGTGCTCTGAACGCCCTGGCAGTTGCAAAGGATGCACTCGGCGGGAACCTCGATCGCATCAGCCGGATCGTCCGCCTAGGCGTGTTTGTCGCAAGCGACCCGGGCTTCACACAGCAGCCTGAAGTCGCGAACGGTGCCAGCGATCTGATGGTCGATCTCTTCGGCGAGCGGGGCCGTCATGCACGGGCAGCTGTCGGCTCAGTTGCTCTTCCGCGCGATGCTTCGGTCGAAGTCGAAATGATCGTTGAGGTCGATCAGGTGCTGGAGCATCTCGAATAGTTCACACACCGGGCGCGTTGTCACCCCATATGACCAGTTCTGCAAAGGATCGAGCCCTTCTGACCTGTGCGGTGGTCCTCTTCATTGCTGCAGGCGCAGGCTGTGTGATTGTGATCATGCGCGGGCTGCAAAGCGATACCCCGTCATCAGCTGGAAAAATCAATGCTGCCCCGAGGACAGACCAATCGCAGGCTGCGAGTCCAAATCAAAACCTCGCTGATGCGGAACAGAAAGAACGACGTGTCGAGGCGCGGCCCCCGTTTGATTTCTCCGATCTACAGGTCGACATGGCTGAACTCCGCGCTGGCGGACCAGGCAAGGATGGCATCGAAGCACTTGTTCAGCCGCAACGCGTCCCTGTTGGGGGCGCTGAAACCCTCGCCCCAGCAGAACGCATCATTGAAGTTGAGATTGGCGATGAAGCGGTTGCATACCCCATCCTCATGCTCAACTGGCATGAGGTGATCAACGATGTCATCAGCGATCGCGCGATTGCCGTCACCTATTGTCCGCTGTGCGATTCTGCGGTTGTCTTTGATCGAATGATTGATGGTCGATCTGAGCCGATCGAGTTTGGCGTTTCCGGGCTGCTCCTCAACTCGAACGTGCTTCTCTATGATCGCTTTGATGATTCGCTCTGGAGCCAACTGGATGGCAGCGCCATCAGTGGACCGAACGCGGGAGTTCAGCTGCGAACGTTGCCAGCCCGCCTCACCACCATCGAGGGATTCGCTGCAGCACATCCAGATGGTGAGATGGTGTCAACATTCATCGATGGTTCGCGCAAGCCTTATGAACAAATTGCAGCGCGCTACAACGGATATCTTCGATCTGATGACATCTGGTTCCCCGTCCCGGGAATGGGCACGGACCTGCCACCCATGACGCTCGGCCTGGGCATTGTCGCAGATGACCGGGCGTGGTTCATCACACACGAGAATGCACGCCAGAACGGGCCCATCACTGTCGAGACCTCATCCGGAACGGTGGTGGTGGAGGCCACGCCCGCGGGTATGCGGGTGATTGAACAGCCCGATGGCGTGATGACCATGCAGAGCCTGTACTACGCTTTCAGCGCATTTCACCCAGAGTGTGAGGTCATTGACTGACAGTCGGCTTGACCGCATGTTTCTGCCTGCCAATACTTCCTCCCATGAAAGCTGATACACATCCTGAGTATTACCCCGACGCCAAGGTTTTTTTCCGTGGCGAGCACATCCTGACCCTCGGCGCCACTGTGCCCGAGCTGCATGTCGAGGTGTGGTCGGGATCGCACCCCTTCTTCACGGGTCAGAAGTCATTTGTCGACACCGCTGGCCGCGTCGAGAAGTTTCAGAAGAAGTTCGCGGGTGAATACTTCAAGGGCAAGTCCAAGAAGAAGTAGCTGGGCCATTCTGGATAACAATGTTCGATGCCGCAGGGGCTGATACCCTGCGGCATTGTTGTTACTTGCATCTTCCAGCATCATTGATGAGCGAGTACTTCCCGAATGTCGCAACGCCTGGCTGAGAATCTCGAACAAGCGCTCAACGGGCTCGAAGGGCAGTTTGAAACGCTGGGCCAGCGGCTGCTCGAACCGGAAGTTCTGGCAGATCATCGTCAGGTGTGTTCGATCTCGATCAAACGTGCTGCCCTTGAGCCATTGGTGAATGCGTATCGCGGGCTGCGCAGGGCGATGGCAGAGCGCGACGATCTTGCACATCTCATCGCTGGAAGTGATGAGCCAGTGGATGGGAGCAGCGAAGACAATGATCGCGAACTCATTGCCATCGCTCGCAGTGAACTGCCTGCGATTGAAGCGGATATCGCCCAGCGCATCGAAGCGATTCAGCAGCAGCTGGTGACGGCTGATGATCGCGCTGTCGGCGCAGTGATTGTCGAAATCCGCGCTGGTGTGGGTGGAGATGAAGCAGCCATCTGGGCGGGCGATCTGGCAGCGCTGTATCAGCGCCTGGCACAGCTGCGCTCATGGAGTTGCGAAACGCTCCAGGCCAGTCCAGGTGAAGCGGGCGGGTTCAAGAACATCGTGCTCAGCATCGGCGGCGAGGGCGTGTGGGCGGAACTCGGCTACGAAGGTGGAACGCATCAGGTGAAGCGTGTGCCTGCCACCGAAACACAGGGACGCATTCACACATCAACCGCAACTGTGGCAGTTCTTCCCGAGCCCGAAGATGTCGAGATTCATCTTGATCCTGATGAGGTGCGCGAGAACATCACAACTGCACAGGGGCCGGGCGGGCAGAATGTCAACAAGGTGGCCACTGCAGTGCATCTGATTCATGAACCCACAGGCATCGAAGTCCGCATGCAGGACACCAAGAGTCAGTCGCAGAATCGTCAGAAGGCCTGGCAGTTGCTGCGGGCACGACTGTACGAACTGCAGCGGGCAGCGGCTGATGCAGAGCGGGCCGAAACCCGCAACAAGATGATCGGCTCGGGCAGTCGTTCCGAGAAGATTCGCACCTATCGCTACCGCGAAGCGATTGTTGTCGATCATCGCCTTGATGGGGAAATCAATATTTTTCGCCTCGATGCCATCATGGCAGGGGATCTGTTGCCGTTGATCGAAGCGCTGACTCGGCAGGATACAGCCCAGCGTCTGGCTGCGCTGTAAAGACAGGCTCGCTGCGGTCGACGGACAAAAGCGGTCTCACCTTCGTGCAAACCATCAAAGTCGACCACGCATACACTCACTGCATGCCAAAGAAATGGATGGAGAGATTGATCGCCGGCGCTGCTCTCACGGTAATGCTTGCTGCGGGGCTTTCTGTGCCGCGGCCAGCGTCGGCCCAGAGCGATTCGCGCAGCAATCCGATTGATGGGGCTGTGCGTGAGTTGCGGGCTGCGACAACCGCGAACGCTCAGGCCCGGCCTCTGGAACGGCTGCGCGCTCTTCGGCGTTTGAACGATCCCGCTCTTGAACCATTCTTCACCCGGGTTGCGTCCGAAGCAGAAACTCCACTGCGCATCGAGGCCATACTGGCGCTCGCGGATCTCACGCCTGATAATCGCATTGACGCATCACAGATCACGCAACTGGCTGGCGAGGGTGCGCGACTGTCGCTCATTACTCGAGCGGTGGGCGAGGGGCTTCTTGATCACGATCAGGTTCGCCAGTTGCTGAGCAGCGAATCACTCGAAGCTGCCCCGCGGGTTGCGCTGCTCGGCAGTCTGATACGTGATGGCGAAGATGTTGATCCTGCTGCCCTCACAAAGATCATCGAGCAACCAGTCGAAGATGTCATCAAAACGATTGCATCCTTACTGCTTGCAGGAATCACCAGCGACCTGGCCCATCTCGAGTTCATCAATCAGCAGATTGCAGCGCTTCCCGACGAAGCTGCCCGCGTTCGCGCACGGGCGGAAGTGGCTCGTGACATTGCCCGTTACAAGCTCAAGAGGCTTGCGCCGTGGCTGGATGAGGCATGGGCTGCGGCACCGGCGGAATGGGATGCTCGTGGCCCGCTGCTTGCAGCTGCGTTCGAGCTTGATCTGAATCGGGCCCTGACGTGGTGGAAGTCTGCGTTTCTCGAAGCAACCGGATATGCAGCCCGCACCCGCTACGTGAGTCTGCTTCTTGCTGCGGCAGCTGATTTTGATATTCCTGCTGCAACGTTTCAGGAAATGAATCTTGCTGCTGAAGATAAACATCTCGCGCTTATGCAGGCTGCGGGGATCGCGATTGCGAATCAGAGTGGCGTCCTTGAGGCAATAAAGCCACTCCTTGATCTCGATCACGACGCAACCAGCGAAATCGCGCTTGCGATTGTGACTGCGCGACTTTCCGATGAAGAGCAGATTGCAGCATTCACCTATGTCATCGAGCGCATGAGGACCACGCGTGCGCCGACACAGATGGCTGAAGCCAGTCGCAACATGCTGGGCGCAGCTGCGACCAGCCATATTGCAGAACTCGATCTTGACCGGGCTGTCGCGCTCATGGTCGCCCAACCCGACAACAGTCGATCACAGGAAGCAATGCTGGTTGGCCTCATTGGCAAGCAAGGCCCAGCGTTCACCGAGGCTCTTACTGCGATTCCCCGTATTGGTTTGAGTCATGCGGATGCGCTGGCGCTCCTTGCAATGGCAGCAACCGATGCGCCGCTCAACGATGAAGACCTCGCGCGGCTGGGTCTCTGCGCCAGCGGCGGCGGCCAACTTGCATCTGCAGAGCGCACCCAGGCGGCCTGGCTGTTCATCAAACGCAGCGGGAAGATGCAGGACGCACTTGGCCAGTTGTTCTCAAAGAACTGAAAGATGATGACAGTTGACGAGCAGCCACCATTTCCACCCCTGCCGTTGTGGCTGAGTATTGCCTGGGCGATCAGCCCCGCAGTGATTATGCTCACGTGCGTTCTGCTCTTTACCAGACAATGGCCATATCTCGGCTGGGTGGGATTTCTGGCTGGCGTGCTGAATCTCTTTGCATGGAGCGCGATGCACCTCTGCCAGCGGCAGGTTGAACACTGGGAAGTGAAAGCAGTGCCGCTCACATTCATCATGTTGCTTGGCAACATGGCTCTGATCGTGGCGGGCAGTCTTGCAATTCCGTGAACGCATTGATGCATCGCTGAAACCACTCTTTCCGCTATAGACCGCGAATCTGCGGGAGTATTGCTATCGTTATCCCATGTCCGGAAGCGGCGGCCATCTCTTTGCACGACAGCAGGCTGAAGCGCTGGCGCGTATCCAGCCGCTTGCAGCCAGAGTTCGCCCGCGTTCACTTGAGGAGTTTCGCGGACAGACGCATCTCATCGGGCCGGGCAAGCTCCTTCGCCGCATGATCGAAGCTGATCGCATGACGTCGATCATCTTTACCGGCCCGCCCGGCACTGGCAAAACAACATTGGCAGAAGTCATCGCAGCCCGCACCAGCGCATGGTTTGAACGCGCGCACGCAGCGTCGATCGGCGTGCGCGAAGTGCGAAGCATGATCGAAGATGCAACCAGTCGCGCAGCCAACGCGCGGGCTGATGGTGTTGAAACTGGTCGTGCCCGCACCATTCTCTTTCTCGATGAGATACACCGCTTTGCCCGTAATCAGCAGGATGTGCTGCTGGACGCAGTCGAGCGTGGCATCATGACACTGATCGGCGCGACGACGGAGAATCCCTTCTTCTCGATCAATAGCGCGCTGGTCAGCCGCTCGACGGTCTTCCGCTTCGAGCCACTTTCCATTGATGACATCCGCGCAGCGGTGCTGTCTGCAACACAGGATGAACGCGGCTTCCCTGGCATCGCGATCACCATTGATGATGATGCACTGGAACTCTGGGCCAGGAAATCTGATGGCGATGCACGGCGGGCACTCTCTGCATTGGAAGTTGCGGTGCTTTCGGAGTTGGCAGCCGATGATCGTGAAGGACACGATGAATCAAGACCGCGCGTACACGTTGATCTCGCTGTGGCGCAGGATTCCATTCAGCAGAAGGCGCTGGTGTATGAGGGTTCGGGTGATGCTCATTACGATGTCATCAGCGCGTTCATCAAGTCAATGCGTGGCAGCGATCCTGATGCGGCCGTGTACTGGCTGGCCCGCATGCTGGAAGCGGGGGAGGACCCGCGCTTTATTGCAAGGCGGATCGCGATTCTTGCCAGCGAAGACATCGGCAATGCCGACCCGAATGCCGTCCGCATCGCAGCTGCAGCGTGGGAGATCACCGAGCGCGTGGGCATGCCCGAATGTCAACTGACGCTGGCCCAGGCAGCGATCTATATGGCTGTTGCTCCCAAGTCTAACGCATGCGCCCTGGCAATCTGGGAAGCCATGGAAATCGTCCGTAGTGGCCGCACGATCGAAGTTCCTCGGCACCTGCGCGACCCCAACTCAACAGCATCAAACTTCAGCGATGGCAGCTCTTCTGATGATTCTGTGAAACAAAGTATGGGTGATAGCCGAACATATAGGTGTCCCCATGATTTTGGCGGTTTCGTGGATCAGGAATATCTGGGGGTGGACCATGTCTTTTACCGTCCGACGGAAAATGGAATTGAATCGAAGATTAAAGCGCGGCTGCAGCACTTGCGGGAAGGCATGCTGAGAGGCCAGCACAAAAGCTCAGGTCGTGACAGACCAGACAGCGATAGCGGGAACGAATCGAATGACAACACCACATGATCTCAACAAGACACGCCTTCGCCGCGAAGCGATCGACAGAATGCAGGCCATTGAAGTCGAAGCCAGGGTCGAGCGATCGTTGGCTGCCTGCCGGCGCATCATGCCGCTCGAAACGTTCGCGCTTGCTGAGACAGTCATGCTGTACATGCCGTTGCCTTCGGAAGTCGATGTCGCGCCGCTGGCGATTCGCTGCTTTCAACATGGCAAGGTTGTGTGCGTGCCGCGCGTGGACTGGGATCGTCGCGAGATGACTCCGCTTGAAATTGAATGCTTCGAAGATTCTGAACGAATGGAAGTTGACAGTCACGGCATTCGCTCACCCCGCGCAGGACGACTTGTGCTGCCAGGCCTGATCGATCTGGTGATTGTGCCGGGCCTTGCGTTTGATGTGCGTGGCAACCGGCTGGGGCGCGGCGGCGGATTCTACGATCGCTTTCTCGCTCGGCTGAATCAATCCACCAAACGCATCGGCATCTGCTTTGATGAACAGATCATTGATGCGGTTCCCACCAACAACGGCGATGAGCGCGTGGATATGGTGGTCACCGATCGCAGACTCGCGCACGCCACCGAGCCGCGGCGAGTGTAAAGCGCGCATCACTGCAAATCACATTCGCGATGCAGGTGGTGCACACGCCTGCCATGCTGCGACACTTTGCGCGATGCCAGCTGCTGGATCGTGCCATTGCCGTGCATCAATCACTGCAGCGCGCTCGAAGCCGATGACATCAGTTGCAACCCGCAACGCGACGATGTCCAGCCGGCCGCGTTGTGCATCAAGCGGACGACGAAAGCCGTCCAAAGTCAGATCGCTCAGTCGAACGCCAGCCAGCGCGGCTCCCGCTGCAAGCACCGCTTCGCTCGGCTCATCGCCCCGGGCCAGCACTGCAGCCGCATCGATCCCACTTCGAATCCACGCATTTTCGACATGCCCGGTCGATGTGGGATAGGCATAATCGATCAACGTCACGCCGCATTTTTCTGCATGTGCATCAAGGGCTGTTCGTGCACCTTGTGCGGTGTCGTTGACTTTGTCCTGCTCTGGAAACATCAGCGAAACCGGGACGCGTCCGATCGATTGTGCCAACTCGATTGTCGCGACGACTGCATCAACTGCCCGATCAGCATGTTCCCGCTCACAAAAATGCGCTGGCGGAATCCAGAGATCAATGCCGGAACATATCAACTCATGACGGCGCAGCGTTGCCAGGAGATCGCGGCGGCCCGATGCTGAGAGGTCGCGCGGCCGCGTCTGCGGATGTGTCGCAGCAAGTTGCACAAATGCCAGGCCAAGTGCTGCAATCGTCGTGAGGCCGGCGCGCAGATCATCACCCAGTGGCGCAACTGTCGCTGAGAGGAGTGGGGGATGATGCGATCGTGCCATGTCACAGGAGCGTAGCCGTGCGGACTGTATCGAGCGAAAGGTGTCACGTATGATGAGCGACGCCATGACGAATCACCAGTTCATCGAAGTTGCGCTGCTCGCTCATCCGATCGCAGGTGCGTCGCTTCCCCTTCAGTCGTTTCCGGAGAGTTGCGGGGCCGAGTGCATCTTTCTCGGGCGCACGCGGCGGGAAATCCATCCGGTGCATGGCCAACTCAAGGAGCTGGTTTACAGCGCGTATGAATCGATGGCAGAGTCAGTGTTGCGCGACATTGTCGAGCGCATCAGTCGATCGATGACGGACCTCAGCGCTGTGCGGGTCCTGCATGCACTCGGACCAGTTGCTGTGGGTGAAGCGAGTGTCATGGTGCAAGTTGCAGCGGGTCATCGCGGCTGTGCATTTGAAGCGACCCGCGCCATCATGGACGCGCTCAAAAGCGAAGCGCCCATCTGGAAGCAGGAAATCTGGGCGGACGGCACAACCTGGTCGCCCGGAAAGCAAGTGATCACGCCATGATGCGAACCATTGCTGCAATCTGCTACTGGTGTGGCCTGCTGATGTGGCTGAGCGCTCTCTTTGCTTCGGGCGTGTCTGCAATATTCGTCTTTGCAACACTGCCTGAACTTGGCGTTCATCTTGATCGATATGCGGCTTATGCTCCAGCAGAAAACGCCGCGCACGCCCATTCAGTTCTTGCGGGTGGCCACATTATGGAACGCATTTTTACCGTGAGCGATTTCGTGCAGATCACTGCGGCTGCGCTCATTGTGACTGGAATGCTCCTCAAAGCGCCGCGCTTTGATCGAATCCGCCGTCCTCTCGCAGATGGCGTGCGAATGGTGCTGATCGGTATCGCCTGCGTACTGCTTATTGTACACGTTGGATGGCGGGCTCCTGAGTTTAATCGCACATTGCGCGACTATTGGACGCATGCAGCAGCAGGCGAAATGCAATTGGCAGCAGTTGCCGATGCGCGCCTGGAAACATTACATCATGGCCTGCGCATGAACCTGCAGATAAACGCAGGTCTTCTGATGATGGTGCTCCTGCTTTCGGCTGCGGTGACTGCCCGCCGCCCCGATCATGGCGAGGGAGATGACTGAATGCCTCGCACGAAAGCAGATGTTGCATCATCACCAATGCGGGCCCAGCGCGCTCGCGCCACCCGCATCTATGCAGCACTGGCAAAGCAGTATCCCGATGCACGCTGTGAACTCGACTACAACAACCCGTTCGAACTTCTCATCGCCACCATTCTTTCGGCTCAGGCAACGGATGTGTCGGTCAACAAGGTCACACCTGCGCTCTTTCAAGCATTTCCCGATGCTGCTGCAATGGCTGCGTCGTCGCCGGGCAAGATCGAAAAATATATTCAATCGATTGGCCTCTTCCGCAGCAAGGCAAAGGCGCTGCACGCAACGGCTGAGCGCATTGCAACGGTATTCGCAGGCAAGGTGCCGGACACCATGGACGACCTGCTCACACTTCGCGGCGTGGCACGCAAGACCGCCAACGTCGTGCTCGGCAATGCGTTTGGAAAAAACGAAGGCATGGTCGTCGATACGCATATCAGACGACTCAGTTATCGCTTTGGCTTGACTGAACAAGCCGATGTTGCCCACATCGAGCGCGATCTGATGGCCCTCTTTCCACAGTCCAAGTGGTGCATGCTCAGCCATCTGCTTATCTTTCACGGGCGGCGAGTGTGCAAAGCCCGCGGCGCAACCTGTGCTGAAGATCCCATCTGCAAACGATACTGTAGTAATGCCCAGGAGTGACATCGTTCCCGTCGATGTACCGTGTGGTGCGCGAGCGCCTCACGACGAAAACACGCGCGAAACACTTGGAAGCAGCCGCCGCAGCCGATCAAGTGCACGAACGCGCAACATGTGAATCGCGCCTTCGGAGCGCTGCATAATCGCAGCGACTTCAGCTGCGCTCTTCATCTCGAAATCGTAGAGGCGAATCACCTCTTCATAATCGGTTGGCAACTCGGCGAGGGCTGTTTCGAGCATCTGCCGCATCTCAGTCCGGGCAAGTTGTCGACTGGGTGTGGTCATGGTGATGCCCAACTGATCGATCAGAACATCTGCAGACTCCGCCCCGCTGCGCTGCTGGGTCACCCGACGGGGCGTGCGACAGGCTGCATCAAGCATGCGAGCGGCATCGCGCACATTGTTGACTGCAATCTGGCGTAACCACGCGACAAAGCCGCCACCAGTTTCGTGACGAAGCGTCTGCACATGCAGGAACGCTTCGATATACGTCACCTGCATCACATCATCAACATCCAGAACCGATGCGTGACGGCTGGGAATCGACGGCGCAATCGCAGCACGAACAACAGGCCCAGCCTGCTCAAGCAGGTCAGCAAGAATCGCGTCATCTCCTCGGACCGCCTGACGAACATGCTCGTCGCAAATGCTGGACATAGGTTCGTCACATTGTAGGAACGACGTGCAACGTCGCGCAAAGGCACCACGGCGCAGGCGACGGGGCAGTGCCGGCCCCCCCGGGGGGGGGGAAGAAGGGGTGGGTGACGTCCTGTCTCGCTCGGCCATCGTCACTGACGAGGCGTGAGTTCCAGCGTGCTGGTTTCGTTGAAGCGGCGGATCTGCGGCTGGTATTCATCGGTGTCTGTCAACGCAAGTCCGATGAAGAGAAACACCAGTACGATGGATGAGAGCAGGACAATACCATTGAACTTGCTGTCCCAGCGCAGATGCATGAAGTAGAGACAGACCAGCGAAGCCTTCACGGTCGCAATGATGAGCGCCAGCCAGATATTGAAGCGGCCAAGGTCGACATACTGAGCCGTGTACACAGTCACGGCAGTGAGGACAAGCAATGCCATGGCCACGCCAAAGAGAATGCGTATCGGAACGACGTGTCCGACCTGATGTGTGGTGTGTTGCGTGTCAGCCATGGGAGTGATCTCGCGCGAGGGAGTCTTTGATAATCACATGATCCGAATCTGATCAGATCAGATACAGCAGTGGGAAAAGGAAAATCCAGATGAGGTCGACAAGGTGCCAGTACAAGCCGCCAAGATCGACTGGCGTGAAATACTCAGGGCTGAAGCGTCTTCTGTACGCCATCACCCAGAGACCCGCGATGACAATCATGCCGACAACCACGTGCACGCCGTGCAGACCTGTCAGACAGAAGTAGATGCTGAAGTATGTTCGCACATCCTTGCTGAGAACCGGCTTGTCGTGACGATCGCCCTTGTGAATCTTCACGCCCAATAAATGATTCTTCGCGGCGTCTGAGATTCCCGGTTTCGCGTGGCCGGCTGGTGGAAGCGTTGTTCCAGTGACACTCACATCAGCGCCAGCGTATTCTTCGAAACGGGGATCACGATTGGGTGGTGGCGATGTTGCGGATGATCCACCGGACGCAGCAGCGTCAGCGCCATCCTGCGCTGGCTGGCTGCCATCATCCTGTATCGAGCCGACATTCAACAGCGTCAGATGATTGTCAGAGAGCGACCCTGCGCTCGAATGATCGTCACCCGCTGGGGCATGCGGATCGCTGTGGTCAGAGGAACCCTCGTGTGGATCGAACGAGGCACCCCAGAAAAGCCCATCGTGAAACTTGTGGCTGTACTCGACATACTTGATCGACATGAAGCCGACGCCGCCCAGAAATGTGCATGCCAATAGAATCAGCAGCAGGCCGCGTTTGCCCTGTTGCGCTGCGGTCACGCCCCATGCCATGGTGAGGCTGGAGAGGATCAAAACAACTGTGTTGACTGCACCAAGTTTCCAGTCCAGTCGCGTTGCTCCCAGCTCGAAGATCTCCGGGTGATTGCTGCGCCAGACGGAATAGAACACAAAAAGCCCGCCGAAGAAAAGCACTTCGGTCGCGAGGAACAGCCACATGCCGAGTTTGCCCGAGCTGAACTGCTGGCCGGGCGTATCGAAGTGATGCGCGAGGTGAGCGGGATGATCGTCGTGATGATCGTGACTCATCAGTGGTTTCCCTCTCCAGCGTCTCGCGAGAGTATGTGACTGTGATCGCGTTGCATTTGCACAGCTTCGGCTGCAGTCGCAGGATTGCCGGGCGGATGCTGATGACGATCCCAGGCTGCGACATCATCGCTTGTCAACTGGCCTGTGGTTGCATCGGTGTTGATATATCCGCCGATTTCTTCGTCCCACTCGATCGAGCGATAGTCATAGCAATCGCCGACCACCGGCGTGTGGGCAAAGTTATGGTGGGGCGGCGGGGAATCGCACTGCCACTCGAGGCTGCGCCCGCCCCAGGGGTTGGCTGGCGCCTTGCGGCCAAAGAACATCGAGTGCAGCAGATATCCTGCGGTCCAGAAGAAGCCGATGGCCATGATGAATGATCCGATCGACGACCAGACGTGATAGGTCTGATAGAGGTCACCATCATAGTTGAAGTATCGCCGCGGCATGCCCTGGCTGCCCAGCATGAACTGGGTGAAGAATGTGAGATTGAAGCCGATGAAGACCACCACGCAGCCGACGCGTCCTGCGTTTTCGTTGTACATCTTGCCGGTGATCTTGGGCCACCAGTGATGGATGCCGCCGATCATGGCGATCAGGGCGGACCCCATCATCACATAGTGAAAATGCGCGACGACGAAATACGTATCGTGCAAATGCACATCCGTCGCCAGTGTTCCCAAGTGCAGGCCGGTCAAGCCGCCGATGGTGAAGAGGAAAATAAACGCCAGCGCATAGAGCATGGGTGTATTGAGGCTGATGGAGCCTTTATACATGGTGGCCAGCCAGTTGAAAACCTTCACAGCGGACGGTATTCCGACTGAGAATGTGATTGCCGAGAAGATCATGTTAATCAGCGGCGACTGCGTGCTGGTGAACATGTGATGTCCCCACACCATAAATCCGAAGACCGCGATCGCAATCGAAGAGAATGCGATGAAGCGGTAGCCGAAAATGTGCCGGTGTGAATGGACTGCAATGAGTTCGGAGATAATGGCCATGCCCGGCAGGATCATGATGTACACAGCCGGATGGGAGTAGAACCAGAAGAAGTGCTGATACAGCACGGGGTCGCCACCCAGCGTGGGATCAAAGATGCCGATGCCAAAGGCTCGCTCGACGATCAAGAGCAGAAGTGTGATGGCAAGGACCGGCGTTGCCAGGACCTGAATCAGCGCGGTTGCGTAAATCCCCCAGAGAAACAGCGGCATGCGGAACCACGTCATGCCCGGCGGCCTGAGCTTATGAATCGTGACGATGAAGTTCATGCCAGTAAAGATCGAGCTGAACCCCAGAATGAAAACGCCGATCAGCACCGGGATCACGCCACCCATTTCCGTGGTGGTTGAATACGGCGTGTAGAACGTCCAGCCCGTATCAAACCCGCCCATCAGCAGCGAACCCACCGCGAAAAGAGCGCCGGTGATCCATAGATAAAAGCTGAAGAGGTTGAGGCGGGGAAACGCAACGTCCTTCGCGCCCAGCATGATTGGCAGAACAAAGTTGCCAAGGGCAGCGGGGACTGATGGAATAATCACCAGGAACACCATGATGGCGCCATGCAGCGTGAACATCTGGTTGTAGATGTCGCCCGCCTTCAGAATCAGATTCCCGCCAGCATCGTACCAGTCGTGAAAAATAGTCGGGCCAGGTGTGAGATGTTCGATGCGGACGAGAATCGCAGCCAGACCGCCGACGAGGAATGATGCAAGGACCGCAATGAGATACATCACGCCGATGCGCTTGTGATCGAGCGTGATCAGCCAGGACAGAATGCCGCGACCGGCGCGAAGATAGCTGCCACCCGCCTCTGCGTAGGTGTCGATCGGCTCGTGTGCATTATCGTATGTGGTATCTGTCGTGCTCATGGTCGTTCGTCCCCGGGTGTATATCAGCCTCCGTTCGCGGCCCGCTCTTCCTGCTTGCGTTTCTCAAACTCGTTGTAAGGATGCCCGTCGTTGTTCTCCAGCCATTTGATGTACGCGATCAGGGCGGTGACGTCGAATTCGCTCAGTTTGATCTTGGGCATGTTGCTGGGATATTCGCCACCATCTGCATGCAGCACGATCTGCGCCTGTGGGGTCTTCAATGAATCTGCAATGTAATTTTCGACATCACTGGCATCGACAGCGGGACCTTTCACCTTGCGCTGCCCGGATGACACTTCGCGCCAGGTGTTCTTGAGCGATGGACCGGTGAGTGGCAGGCCATCGATGGTGTGACATCCCATGCAGCCGCGCCGCTGATAGAGGAAGTCGCCAGCCTCGACG
This sequence comes from Phycisphaerales bacterium, assembly GCA_051004555.1. Lineage (GTDB taxonomy): Bacteria > Planctomycetota > Phycisphaerae > Phycisphaerales > SM1A02 > JBPCKF01. Next base: position 28,769 of record JBPCKF010000045.1, on the reverse strand, counting down.
AGCGTCATGCCCCAGTCCTGGTAGGCCATCGCGGTGGCCAGCCACGCTTCATAATCTTCGCGGGTGGGATGCACGACGACGGTGGCGATCATATTGGAGTGATCCGTGCCGCAGAACTCAGCGCAAAAGAGGTGATGCCATTCCGGCTCGCCGCTGCGATTCTCGGCCTTGAACCAGAGGTATGAATATTTTCCTGGGACGATATCCACCTTCACGCGGAAATCAGGCACAAAGAATGCGTGCAGCACATCGCTTGCTTGCAACACGAGCTTAATGTTTTCATTAGGCGGCAGGTGCAGCTCCGGCGAAACCGCGCCTTCGGGATAGTTGAATGTCCAGGACCACTTCTGTGCAGTCACGTTAATTGTGTAGCCGTCATTGGGCTCGACGATCATGTCCATATAGCCACGGAAGCCGTAATAGAACATGCCGATGACCAGCAGCAGGGGGATGGCTGACCAGGTGATTTCCAGCGGTGTGTTGTGCGTGGCTGCATCGAAATCGCTTTTGATGCCACGGTGGCGGGAGTAGCGCCACATGAACCACAGCATGACTGCAACAATGGCGACGAAAAACGCAATGCAGACCCAGGTGATGAACATGAATGGCCCATCGACGTGATGGGTAAAGTTCGAATAGCTGGGTGGCAGCCAGAAGCCTCTGTCATCCGCAGGCGCAGGGACAGGCTGACGGTTGTAGTCCTGCATTGCCAAGATGAGATTCACAAATGTCTGCATGATCGTTCTGTCATTCCGTCGTCATTGAACCTGTGATCCAAATGCTGCGCGGGCAGCGGCTGCGTCTGCGAGTTGTTTGCGATGATCGCGCACCCACAATGTGAGCAGCGCGATCCCAAGCCCGATCACCATCACGCCACCCAACAGGCGGGTGATGTTCATGACTGCGGGCGTGTACTGGCCGGTTTCATCATTGTAGTGAAAACACCACATCAGAAAGCGGTCGACTGTTGAGCCGATGCGTCCTTCACTTGCTTCCAGGAGTGCGAGTCGAAGGTTCTTGGTTGCGTACACCTGCCCGTAGAGATAGCGCGAGATGCGGCCATCGGGCGTGGCGACGAATATCACTGCGGGATGGGCCCATTCCTGACGCTTCTCATTCCAGCGGTACCCGTATCCGAAGGCTTGTGCGACTGCGGTGATGTTTTCCTGCGTGCCGGTCAGGAAGGCCCAGCCGGCTTCCGCTTCGGAGCGATAGGCATTGACATAGGTTGATTTCTTGCCAGCTGCGAGCGAAGAGCCTTCGCTGGGATCGACTGAGATGGTGACGATCTGAAATGTCTCGCCGGGCACGAACTCAACGTCGCGCAACCCCTGCACCAGGCCGTTGAGCTGCAGCGTGCACAGCATGGGACAATTGTAATAGTTGAGCGTGACAATCACGGGGCGATCGGCCTTGAAGAAGTCACCCAGCCGGACAGTTGCTCCGGTCGAGTCGGTGAACGTTGCATCAAGCGGCAGGGGGGCATCGAGATGCTCGATGACATCAACCCCTTCAAGTTCGCGCGGCACATCATCACTCTGCAGCTGCGCAACAGCAGTCAGCGTGACAGTCCAGGCAGCGGCTGCGCTGCATGCCAAGGTCATGATGGAGCGCGCTCGCATATGCATCAGTTGCCTGCTCCATCTTCTTGCGGACGCTGCTGATTCTGAGTCGTAAACTGCTCGAGAACGCGGGCTTTAGCCTGATCGACAGGCATGGTCACACGGCCAGCGCCATCTGCGTAATCGTGCACGTAGTGATATCCCTGCATCATGCCCTGCTGCTCGTTGCGATTCACTTGCAATGGCGAGAGCGTGTTTTCATCACGCTCGAGCTTCACTGCCTGTTCATGGCGATTGGTGCTGTGGTACAGCGCCGTCAGATAGATGACGACCAGCACAAAGATCAGCACGCCGATCAGGCCGACGTACATCGTCGCTGCTGGTGTCGGGTCGCCGTAGTCGTTGTGCTCACTCATGTCGATGCCTTGTGGGACGTTTCATTCTTAGAGATTCTCGAACGCAAGTGATTCTTCCAGTCGAGGGTCTTTCTCGGGCACCAGCGCAACGTTTCGCATGCGTCCAGCCAGCAGGCCGATGAAGACCCCAGCAAACCCGATCAGCGAGAGGAAATCGGTCAGTTCAAGCGAAGCGTGACTTGGATGGAAGACCGGCATCACCAGCCAGAATATGTCAAACCAGCACACCGCCAGCATCCAGAACGCCAGCACCATCAGCACCATCGGGCGCCGCTTGGGCACGCGCGACACCAGCGCCACGAATGGTATGCAGAAGTGCAGAAGCAGCAGCGCTGTTGTCCAGTAATTCCACGCGCCCGGCTGAAACTCGCCGCTATGGCCGCTGATGGTTGCAAGCAGCGTGCTTGCGCGCGGCTGCCACCAGTTGGTTTCTTCAGGCAGATTGCCATACCACTGCAGCATGTACTGGCTGTAGGCAATGTACGCCCAGAACACCGCGCCGAACGCAAACATCAGCTTGCCGAGATCGTGAAAATGTTCGGTTGTAATCGCGTTGGGAAGGCGGCCGGCCCGCTGCAGGAATACACACGCAATAATCGTTGCCGCCAGGAACGACGTGACAGCAGTCGCAAAATAATACACGCCAAAGATAGTCGAAAACCAGTGCGGGTCCTGCGACATCAGCCAGTCAAACGCTGCGAATGTCAATGTCAACGCAAAGAGGATCATACCAGGCGCGCTGATGGCAGCCATACGGTGACTGAGTTCCACATCGCCCGTCTCGTCCTGCCTGACGCTGAGATTGAAGAAGTAACGGCTCAGGAACGCCCATACTGCGAAGTAGATCGCCGCCCGAATGATGAAGAACGTGGTGTTGAGGTACGCGGCTTTATGTGCCACCAGCGCATCAAAGTGTGAACTGTTGTGATCGAGGCGGTGTGGATCTGCCCAGGGGAAAATCTCGATCGAGGGATCAAACAGTCCCCACAAAAGCGGCAGAAACAACACAGCCATCCACGCCAGATTGGTCGCCAAGCCTTCAGCGATGCGGCGAACAGTGACGCTCCACCCTGCCCGCGTGAGATGATGAATCAACACGAAAAACAGACTGCCCAGCCCGATCGCAAGGAAGAACATGAAGCTTACGAGATATCCCTGCAGGGCCCGACTGCGCAGCTCAGGTTCGCCGAACCATGCCATCGCCAGCGTCACACCCAATCCCACCAGGCCGATGATGATGGCGGGAATGAAAAGTTTGGCGCCAAGGTCGCCCAGCATGCGCGGCTCGCGCGTGATATCAATGGTGTGACGATGCGAGTGGGCCATTACTGTGAATCACCTCCATCAACATCACCACCTGCATTCTGACTGTTCGCATCGCGGGCTGCCTGTTTGGCTGCCTCTTCCGCTGCTTCCCGTGCAGCCTCTTCGCGGGCTTCACGCTGCTCGGTCTGTAAACGCTCGACCTGTTCCGCGGGCACATCATCCCACGATCCCACACCTGCCTGTTGCAGCACTTTCACCCACGCAACGATGGCCCAGCGATCAGCTTCGGGAATCTGCCCGCCGTAGCCGGACATGGTGTTGATGCCATGCGTAACGATGTTGAACAGCTCACCAATTGGGCGCTTAAGTGTTTCGGGGTCGAACACAGGCTTGGGGGCCACCCATGTCGGCGCTTCGCCCTGCTCAAGCAACGTTGCTGCCCGGACCGCAACCATGCCAAGCCCGTTGCCGGATTCGCCGTGACATGGCGAGCAATAAATGTTGAACCGTTCCTGCCCGCGTGCCAGAAGCGCATCACTCATCGTCGCCTGCTCGGGAAAACTTGTCGCCCATTGGCCATCCACCAGCCCGCGATAGAAATGATCATCAACTCGAAGTCCGCCCCGCGCAACCGTGCCCGCGGGATGGGCACGCATGGCTCTTCCATCCGCGAAAAACTCGAACTCATGCTGTGCCCGCAATCGCACCTGATTGTCCATGTCCTGGATGGGATGCAGTGGCGGCAAGTCGGTGGGACGTGAACGCTTCAATGCCACAACCAGTGGCGGAAACATCGCCAGGAGAATGAGGATCAGCAGCGTTCGAGTAATGATCTTGGGCATCACGCGTTAGTCTTCAATAACCTCAATGTGTGTCGCGCCTGCATCACGGAGCAGGCCCTCAGTTCGCTGCCGATCAAAACGGCCATCAGCTGTTTCAATCACAATAAAGAAACGATCGTTCGTCACTCTGCGAAAGCGCGCGCTGGTAAAAAGCGGATGGTAAAGTCTTGGCAAACCGTTGAGCCCCAACATGCCGAACACTGCCCCAAATGCGCTCAGAAGAATCGTGAGTTCGAAGATCACGGGGATATTGGCAGGCAGACTCCAGAGCGGCTTCCCTGAGATGGGATAGGGATACCCCACAACTTCCATCGGTGCATACAAGGTAAGGTCACTTGCGTTGGTAAACCATTGCAGGGCCACCCCCAGCGTTGCTCCAGTCAGTCCGCAGAAGAACACAAAGATGGGCAGTTTCGTCATGCGTATGCCCATCGATTTGTCGAGACCATGCACCGGGAAGGGTGTGTGACAATCCCACTTGGTATAGCCAGCATCGCGCACCTTCTCTGCAGCATGCATCAGCGCGCCGGGGTTGTCAAACTCAGCCAGAAGGCCATACTCGACGGGTTCGAGATCAGCTGTAACGACTGCCGGATGTTCCATTGTGCCAGCATGTCCGCTCATTGGCTGTCCTCCTCGGAGTCATGAACATCGTCGTCATGCTGATCGAAGTTATTGTCGTGATCGCTGTTGCCATCGTGTCCGTAGCCATAGGCATGGGGATCAGCGATCGGCAGCACTGCCTTCACTTCCGCCATCGCGATAAACGGAATGAAGCGGCAGAAGAGCAGGAACAGCGTAAAGAACAGGCCGAAACTGCCGACCAGCGTGAGGATGTCCACCACGGTGGGTGTGTAATACCCCCAGCTGGAAGGAAGGAAGTCCACTGCCAGCGACGTCACCGTAATCACAAACCGCTCAAACCACATGCCGATGTTCACAAAGATGCACACAATGAACATCACCACAAGACTGGTGCGGGCCTTCTTGAACCAGAAGATCTGAGGCGAGAGTACGTTGCAACTCACCATGATCCAGTACGCCCACCAATACGGGCCGAAGGCACGCGCGATGAATGCAAAACCCTCATACTCGCTGCCCGAGTACCACGCAATGAAAAACTCCATTGCATAGGCATAGCCCACCATCGAGCCGGTCACAAGAATGATCTTGTTCATGTTCTCAAGATGGCGCATGGTAATGATTTCTTTGAGCCCGAAGAACTGACGGGCTGGCACCACCAGTGTCACCACCATCGCAAAGCCTGAGAAAATTGCTCCAGCAACAAAGTAAGGCGGGAAGATGGTGGTGTGCCAGCCGGGCAACTGAGCCACCGCAAAGTCAAACGACACCACCGAGTGCACCGAAAGCACCAGCGGCGTGGCTAGGGCAGCCAGCAGCAGATACGCGCGCTCATAGCGATGCCAGTGACGATTGGCGCCGATCCAACCCAGCGAGAAGATGCCATACACAATCTGTCTGGTTTTCGTGGTCGCCCGGTCGCGCAGGGTCGCGAGGTCCGGGATCATGCCGACATACCAGAAGAGCAGCGATACGGTGAAGTATGTTCCCACTGCGAAAACGTCCCACAACAGCGGGCTGCGGAACTGTGGCCACAGGGACATCTGATTTGGAATCGGGAAGAGCCAGTATGCCAGCCAGACACGTCCAACGTGAATGCCAGGGAAAAGGCCTGCACAGATCACTGCGAAGATGGTCATTGCTTCTGCGGCCCGATTGATCGACGTTCGCCAGCGTTGCCGCAGCAGAAACAGAATGGCTGAAATCAGCGTGCCTGCGTGTCCGATGCCGACCCAGAACACGAAGTTGACAATCGCAAAGCCCCATGCCACGGGAATGTTCAATCCCCACACGCCTGTCCCGGTCATGATGAGATATCCCACCATGCCGCCCAGCATCATCAGCACAAGGACCGAGATCGCAAATGCAATGTACCAGGCGCGGGGCGGACGAGGGCGTTCGATCACTTGACAGACGGTGTCGGTAATCGTGGTGAAGTTGTGGTTGCCCACGATCAAAGGAGCGCGGCGCGCAGGATCGTCGTAGGTGTTGTCGGCCGGGAAGGCAATCGGCTTGTCAACGTGAATGCTTGCCATGCGTGCCTCGATCGCTCAGGTCCAGCGGGCGCTGGTGCTCAGTGATCTGCCTCCTGTGTGTGATCATCAGTCGTGTGTCCGCCAGATGTGTTGCCATTGTGGCCGGCCGAGGCTGCTGGCGCTGTGTTGGGCTTGAGCGTGTTGTTGTAGTTGCGCACCTTGCCCAGGAAACGCGTGCGCGGCTTGGCGTTGAGTTCTTCCAGCAGTGAATAGGCGCGTGGCGACGTCCGGGCGTTGTAACGTTCAAGCACACGGCTGGACGTGTCATTCAAATCGCCGAAGATCAGCGCTTGTGTCGGACAGGCCTGGGCGCAGGCGGGCGTGACTGTGCCATCGGCTATCTGGGGTTCCGGCGTTGCATGGTTGCCGACCCACGCGTTTTTGGCTTTGATCTTGGCGCGATTGATCCGCTGCACGCAGAACGAGCACTTCTCCATCACGCCACGCATGCGGACCGTGACATCGGGGTTGAACTTCATTCGCGCGACCGCATTTTCGCCAGAGAACGCGACATCCGTCTGTTGATCGGGAATGAGCAGCGATGGCGGTTTGAGGCCGGGCTCGCGCGGGTTCTCCAGATGCCAGTTATAGAAGTTGAACCGGCGAACCTTATACGGGCAGTTGTTCGAGCAGTAGCGCGTTCCCACGCAACGGTTGTACACCATCACGTTAAGCCCTTCGGTGTCGTGAACCGTTGCAGCCACGGGACACACCTGCTCGCAGGGCGCATTCTCACAATGCTGACATGTGACTGGCTGGAAGACAACTTCAGGCTTGCTGAGATCGCGACCCTTGAAGTAACGGTCCACACGAATCCAGTGCATCTCGCGGCCGCGGGCTACCTGATCCTTGCCGACCACGGGAATGTTGTTCTCAGCCTGACAGGCAACCATACACGAAGAGCAGCCGATGCAGGCGTTGAGGTCAATCACCATGCCCCAACGGTGTCGGGAATCAGCATAGCTGTTCTCTTCCCACAGTGAGACGACGGGTGGATGATGCGGATGTTTGCCAGGCTCGAAGAACGCATCTTCTTTCTCGTTGACATACCGGTCCAGCCGGGCTTCACGAACGATCATGGGCAGACGCCGCTGCTTTCCTTCGTTCGTGGTTTTGGTGTCCATGACATGGTGATCCTGCACCGTTGCAAGTTCGTAACGTCCGCTGCTCTTCCCAAGCGCGACGCCAGTGACGAAATGCATGGCATCACTTCGCCGCGCAGGGGAGATATTGAAGCCGACGTCGTTGCCGATTCGCCCAGCCCGCGTGCGTCCATAGCCGAGCTTGACGGTGATCGCGTTGTCTGCATGCCAGGGTACAACGTGCACGACAATGTTCAGTGGATTCGTCAGACCAGGTGCGTCGAGATATGCAAGGTCATCACCACGCACACCACACGCCGCAGCGGTTGCGGGGCTGATGAATGCAGCGTTGTCCCAGCAGATCTTGGCGATGGGATCTGGCAACTCCTGCAGCCAGGCGTTGTTGGCAAAGCGGCCGTCGTAAAGAGCAGGATCGGGCGCGAAGATCAGTTCCATCGCAGGGCTTTGATTGGCTTCGAGCATTGATGTGAGCGCGCTGCCATAGCCACCCGGCTGCAGGCGAACGCCACTGTCAACAAACGGCCAGGCACTGTCAGCCAGAACGCCATCATGAAGCCATGTCCGCCAGGCTGCTTCAAAGCCGGTCTCGCCGCGCCTGCCGCGCAACCAGTTGCGGACCAGTTCGTATCCATCACCCGATGCGCCGCCGCTGCCGATGAGATGGACGAGTTCGATCGGCGTCATGCCATCGTAAAGCGGCTCCATGAGCGGCTGCACGATTGCGATGGTGCCGTCGTATGCCTGCGTGTCGCCCCAGGATTCGAGTTCGTGAGCAGCGTTCACATGCCATGTGCAGCGGGCGGATGTTTCGTTGTCATACAGACTCAGATGAATGCGGGTGTCGGCCTGCATCATCGCAGTTGCGAAGTCGAAGTCGGCGGGCGCGTCGTAAGCCGGATTGCCACCCAGGATGATGAGCGTGTCGATCTGACCGTTGTTGAGCCGTTGCGTGAGCGCGCGGAGGGCTTCGATGTGACTTGCTCTGCTGCCATCGGGCTCGGCGGTGTAGCGAACAGTCTTGCCGACATTTCCCAAAGCAAAGTTGATCGCGTGGACGAGTGCATGCACAGCTGCGGGCTGCCTTGGACCTGCGATGACCAGCGACTTGCCACGGGCTGCAGCAAGATCAGCCGCCATCGCCTCAACAAAGCCGCTCCACTCTGTTCCGCCGCCCGGCCGATTGACTGCATCCACGCCCAGCACAGATGCGCCAGCGCTGCCGAGTTGATTGGCAAGCATGACAGCAACCGTTGCAACGTCGGCCGATCGCACCGGCAGGCGATGATCTGCGTTGGCACCGGTGATCGAGAGTGTGCCCTCGACGCTGTAGAGTCGGCTCATTCCCTGCGAGGGTCGCCGACGGTTGTCTGCGAACGCGCGCGACATGGGTATCGCGGCTGGATGTTGCACAAGGAAATCTGAGTCCAGAGCAACGATGACATCCGCGTTGGCAAGGTCATAGTGCGGCCGCGACGCAGCGCCACCCAGGGCCATGCGTGCTCCTGCGATTTCGTTATCACGCGAAATGGATTCGTATTCGAACCACTCTGCATCGGGCATCGCCTGCTGCATTGCCTGCCGCTGCTCTGCCAGTGTGACTGACGCGTTGGCGCCGGAGAGTACAGCAACGCCACGTCCGCGCGAGATGGCATTGCGGATTGCAGTTTCAGCCTGCTGGCGATCGCGCGCTTCAGCGGTGACGACTTCGCCGTTTTCATTGAAGCTTCGCTCGATCGGTGTGCGGCTGCGCTCGGGATCGTAGAACTCGAGAATCGCTCCCTGCATGATTGCATCACTCGAACCAAGGCTCATGGGATGCAACTCGTTGCCTTCGATTTTCACGGGTCGTCCATCAAAGCTTTTGACGACGACGCCGCGACCGTAGCCGCCCAGTTCGAGCGAGGTTGCGAAGTCGACCGGCTCGCCCGGGACATAGTTTTCCGGTCGATGTGCGAAGGGCGCGATCTTCTCATCGGGCCAGCGGCGACACCCGCTCAGACTGGCCCCAGCCAGCGCCAGCGATGCGCCCATCAGCTTCAGAAATGTGCGCCGATTCGCCGGGTCGATCACCGACTCAAGCTCTGAAGGAAACTCGTTGGCGACGTACTCTGCAAAGGCGGGGGATTCGACGAATTCGTCCAGACTTCGCCAATATTCGCGACCATTGGGCATGGTTTGTGGCGACCCGGAAGGTGTCAACGGGGGGGGCGCGGTACCGGTCTGCCTGGCCTCTCCGGTGCAGCCACAGCCCGCGCTTCCGCATCCATTTGTGCTGCCTGGGGTCATCGATGACATGTGGAGCAATCCGTTGAGGGGTTGATTTGATTGCGAGTTCTGAGCGAGGCGCCTAACTGCATGCGGGCATCTTCGTCGCCGAGATCCAGCCCGAGGTTGAACACGTCGCGCGGTTCACGCAGATGGATATCGCTCTTGCGGTGGCAGTCCAGGCACCATTTCATCGAGAGTTCCGAGACGATTTCGACCTTGTCCATCTGCTCGACACGGCCGTGACACTCAACACAACTCACACCCCGCGTCACGTGAGCGGAGTGATCGAAGAACGCGTAATCAGGCAGATCGTGCACCCGCCGCCACAGAATTGGCTCACCTGTGTAGTAGCTGTTGATGATGGGCTGGATGGTCCTTCGCTGCACGATCGGCGGAGCGCCTTCCTGTACCGTGACCGTTGCGTCGGGAACATTGAAGATTGCGTGATGGCAGTTCATGCAGGTCTGTGTCGGGGGAATCGCAGCTTTGGCAGCCCGCTCGACGGTGTTGTGACAGTACCTGCAGTCCATCCCAAGATCGCCAGCATGTGTGCGATGTGAGAAGAAGGCTACCGGCTGTTCCGGCTGATATCCCACCACAAGCGTCTTGGGCGAGAAGCCGAACCACACCAGCCCCACAGCATAGAGCGGGGCCGAGAGGGCCAGAAGACCCAATGTCGCGACCAGCGCGTTAGTCCATTTTGGGAAGACGAAGTGAGACACGACTTAGTACCTTTTTTCACAAAGTCCGCACATCGCCAGTGTACCTTGTCAAGCAGGGGGAATCAAGCGGGGGGGCAATCAAGTGTCATCGCATCGCCACTGCCCGCTTGCGGCGTCGCAGCCACCGTGCAGACAGCTGACGCGACATCGTCCAACAGGCAACTTCCTGCTGCCACAGGCCATTCCCCCGAGCGCCCCCGCCGCGCCCCCCGTGCCCTCCTCCGGGCCCCCCGCGCCCAGACGCTTGCCATGTCCGCAGATGGTGACTTCGACGTTCGCATAACGCACATGAATGGAGGCATAACGAACATGATCTGCGGCATAACGAACATGAACGGGTGCATAACGAACATGAACGGCGGCATAACGAACATGAACGGACGCATAACGAACATGAACGCCTGCGTTATGCAAGCGCTCTGTTTCGTTATGCACACCCCCATCTTCGTTATGCCGAACCACGCAAGCGTTATGCGAAACCCCTCGTTCGTTATGCAACACCTTCGTTTCGGCACGCTGCCCTTTCTTTTTCCGCAAAAAAAGTACAGTTCCCCGCTTCAGCAGCAGTCGGACTGTGCCGATGACACGGCTATGGGTTGCTGCAAACTCACATACAGCCCGATGTCCAACACCGAGCGGCAGCGGCAGTTCCGCGAACGCAACCCCGGCTATTACGGCAGGCTGCATCGCAAACGCAAGGAACAGGCCGAAGCATACGGAAGAGAGCGACGTGCCCTGGAAGCATGGCGCAAGTCACTGTTTGAAGTCGATGTCTCGCGACTGCTGCCTGCACCTCATCAGGTCAGTTGCATGACTGCCAGCGATTTCACGAAAGAGATCACTGATGCAATCATCCGCAGAAATGAAGGGCGCATCGAAGTGCAGATCAAAACCTGAGAGATCGGGCGGTTGCATGCATCGGCCAGAAGGGCTTGACAGGTTTCGCAGTGGATGGTAATGTACTGAGGACACCTGCGGAGCCTTATCATGACCATCCGGTTCGCACTGATTATCATTGTCGCTGTGTTCTCTCTGCGGCTTAACCCAGAGTTTATCCCATCTGTCAGTTTCGCTGGACGGGTTCAGTCCCCTCCGACATCAGTCAACGTAGCATCAATATCGTTTTCCGGCGACAACACTGTCATCCGTGATCGCGATGCGCTGCCGTATCTGGGACGTTGGGAGGATGATAACCTTGATGGAACGATTGATTTCTCGACTGGTGAGAGGAACGATCCGATCTGCTATGACGTTGACGACCAGGTGCAGGTAAGTGGGGTCTCGCTGGTTGTGGCACCAGCCAACTCATTCAACGTCAGTCATGGCAAGGTCATTGGCAAGGTGGACGGGCAGGATGTCTTCGAATCAGCGAATCTGTCCACTCAGACGGTCGGAACGACGTGGTACATTATCGCGGTGAACTTCACGACAAGTCTGGATGGTGCCGACACAATTGCGCTTTGGGCGGACAAGGCAATCACGTGGCGGCTGGAAGTCCAGGACCCCTCAGTCCCCGGCGGCCCGGATGTGTATCCGGCGGGAACATCCACCCATGACTTCCATTTTATTGCTGGATTGCCGCCGATGTTTCCGCAGTCGCAACCTAGCGCAACACCGCTGAAACACACGTTCATCGACCTGGCATGTCGAGGTGCCAATGGACTGTTGTACGATGGCACGAACGCTGAGGCGATTGCGGATGCGATTTTTGCAGAGTTCAGTGATCTGGAGGTCGTGCGGGCTCAGGATCGCGAAGAGGGGGTGCAGAATTCGCTGGCGCTGGGGTATTACCGTGAGTGGGACACACCCGTAACGCATCCGCGGCTGCTTGTTGAGGAAGGTGATGGACAGTGCACATCGTGGGCTCGCATGTTCATTGCGTGCCTTCATATTGCTGGTGTAAACCCGCCGAACGAGGAGGTGAAGGTAGACATCTTGCCTTGGGCAATTTATCAACGGCCACGACTTTTCCACGTAAAGAATTGGACGGCTCCAGGGACAACAACGAACCCCGATCCCGCCTGGGCGGGTGATTGGCCCTACCTCAATGTGTTTGGCGTAAAGTTCGAGGAGTTCTTCGAACTGAGCACAAACACGTACGCATTTTGCAACCCGGATGTTCTGGACGTCACAGGCGTGCCAGGTCAGGGCGGTGTCATCGACCCCGCATCGCTGTTCAGTAACCATGTGATTGTGCACGTTGGCGACCGTCTGTATGACCCGTCATATGGGAAACACTACGATACCTCTGGAGCAACGGGCGATGACATGGTGATTGCATTTGAATCACAGGTGATCTGGGGATACTCCCTGCTGTTCGGCGAGGTCGAAGACCCGCTTGGCATGGTGGAAGAGTTGCTGCTGAAATGTGATGTGGACCACGATGGCGATATTGATGATGACCCGGAGTTTGCAGAGGGTCATCTGTTCATTCTGCAGGCCAATCCCAATGGAAACCAGTTGAAGGTGACGGAAACCAACAGATAGGAGGTCAGGCATGTTGCTCATATCAGTCACGGCCGTTCTCGCGCTCGCAGCGCCACCAGCAACCGAAGGTGCGCGTCTGAACGATGGATCGATCCTGTTCTGGGCCGACTCAGATGATGAGCCGGGTTACGCGGCCGAATGGCTCGTTCATGAGGGCCCCAAGGGGGCAGAACGAGTCGTCCGGCGGCGGTCGACCGGGGCAAGCAGATTGGGACCGAGGGTGTGGGGCGCGACAAATGACATACACTACAGCGCCACGCCGTTCAAACACGTCGGCGGGCCCGGATGGGAGATCATCCCCTGGCGATCAGATCTCGCAGATTATCTTCTGGTGGAGCGCAGCAGGAGAGATGGCGAACTCGACCTTGAAGCACGAGCCCGCATCCAGGCATCGCAGACGGGCCTTCGCATCAAGCCGGTCATGGACATTCTCGAATACCAGGAAGATGCTGGCAATCTCGACTGGCGACTCTTCTTCGACCTTCTTTATCTCGAAGGCAACGATGTCACAGCCTTTGCAGTGTGGGAAGGTGAACTCTATCACTGGACATATAACATTCCCGAAGAAGAAGGCTGGGTGGAACATGCCCGCGTCGAAACATTGATTGATGGGCCGTTTCGTGTGCAACGTGCTGCGGACAACATGTATCTGATTGATGAGAATGGTGATATCTATTCCACGCCGCCCGATCGTCATCGTCGCATCGGCAGAATCCTCGGCTGGAAGAATGTGCTTGAAGATGAAACATTAATTCTGCTCGAAGATCATGCACGACAGAAGATCGGCATATTCAAAGTGGCAGCAGGTGTGCCCGTCGCGCTGCTCTTTGAAGGTGATGTCGATGCGCTGCCTGACTTTCATGTTGATGTTCCAACGCCGGAACTCGCGGAGCAGTTGATCGAGATGGCGAGGATACTCAGCGAGGATGGTGGGGAATAGACGCCAGCAAGTGGTCTAGACTCATGCGTGAGCATCAATCCTGCGACGTCTTATCGTTCGCCTCTGGAAGGCCGGTACGCATCAACCGCGATGCAGACCATCTGGTCTGACCAGCAGCGAATCTCAACCTGGCGAAGACTCTGGCTGGCACTGGCGGAATCGCAACAGCAACTCGGCCTGCCGATCACCGATGCGCAACTCGATGAGCTGCGGGCCCACATCGATGACATCGACTTCGAAGCTGCTGCCAGCTACGAACGCGAACTTCGTCACGATGTCATGGCTCACATCCATACGCTTGGGGATCTCTGTCCGGCTGCCCGTCCCATCATTCACCTGGGCGCAACCAGTCAGTTTGTCAACTGTAATGCTGAGCTGCTGCAGATGCGCGATGCCATGCGGCTGATCACGATCAAGCTGGCGCGCGTCATCAATGCACTTGGCACGTTCGCAACGCAATATCGTGATCTTCCCACGCTTGCGTTTACGCACTATCAGCCAGCCCAACCCACAACCGTTGGCAAGCGTGCAACGCTCTGGGCTCAGGACTGTGTGCTTGCACTCGAAGAAGTTGTGCATCAACTCGACACCCTCCGCTTCCGGGGCATCAAGGGCGCGACTGGCACCCAGGCATCATTCCTCGATCTCTTTGATGGCGACCATGATCGCGTTGAACAACTCGATCAGTTGCTCACATCGAAAATGGGGTGGGATGTCGAGAAGCGCTTTGCTGTCACCGGCCAGACCTATCCGCGGCTGGTGGATGCACGCATTGTCAATGCACTGGCCATCTGCGCTGCAGCGATCCATCGCATATGCAACGATGTGCGCCTGCTGGCCAGTCGCAAGGAAGTCGAGGAGCCATTCGAAGCAACACAAGTCGGCTCAAGCGCCATGCCATACAAGCGTAATCCGATGCGCTGTGAACGGGCAACCGGGTTGGCCCGCTTTGTCATGACGCTGGCGCAGAGTCCGCTCAACACCGCAGCAACACAATGGTTTGAACGTACGCTGGATGATTCATCCAATCGCAGGCTTGTTCTGCCCGAAGCGTTTCTCGCGCTCGATGGCGCACTGGACATCATGCACAACGTCACCAGCGGGCTGATCGTCAACAGCGCAGTGATTCATGCAGCGCTCGAAGCGGAACTGCCGTTCCTTGCAACAGAGAATCTGCTGATGGCTGCAGTCAAAGCAGGAGCGGATCGCCAAGGTGTCCACGAAATTATTCGCACACATGCACAGGCTGCTGCTCATCGCATCAAGCAGCAGGGACTGAGCAACGATCTCCTGGAACGTCTGCGATCTGAACCTGTCTTTGCAGATATCGATCTTGCAGGCGCTCTTGATGCAAAGCGATTCATCGGCCGCGCTCCCGAGCAGGTCGATGCGTTTCTGCATGATGTTGTCGAACCCATTCGTGAACGCTATCGCGAACATCTTGATACTGAAGCAGAAGCGCTGCGGGTGTAACCTCTGACGCTCAGTCTTTGACAAGAAGAGTGAAATCCGGACCAATCAGCCGATTGCATCCAACAACGACTGCCCGTCATCGCATATACTCGCATCATGCCTGACGCTCAGACGCCCGTTCCCAGGAATAATCCCCCTTCATCGGAGATTCGCCTCGATGATGATCGCAAGTTCGCGTCTCTGCTGAACCAGCTGGATGAACTCGCAGCGGCTGATACCCCCGACACCGTCATTGACGCATTTTTGAGTGACATGCGACGACTCTTTCGACGCAGAGCGTTTGCGCTGCTTGATGTGCGCGAGCTTGCGGATGATCGCTTCCGCCTGTTGCGACTGCTCACTGTTGATGGCGACGACATTGCATCGGCTGCAATCATTGACAGCGCTGGCGATGCAATGGAATCGGATGCGGTTGCGTCGGGTGGCTTTCTCGGCAGTGTGGCTTCGACATCGCGCTCACGCATCTTTACAGACATGAATGTCGCGAATGATCCTGTCATGGGAACACACCTGGCCATGTATCGCGCGTGCATGGCTGCTGTGGTCACCGAGCGCAATCGTCCTGCCTTCATCGTGATGGTGCTGAGTTTTCAGCCCGACAGTTTCAGTGTAAAGGAACTCGCGCCGCTGCTTGTGCGGGCCCATCTTCTGAGTGCTGCCATTCAGAAGCTGGAGTATCGCGCACAACTGGAAGGACGCGAAGATCAGGGACAGGAAGAGCTGGCCCGACTCGCAGAGTTCCGCACCAGTTTCAGCGCCACCCAGCCGCCCGACTTGCGTGGCATCGAGCTTGCAGTCAGCTTCGAACCGCAATCGCGCAGTGGCGGGTGCCTGCATCGAGTCTACAACCTGGCGGATGTATCAGCCAATGTGCGCAATGAACTCCGCTGGGCTGTAGTGATGTTTGATGTCGAAAGCGGCGGCCCGATTGCGACAATGATTCTCGCGATGATTTCATCCATTCTGGAAACGCTCGATCATGGCAACACGTCGCCAGCTGATGTGATGCAGGTTGTGAACAAGCGTCTGGCTGCCAGGCATCTCACCGATCACACGATTTCGGGCATGATTGCATATTACAACCCTGGCAATCGGTCGCTTGCGTACGCGCTGGCAAACCATCCGCCGATCCTTGTTCGCCGTCCGCATTTTCGCGGTGACATTGAGGCCTTCCAGTTGAAGGAACACGCTGGTGAGGCGCTCGGCGTCGATCCGGAGCGCAAGTGGAAGACGGCTGACTTCACACTCTCGCCCGAAGATACACTGATGTTCTGTTCGCCGGGCGCGATCCATGCTGAGAATGAAGAACGTGAGACCCTGGGTCTGGAGCGCATTGAAACAGCGTTTCGTGTCAGTTCGGGCGGGCCGAAAGATGCCATCGAGCGCATTCTTCGAGCAGTGCGCGAGCATGAAGGCAACGCAACGATCCAGCGTGATCAGGCCCTGATTGCAGCGCGGATTCATTATTAGGTTTTGCGATTTTTCCACGGTGGCGTGTCATAGGGCGCTTCCTGCGTGCGCGGCTCTGGTTGGACACCGCGCGGTGAATCAGTTCCTGCGCCCGCACTCATGAACAACGTCGACCCTGCCGCACGATGATGTCTGAACCCTCTGCGACAAACGCGGTTGATGGCGGGCTGGCGAATGTGTTCTCAAATCGCTTGCCGTACGTTTGCAATACATCACATTCGAATGACCATGTTGTTGCGGGCCAGATGCGCCAGGGCGGATGCTCGACGGCATATTCCAGCGTGGCATGATCACGTCTGCGGGTGTAGCCCCAGTAATGCTCTGCAATGAATGCTTCCTGTGAATCCGGCGCGGGCAGCTCAGCATTGCCATTGAATGTTGCGCCGACATGGTTCCAGCATTTGTGTGTTCGCCATGCGTACTCGATGCTGCCGTGTTCATTTTGTGTGGGTGGGGTGATGGAACTCCGCATTTTTCTGCAGATGTACGTTTCGTGATAGAGTGAGTTGGCAACCACCGCAATCGCGCGGCGGGGAACAATCTCACGAATGAACACCACGCCGCGTCGCATGCCCTCGGCAGTTTGACGGTGCACATAGAAACGCAGATTCACTTCCGGGAACGTCCGGTGCATTGGGATCGGCATGCCCAGCACACGGGTGTCGTGAAACATAAAGCCGACGATGCTGATGTATGTTCTGCTGTTCCAGAAATCGAGCGACGTGCCGCGCGGGATGTATGGCTCGAGCAGCGCTGGATCGACTTCATAGTTCAGCATCACCAGCCACTGCCATGCAGCAAGAAGAAATGTGCGCGGCACTGCTGGGGAACTCGGTTGCCCCTGCATCAGGTCTCCGCAGTCTCAGCGCATTTCTTTTCGCACAAATCGTCGATGCGGGCGGTGTGCGATTTCGTCAGTTCATCAATATCACTCTTGGCAGCCTTGGCCTGATCTTCGGAAACTTCGTTGGACTTATCCTTTTCGAGCTTCTCGATTTCCTTGTTGGCATCGCGACGTTCATTGCGGATGGCCACACGGGCGTCTTCAGCCATCTTGCGGGCCTGAGCCGAAAGCTGCTTGCGGCGGTCAGCTGAGGGAGCAGGGACGCGAATGATAATTGTATTGCCCTCAGAAGTCGGGTTGAAGCCGAGGTTGGCGGTTTCGATCGCTTTGACAACGGTGCCTTTGGAACCGGGATCGAAGAGTTTGATGGTGATCTGTGTCGGCTCGGGCACATTGATCTGCGCAAGTTCACGCAGGTCTGTCGAACTGCCGTAATAATCGACTTTGATGGTATCAACCAGCGCAGTCGTCGCGCGGCCGGTGC
Organism: Phycisphaerales bacterium; assembly: GCA_051004555.1. GTDB lineage: Bacteria > Planctomycetota > Phycisphaerae > Phycisphaerales > SM1A02 > JBPCKF01. Next base: position 10,775 of record JBPCKF010000045.1, on the reverse strand, counting down.
GTATGCCACGCATCTCGCGCGCGAGGTACTCAACCGTCTTGTCCATGCGTTCGGTGGTTTCAGCGACAATCTGTGCAAGCGTCATACGGGAAGTGTAGCCGCAATCATCACCTGTGGGATCGCCGGTTTCCGGTGGAGCGAGACTCACCGTACCCACATGTTGTTGGCACGATCGATATCGGGAAAGACTTCCTCGGGATCGATCTCAACCCGGATAATCGCGCGGCCGGAAGCCCATGAATCGCGGAACGAGTTGGTGTTGTACCACACTTCAACAGGCAGCGTTCGTGTCTCTTCGCCACCGTCCTCATATGTCACCGTGTACGTGACGGGCATCACCATCGAACTTGCGTTGAGGATTTCGACAGAAGAGCGGCCATCATCAACATCAACCTCGACTGCGCCGACAGCCTGATCGAGTGTTGTCACTTCCAGAAACCACCCTCGCCAGAACCATGCCAGGTCCATCCCTGCAGCATCTTCCATGGTGCGAAAGAAGTCAGCGGGACGTGGCGATTTGAATGCCCAGCGACGAATGTATGTCCGGAACGCAGCATCAAATCGTTCCGGCCCGAGGATCTGCTCGCGCAGCAGGACCAGCCCAACAGCTGTCTTTTCATATTGCAGGCGCCCCAGCAGATTGGAAGGCAACTGATCGGGTGCCATTTCGATGGGAACAACATCACCATCAACTCGTCTTGTAAATGAAGCTGCTTCGCCGCGCCGGCCGCGTTCACCGGGAAACCATTCTCCAAAGGAATAGTAGTTGATGAACGAGTTGAATCCTTCATCCATCCAGGCGTGGCGTCGCTCATCAGTATTGACGATCATGGGAAACCAGTTGTGGCCGATTTCGTGCGTTGTCACGCCATACAGTGATCGCTCGTTTGAGCGGGCGCGACAGAAGATAATCATGGGGTATTCCATCCCGCCTTCGATGCCATTCACGTTGGTCGCAACTGGATAGGGATATTCGAACCAGCGCGTGTTGTAGCCTTCGATGGCGGTCCGCAACATTTGCGTTGAGTCTTTCCAGACCTCCAGCCCTTCGCGCGGATAGACCGATTGAATGAGCACATCATCGAGCGATGCAGCGTCGTAAATGAACGCGTTGGAGGCAGCCCATGCGACTGTTCGCACATTGTCAGCTGTGAATCGCCATGTCAGCGGTCCATCACCCTGCGGGCGGCTCTCTGATGTTCCGACTTCTTCGGGCGCGATGATCATGACTGTTCGCCTGCTGTCTTTCGCCTTGTCGTAGCGCTCGGCCTGCTCGGTCGTGAACACATCGCTGGGATTCTGCAACGCTCCGGTTGCAACAATCACATACTCGCGAGGCATGGTGAGCTCGAGGGTGTAACTCCCGAAGTTGGTATAGAACTCGCCTGCCCCGAGATATGGCTGCGTGTTCCACCCGTTGACATCATCGTACACGACCGCAGCAGGAAACCATTGCGCGACCTCGATAATCTGGCCCTGCTCGACCTGTTCAATGCCAAAGCGTCTGAACACTTTGGGCTGGATCGTGAATGCAAAGTCGAACGCAAGCTCGATGGTACCGCCGGGCTCAAGCGGGCTTGGCAGGTCGATCCGCGCAAGTGTGTCGTACACGTGCAGCTTGAGCGATGTCTCACCACAACGCAGATTCGTAATCGTGACGCCGGTGCCGCCCGCCTGCTGCATACCGATGGCATTGTTCGCAGCGATCTTCGAGCCGATGGAATCTGCTCGGAAGATATTCTGTTCCAGATGCAGCCAGATGTAATCAAGCGCATCTGGTGAGTTGTTGTGATACACCATCACCTGATGCGCGTTAAGCTCATAGGTTGTGGGGTCAAGTGATGCTGCGATCGTGTAGTCGACCTGTTGCTGCCAATATTCCGGGCCGGGCGCTCCCGATCCGCTGCGCATCGCATTGGGCGTGGGCAAGGTGAGCGGCGAAAAGATGGTGCCGGTCGGCCGCGCTTCGACAGCTCGGTGGCGCGGCTCCAGTCGCTCGACGTCGCGTTGCGCGCAGGCGTTCCATGCACCTGAGAGCGCAATGGTGGCGATGACAGTCATTGCCAGCAGCGGCGCGTACAGTCGGCGCAGGCGTATTGGATCACGAAACAGCCTCATGTCTTTCTCCCATTGCGGCAGCGGCAGGAACACGGATGCAACCTGTTCATCCTACCACATGGATTGTACAACGCTGCAGAAAGAGCGCGAAGGGAAGTGTGTTATCGGCGAACAGCGTGCAGGCAATGCGAGCGCTTGACCAAGATCAGCCGGGGTCTTCCACGCCTTTGCCGCGTGAGGTGATCTGAAAGTTGACCGCCTGCTCGTACGAGTCCTGCCTCGGCTGCGGCCGCGGATCCCAGCCCCACAGCGCGACCGTATCAAAGCCGGGCGACTCGACGCCCTGCGCGGGTGGAAGAAAAAAGTATGAGAGCGGGACGCGCAGGTTGAGATCTTCCATCGTTCCGAACTCAGGCCAGGCATCAGCAATGTTGCGATAGATGGCAGCCCCTCGACCGCGCATCGCAACCGGGTCAAACGAACACCACCCCGAGCCGGGAAGATAGAACTCCGCCCAGGTGACAAAGCGGTTCGTCGCCTTGCCAGTTGCGGAGTCAAGCGCATCGGTCACCCCAATCACAGGCCTGGCAGGAATCCCTGCAGCCCGCAACATGGCAACGCACACACACACAAGATCAGCATCGGTGCCAATCCAGCGTCCCTGGGGATCAGGATTGGCCGCGACCGCAAGCGCGCCGTGCACAACCAACCCGCGCAGTTGCCCGACATGTCCGCGAAGCTGGCTGGCACCGCTGATCTGAAATCGATTAAGGCAATATGCTGTGATCTGCTTTGCGACGATGTACGGCGGCGCGGTGCGCATCTGATCAAGCCCACCCTGCTCCTGGATGATGGCTTTGAAGATATCGTGATCTGATTCGATGAACTTGGACGGTCCGAGTCCATCAACAGCTTCTTCCGGCCAGGCAAGATCGCGCGGCCAGGTCGCCTGTTGCGCCAGCCGCTCATCAATCGCAGCGGACCACGACTGCGTGTCAAATCCAACTTGAAACTGCACCACCATGCCGCCCGTGGTTTTGGGCGTCACCATGCGAAGAAGGTGTGTGCCGAACGGCTTGTTGTCGAGCGTTGCTTTGGCAAGCATCTGATCGGGAACGAGTGTCGAGTCGATGATGATCCTTCCGCCTTCGGTGTTGACAAAGACCAGGCTGTAGGCGCCCTGATAGATGATGGGCATCACGATCGGCGCTTCCTCGAAGTTGAACAGGCCGCGCTGCCTGACATCAACTGGATGCACCGTTGTGCTGAGTGTCACATCCATCACAAACGAATATTTCTTCGGTTCGTAACGCCGCAGCGCGTTGACTGGCCGCGGGGCCAGCGTGGCCAATGTTGCAGCGCTCATGGTGAGCACAACGCCTGCCAGACAAAGCAGCGGTGACGCCTTCCTGAGAGATTGTGTGATCGCCATCCTGGGTGCTCCTGTGATCTTCGCCGAACGCCTGTATCATATGGACACACACGCCCCAAGCCGCAGTCCACTTTTCCTGTGATTCTCCCCGTCCTGAAATGGCATTACCACACATGACGAACACCTGCCAGACTGCAGAGCGACTTCAACCCTTCGGCGAGACCATCTTCTCTGAAATCAGCCGCTTGGCGATTGCACACAATGCGATCAACCTCGGGCAGGGATTCCCCAACTTTGATGGACCCGAATCTGTCCGCCAGGCTGCCATCGAGGCAATCAGCAATGGTTGTAATCAATACGCCCCCAGTATCGGCATCCCACCTTTGCGGGAAGCAATTGCGGCCCGCTTTCATGAGCGGACGAACCTTGAAGTCGATGCAACGCAGAACGTCACCGTCACGACCGGATGCACCGAAGCGCTGGCTGCTGCGGCTTTGGGGCTGTTCAATCCGGGCGATGAAGTGATTCTCTTCGAGCCGTTTTACGATTCCTATCGCGCAATCGTTGCGTTTGCAGGTGCGACACCGAGATTTGTCACGCTGCATGGCCCCCGATTCACGTTCGATCCTGCGGAGCTGTCCAGCGCATTTTCGCAGCGCACGCGCGCCATCATCGTGAATACGCCGCACAATCCCACCGGGCGCGTATTCAGTCACGACGAGCTTGAAGTCATCGCAACACTCTGCAGAGAGCGCGACGTGCTGGTGCTTGCCGATGAAGTGTACGAAGATATTGTCTTCGATGAGGCAGAGCACATCTCAATCGCAACACTGCCAGGCATGTGGGAACGCACGCTGACACTCTCATCACTGGGCAAATCATTCTCATTCACCGGATGGAAGGTGGGCTGGGCGGTCGGCCCCGAAGCACTCACGCAGGCGTTGCGCAGTGCTCATCAGTTCATGACATTCTGCACTGCTACGCCTCTGCAACATGCTGCTGTCAGCGCGCTCCGATCAGATGCAGCATACTTTGCAGCCCTTCAGTCTGATTATCAGCGCAAGCGTGACATTCTCACAACCGGCCTGGAAGCCATCGGCTTTGTGCTGACCCCGCCGAAGGGGACATACTTCATCCTTGCAGATCACACACCATTCGGATTTGCTGATGATGTCACATTCTGCAAACACTTGATTGAGCACATCGGCGTGGCTGCCATTCCACCCAGCGCGTTCTATGCACATGCTGAGCATGGCAAGGCTTATGTTCGATTCGCGTTCTGTAAAGATGATGCGACGTTGCGCGAAGCCCTTGAACGAATGATCAATCTCACGTTGGCGTAACTTCGCTCCGTCGTTTTCCGAGGCAACACACGATGAACGCAATGAGCGTCGCAAACGTCATTTGCCAGGGAAATGCAATCACCAGCGGCGATTCGAGGCCCAGCCAGATTGACACCTCGTTCATAACAAATGGCTGCATCAAGAGCACGCACACATAGCCAATGAGCATTCCCGCACAGACACTCCAGGCATTGCCGCGCGTTGCGGTCAGCAGCGCTGTCAGGAACACGCCCAGCAATCCTGCGTACGCGAATACCATCACCCCCAGGGCAAAGTCAATGATGGTTTGCCCGCCCGCGCGCTGCCAATACACACACACAATCGCAAATCCGCACAGCGCTGCTGCCCAGATGAGTGTGAATACACGCATTTGTATCCGCTCACGCGCAGCATTGCGTTCCTGCTCTGGTGATCTGCAGAAATCCGCGACCGATGATGATGCCATCGCATTGAGCGCAGAATCCAGACTGCTCATCGACGCTGCAAACAGGCCACTGAGCATCAACCCGCGCATGCCCATCGGCATGTCGTTCAAGATGAAGTTCAGAAAAATCGTGCGGGAATCATCGGGTGTGTATCCCGGGTCCACAACGTTCTGTGTGAAATATATCCACAGTAGAACGCCCATCAATAGAAACATGGCCACGATCGGCCAGCCGATGATGTTCGAAAGAATCGCAGACCACGCTGCAGATCGCGCGTTGCGGCACGTGAGCATTCGCTGAGCCAGGTCCTGATCGGTCCCGAATGCAGCCAGGTTGAACAACGTCAAGCCGATGATAATCGCAGGCAGCGTGTATGGCCGCGCTAAGAAGTCTTCGCCGAACTCGACATCGACCAGTTTCAGTTTACTCCCACCATCAGCCGTGTGCAGCAAATCGAACATTTCCGTGATCGACAAAGGCAGTTTCTGCCACAGCAGCACCAGTGCCAGCACAATCGTCGTGACATACAACGCAGCCTGAATCACATCGGTCCAGATCACCGCTCGAATGCCGCCCGCCATTGTGTACGTCACTGCTGCCACTGCAACGATAAGAATCGATGTCACCAGCGCCTCGGGCTCAACACTTCCAAATGCAATCAGCGACACTGGCAGCGCGACAATGAACAGCCGCGCACCACTTGCAAACACCCGCCCGATGAGAAACATCCCGCTGGCCATGCGCTGTGGCACCGTGCCGAACTTCCCGCCAATCAGTTCATACACACTGCTCACGCCAGCCCGGTAGTACGCAGGCAGAAACAGGATCGCAACGATGATCACAGCCAGCAGACCCCCAAGATTCGCAAGCAGATAGGTGAGATTGCCGCGGTACGCCTGTTGTGGTCCACCGATGAATGTCGCAGCTGATTGACTCGTCGCAAGCACGGAAATCGCAACAGCCCACATCGGCATCGAGCGACCTGCAAGAATCATCTCATCGCTTCCCGCACCACGGCCACGACGACTCACCATCACACCAATCACAATCACCACGCTCATGTACACGCCCACAATGAGCCAGTCCAGCCACATGAATGTCTGCGCGAGTTGAGGCATGCTCCTTTGCATCCTACTGCAAATGTCAACTGCATGCATACCCTCTGCTATGCACCAGTTTCGCATCGGCCACGGCTACGATCTGCATCGACTCGAACCACTCCCGCCACATGGCAACGGGCGGCCAATGGTGCTCGGCGGCGTCGTGATCGAACACGATCGCGGACCGGTCGCACACTCCGATGGCGATGCGGTCTTCCATGCCATCACCGATGCTCTGCTCGGCGGCATCGCAGCAGCGGACATCGGCCAGCAGTTCCCCGACACCAGCGCTGAACATGACAATGAAGATTCATCTCGCTATGTCATCGCAGCTCTCAGCGCCATCACACACGCAGGCTATCGCATTGGCAACCTCGATGTCACCATCATCTGCCAGCAGCCGCGCATCAGCCGCTATAAACATGCAATGCGCATCAGCATTGCTGATCTTCTGCAATGCGACACTTCGCAGGTGAATGTGAAAGGCAAATCACACGAAGGCGTCGACGCAGTGGGCGAAGGCAGAGCAATCGAAGTACACGCAATCGTCCTGCTCACTGCAATCGAGTAAACACCGAACGCAGCCATTTGCTGCTTGTCCACACCAGAAACATCGGCTAGGCTGCATTCTGTGCTGAGACGCACATCACCTTCCCCACCCCGTGCAAGGATCGCAATGAAGCAGCAGCACCACGAACATGTCGATGCGGATCAGGCTGCCCACGATCCCACAGCTGGCACACTCACCCAGCCCCTTCGCGTTGCAGAAGAAAAAACCGGCTGGCATCGCACCAACATCGCCATGATGCTCTCCATGCATGCGCTCGCACTCCTCGCAGTCGTGCCTGCATTCTTCCACTGGAGCGGCGTGGTGCTCGTCCCCGTCATGTTCTACCTCGGCGCAGGGCTGGGAATCTGCCTCGGCTATCACCGCCTGCTCACACATCGCAGTTTCGAAACACCCAAAGCCATCGAATATCTCCTCGCAATGCTGGGCACGCTCAGCATGCAAGGCAGCCCCACACAATGGGTCGGCACACATCGCATTCATCATAAAGAATCCGATGGCCCGCACGATCCGCATTCGCCACAGCATGGCTTCACCTGGTCGCACATTCTCTGGTGCTTCTATCGTCACCCCGATGGCCACGATCCGCTCGACTTCACCCGCGACCTCCAGCGTGACCGTGGCATGATGATCATCGATCGCTACTTCTTCATCCCACAACTTGTCGTGTCAATCATCCTCTTCGCACTCGGATGGCTCATCCTCGGCCCAACACTGGGGGGGTGGCAGGGTGGCATGTGCTGGCTGGTGTGGGGCGTGGGTGTGCGAACAGTTGTCACCTTCCACGCAACATGGTTCGTCAACTCAGCAGCACACACATGGGGCTATCGCAACTTCGATACAGATGACGGCTCGCGAAACAACTGGTGGGTCGCGCTCATCTCCTTCGGCGAAGGATGGCACAACAACCATCATGCACAACAGCGATCAGCAGCACATGGCATGCGCCGCTGGGAAATCGATCCCACATTCTGGGTCATCCTGCTCATGGAAAAAGTCGGCCTCGCACGCAGAGTCGTCCGCCCAAAGTTGCCAACAGCCAACACCATAGACGCCGCTGCGAAGTAAACGCTACAGCCGTCCCCCAATACTGCGAGCATCGCTGAGCGATACACTCACCGCATGGGATTCACCACGCAACTCAACGACAAGCTTCGCACATTCATCGCGCAACAGCAGATGTTCTTTACCGCATCATCTCCCCAATCGGGCGGACGTGTCAACCTCTCTCCCAAAGGCATCGACGGGCTGTGCATCATCGATGATCGCACCGTTGCATACCTCGACCTCACCGGCAGTGGCAACGAAACCGCTGCACATGTGCACGAGAATGGCCGCCTCACCATCATGCTCTGCAGCTTCCAGGATCAGCCGCTCATCCTCCGTCTCTACGGCAATGGCCGCATCGTCCAGCCGCGCGACAGCGAATGGGAAACATTGCGCGCCCTCTTCCCACAACGGCCGGGCACGCGACAGATCATCGTGCTCAACGTCGAATCAGTGCAGACATCCTGCGGCTTCGGCGTGCCACTCTACCAATACATCAGTCAGCGCGACATGCTCATCGACTGGGCAGAGAAAAAAGGCGAAGCACGCATCGCTGCATATCACCACGAGAAGAACAGCCTCAGCATCGATGGCCTGCCAACAGGCATCCATGACCGCCCAACAGGCATCCATGATTAGTCATGCAGCGGGCAACTGATAATGACCAGCATCATCATCAGCCAACTGCTCGCACTGCTCACGTTGTGCACCCAGCGAAAAACACTGTGGCGACGCATCGAGTTGCCTTGACACATCATATTTCCCAGCAGGTGGTGCAAGCAGACGATCGCCACCGTCCATCTGCAACTCTTCAAGAAATGCAGCACATAAATCGCGTGCCGCTTCGAGATATTGCGGATGATATTGCTTCTTCACCTTCGCGCGCTTCTTCTTCGCCTTCTTTACTGCGTCTTCCTCTGCCTGCACTTTGCTGGCTTCCTGTTCTGCGGCCGTGGGAAAACGCAAGCCGCCACGCGAAATGGATGGCCGAACCGCTTTCAGCGCGTGCTTCCCGCGTTCTGCTGCTTTCTTCTGCTTACGTTGACGTGTTGGCCCTGCTGCAGACTTCACTTCAGCCTCCGCACCGGGCAACGCAAGAGCAGGATCATCTTCATTCAATACGGGAATGCCCGGCAATATAAGCGGCTTCACATCACTCCAATGCGAACCGGGCGGCATTGGCAACACAATACGATCAGCACGCATCGCGCCGCCACTTGTGCGACTGGGAAACCAATAAGGCGTCTCTGTATCACCTTCACGAATGCGCTTCTGCCAGAATATATGCACCGCATTCTTACTTTCGCTGCCTGCACGAAACGCGATGGGCAGAAAACCAAGCGACTCCCAGAAATAGTTCGCATCAAGGTCTTGACGACACCAGCAACTGAACAGCCGACAACCCCATGCTGCCCGCTCGAACATCGCCTGCACCAGCACAGCACCAATTAATGATCGCCTTTGCACCTCTGCAACATTCACCTGATAAATCACGCCAACCGTCTCGCGTTTGTGATACTTATCTGTGCCAATGCAATATCCCACCGGCTCACCCCGACCGCCGGGAATCGGCTGCCCATCAACACCCAGCGGCGGCTGCGACTCAGCAATAATCACCTTGCCTTGCGCAATATAAGTCTGCAACGTCTGACGATACATGAAGCCAAGCGAGCGAGCAGCCTTCTTCTGCAACGCATCAATAAAGTCAAAGTCGGTGTTGTTATCTGATGTCGCCTGGCGAATGTTCAGCTCAGTGCGCGGTTCAGGCTTGACGAGTTCGCAAGGCTGTGCGTACACTCGAATCGCATTATCGACGTTGGGTGTCTCGTCATTCATAAGGACTTACTTTCGAAGCAATAATCGCTGCTGAGAATCGAACGGGGAGCGGGGGGGGGGGACACGACGCCCGCCCACGGAGAAAAGATGCTCGTGCAGGACGCAAGCGCCTGCACGAGCCGGAGCACACACGATCAGGCAACTCACGCTGCCAGTTGTGACTGTCCTGGAATCTGCACACCCACCGGCAAAGTGGGGGGGCCAGTCTCAGCGCGGGGGTTATACCACATCGCGGTGATCCACACCGTGTCGCCAGACTGAGCGGTGGGGAAGCCGAGAGTCTCTTTGGTGCGCGTGGTATTGCCTTGCCAGGTCCATGCGGATGGATCGTTCAACGAGGGGGCAGTTGGCGAAATGGCAGTGAGCACCGACGCACCTGCAACGTCATCGGGCTTGCCGCGACGGGTGGGATTGTCGAAATCGCGCAGGCGAATGGTGACGTTGGTGACGGATGCAGAAACAATATCAATGATGGGCGCAGTCTGGGGCACAGGGACTGGCGTTGGCTCGGTATCGCGAATGGGAATCTGAAGTTCCTGCCGCTGTTCATCTGTTGTTGCGGGGTTGCCTTGAATGTACGCAACGAGTGACCGAGCGTCCTCAATCAAATCCTCTTTCGCGCGATTCTTGTTGCCGATCACGACGGGCGTTCGTGTCACATCCTGCTGACTTGCGGTGAGGTCCGCATCATATGTGTTGTGGAGGGCGTTGTAGGCTGTGACTTGGTCAGAGTCGAGGCCATACGGTTCGAGGCCACCTGTCGCCAGGCGGGCCACAAAGTTGGCCGACCATGCAAGTAGGCCAGAGTCTGTCATTGGTAACCAGTTCACGATAATATCTCCTTACGAGATGCGAAACAGCGGCGTTGGCCGGCCGAAACACGGCCGCGACACCATCGCGTCAGCACCTGCATCGGCGCAGCCAATGCACAACTGAAGAGAAGAATCATTTTTTCCCCGAAAATCGTTATACGCAAGCCGTATATAGGTATATACGCCGCGTATATGGTTATGCAGGCCGCGTATA
>JBPCKF010000044.1:0-12170 GCA_051004555.1 Phycisphaerales bacterium | reverse complement strand
CCCCCCTCCCCCCCCCCCAAGAACCTCAAAGGAAATGATCGGATTGGCATTGACAGCTACGATATGTGATATATACTATGTTTCGCATAGCATACACCGATGGAGAACAAACCATGCGAATCGAACGCGAACTCATGCGCGGTGCTGGACCTCTGGCTGTCCTCAAACTGCTGGAACGTCGCGAGATGTATGGCTACGAACTCGTCGATGCCCTGGCAAAGCAGTCTGGCGGCGTCTTGGCCATGGGTCAGTCCACGCTCTATCCGATGCTTTACAACCTCGAAGCCAAGGGCCTCATCAGACCGACCTGGCGGCAGGCAGAGTCCGGACGTGAGCGAAAGTATTACAGCCTCACCGGCAAAGGGCGCAAGCAACTCCAGCGCGACGCCAGGCAGTGGCAGGCTCTTACCGAGGCCATGGCATCACTTGGCGTGCTTGCCTCAAGTCAACGATCTCTTCCAGAGGGCTTGACATGAATGCCAGGCACCATGACAAGAACAACGCAGCAGGGGAGTCCCTGCGGTCGCTGCTGTCGTATTCGCTTGATGACATCTGGCCATTTTCCTGGCTGACGTGGTTTCGGGTTCCCGGTTTTTCGCCCGGGCCTCATCAGATCATCAACGACGCTGACCTGCCTGCTGAACTCTCTTCAATGTTGCGAAGGGTGGTTCGTCGTACAAGGCTCTGGCGCAGCGAACGCGTGGATGTCGCGCGTGAACTGATTGCACACTTTCACGATGGCCTTGAACAGGGACGATCAGTTGCGGAGTTGCGCGGCAGATTCGGTGATGAACGTCAGACCGCCAGACTCATTCGCCGTGCCCGCAAACGCAATCGCCCAATCATCTGGCAGGCGTGGCGGCGCGGCTGGCAACTCGTCGGCTGCCTTTGCCTTGTCGCTGTCATCATCTATACGTATTCAGCTGCAAGGATGTGGTGGAGTTCACCAAGGATCAGTCACAATTACCTGGCGGATCTGAATGCAACTGCTCTGTCAGTACCGGAATCTGAACGGGCATGGCCGCATTATGTAAATGCCCTGCTTGCGTTTGATGCTGACTTCAGCGAATTCGATGGACCTGCTCACGAACTGGGGGCCTTTCCGGGACAACCGTTGTGGGATGAAGTTGTCGAACTCCTCAAGCGCAATCGCGATGCGGTTGAGATGTTGCGCAGGGCCGCGATGATGGACCATCTTGGGTTCGTTGCAGGATACCAGCCCACCGGTGCTGAGCGCACGCTGCATCGCCATCTCAGTCCGAACACCGCGCCCCCTTCAGCGATGTACCCAGATGATGAAGACCCCGGTCTCATTGGCGTGCGACTGACACACGCATCCAAACTCCGCATCGCCTCCCAGATTCTGACAAGTGATGCCTGCCTTGCTGCGATCGAAGGTGATCGAGAGACGCTGCTGGCGGACATTGATGCAATCTTGAACATCGGAATGCATATGCGTGAGCAGCGGCTCCTGATTACCGAGCTCGTGAGCATCTCAATCTGGTACCTCGGCTACGGCGTGATCGGCGAAGCCCTGATGCATGATGCAGCGATCTTTCGCGATGAAGACCTTGTGCATCTGGCCCATCGCCTGGCAGCTTTGGGCGACGGCCGTCACCTCGGTGTTCGCATGGACAGCGAGCAACTCTTCTTCCTCGACGTTCTGCAACGCACGTTCACCGACAACGGTCACGGCGATGGCTACGTCACAGCTGAAGGAATCATGAAGCTCAAAGACATGCTGACAGCGCAGTCTTTTCAGCATGCTCAGAGCAGCGATGCGCTCGACAACCTGCGCGATGCCTTGATCCCATTCGAGGGGATTCTGATGGCTTCACGCGAAGACATGCTGGCTCGGCATCGACAGATCATGTACGAAGTTGACGCGCGATTGCACATGCCGCAATGGCAGTGGGGTGATGATGCGGCATCGCCAACCCTTGGCCGAATGGAGCAATCCTCGGTGACGAAGGCGCGCTATTGGCCGCTGATGGCCATACTGGCAGCAACTGATCGGCTGGCAGCGGTCGGCGAACATCAGACGCAGATTCGTGATGCCCTTCTTGCAGCAATCGCGCTGGAACTCTTTCATCGCGCAGAAGGGCGCTGGCCCGATACATTGAATGAACTGGTTCCGACCTGGCTGCCAAGTCTGCCTCATGATCGCTTCGATGGTCAGTCGCTGCGCTATGCGTTGCGGGATGAAGGGCCGATGCTGTATTCCATCGGCACAGATCTCGACGATGATGGCGGTCATCTGCCCAGTGGTGCACATCGATCCGATCGCGCCAGCGGCTTCGGAAACATGATGTGGCGCTCACCATCGGATGTTGCGCGGCTGAAGAAGAGTGAACAGAACGACGGGAGCATTGATGGGTTGCTGCCCGATGGCGATTGGGTATTGTGGCCAATGCGCTCCAACTGGTACGCGGAAACAGCAGGAGAATCTGGCGATGACAACGCGCTACCCGCAGAGAGATAACGGGTTTTCATGACTCACTCAGCGCGGAATCGATGCGTCATGTCGCCAGTTCATCAGGTGTTGCCGCGACCTGCTCGACCACCTGTTCCTCCGTCGCCTCGATTTTGAGCGGCGTTCCAGACGAGAACTCGGCCAAGATGCGCAATGGGGGAAAGTGATCACCCATCACGCGAAGCAGCGCCAGCAGGGGCACCGCCAGAATTGCGCCCGTGACACCCCACATCCATGACCATACCAGCAGTGAGAGAATCACCGCAACGGGGTTCAGATCGAGGCGCCTGCCCACCAGCATCGGCGTGAAGATGTACGCCTCGAGAATGTTCAGGATGAAGAACGCTCCGGCAGGCGCAATGATTCTTGGCACCGTCTCGAAATTGAGCAGGCCAGAGATTCCCAACCCCACCAGAGCGACAACCGGGCCGATGTATGGGACAAAGTTCAGCAGCGCAACAACGATGCCCCACAGCGCATAGTTGCGCACACCCAGCAATGCCAGTGCAAGACCAGTGACCGCGCCCAGGGCAACGTTGATCGTCGCTGTCGTGAGCAGATAGGCGCCAAATTTCCGCTCGACATCGCGATATGCAGACACCGCCCCCTTTTTGTCTTTGAACGTGGGCAGCAATGAGACAAGTTTGGTGAGAAATGCATCGCCACTCAGAAGCAGAAAAAAGAGCAGCACAAACATGCTCACCCAGCTCACTCCCAGTGATTGGACAAAGCCCAGGCCGTGCTCGACGATCGTCGGACCGCGCATCACAACTTTCGGTTGCTTGGCGTCACCCGATGCCGCGTCTTGAATGCGATCAGCGGCATTCCCGATGTCGTCGATTGATTGGCTCAGGCCACGAAGCTTGTATTCCACTTCGCTCAGACGATCGGGCATGGTGGAGATGAAATCGATCAGCCAGGTGCTGACGAAATATGCTGCAGCGAGTGACAGGACTGTCAGGAACAACATGGTGATGACGCCTGCAATCGGCATCGGAATACGCATGCTGGTAAGCCAGCGCACGATCGGCTTGAGAAGCAGATTGAGCATCAGCGCAACCACAATTGGAAGTAGAAGCGATCGCGCGAAAAACATGGCCCCCATCACCCCAAGCACAGCAAGCGTGATGAGCGCCGCTGTCTGCGCGCGCTGACTTTTGGATTCGATGGTGGCTGTGGGTGTGCCGATGTCAGGCTGCTCTATCACGGACAAGAACTTCCTTTCATTAGAACCGGGAAGAGTAGTCACGCGAACACGACCGCGAAGATCGGGGTGAGGGCATTTTCATTCTTTGCAAGTTGCGCATTTTGTGCGTGACCTTTTCTTGAACAACGAATACAATGCTGTCGTAAATGCAGACAGAACTGCACTACTTGATTTCAAATCATATAAAGGCGCTGAGTAAAACCCAAGCGCCTTCAACCGGAAGGGAAGCACTACTATGGCAGATCAGGAACTCAAAGCAGAACTCACCGCCGTCAAAGAAGACCTTGTCGCCTTGCGCGATGATCTTCAAGGCATCGCAAGCACGCTTGTCTCGCGCGGCAAGCGCAGCGCAGTCTCTGCAGGCGAAACGATCAGTGACGGCGTCGAATCTGGAATTGGTCACGCGCGCGAGTATGTTGAAGATCGTCCGCTCACAATGATGCTGGCTGCGTTTGCAGTCGGTTTGATCGCTGGCAAACTGATGAACTGAACAGCGTGTTCAAGAGCGTCACCGATTTTGCCCTCAAGCTTTCTGACCTTGCAGAGTCCGAAGGCAAGCTGCTGAAGCACCACACGATTCGCGTCGTGACTGGTTCAGCAATTGTCTTCGCAGCGGTGCTTGCGGGGCTGGGTGCTGTCGGATTCCTCGCGGCTGCGGCGATCATTGCGCTGATTCCCGTGACAGGCGCGGCGTGGGCAGCTTTGATCGTCGCAACTGCGCTAGGTTTGGTTGCGCTCATCCTCGGTTTCGTTGCCAGGCACACCCTGGCAGGGAAGTGATTTCACGTTGGAGTTCAACCTCTCATGCATAACCTGCCGCCATACAGCAATCTGACGCCACGCCAGCAGGTCGACTTTGCCAAAGCCAACCTGCGAGCCGAAGCTCCGTCCAAACATGTTGCTCCCGACTCGCTGTCAGATCACCTCATCAACTTTGGCAAGCGGAACCCCGTCGCTGTCACGGCGGCGGGTGTGATCGCCATGACTCTGCTGCGCAAGTCAGCAATTCTGAAGGCATTGGCTGGAGTGATGGCTGGGAAGGCCGCGGCTTCAGTCTTGAAATCGCTCATGCGCTGAGAAGCCGTAACACACATGCAGAAACCTGAGACCGCATCAAACATGGAACTGCGCGAAGAAGTCAAACGGCTCGAAGAGCAGATTGATGCGATCGCTGAAATCAAAGAGTGTTTGATCCCCCAGGATCCACCCGAGATCGCAGGCGTTGAGTTCGCAACCAGCCACCGTTCTCAGGGCAAGGTCGGGGGCGACTTCTTTGACTTCCTGCCGCTCGATCGCGATGAAGAGGGCAAGCCGTTGACAAGCGGACGGTGGGCCGTTGTGATCGCTGACGCGACTGGCCATGGTCCCAGTTCCGCGTTCATCATGGTGATGTTGCAGAGTATTCTGCACGCATTCTCAGGATCGGTCGACGAGCCAACCGCAATCCTCCACTATGCCAATGATCACATGTGTTCCAAAGTTCATCATGGGCTCTTTGTCACCGCAACAATCGCCATCATCGATCCTGCACGGAGTGAGTTGAGCTACTCGTGTGCTGGCCACGCGCCTCCTTTGATTCGAACCGCAGATGGCAGCGTGGTTGAGTGCGAAGCAGCTGGCGGCCTGCCGCTGGGTGTCATGCCCGATCAGTCCTATGAAGGAGTGGTCCGCCCGCTCAATCCAGGCGAAACCTACATCTTCTACACCGACGGTCTGCTGGATTCGCTGGGAGAGGATGGCGAGCGGTTCGGACTCGAACGCACCAAGGATGCGGTAGAGGCGGCCGAGGTCAATGCCACTTCCAGATCGATGTTGAGCAGCCTGAAACGAGCTGTCCGGGCCCATCGCCTGCAGGTGGAACAGACTGATGATGAGACCGTCGTCATCTGCCGGATTCTGCCAACCTAGCGGTTCCCACGCTTAAGTGCACACAATCCGCCTTTCTACGGCTCCGAAATTCAGAAAACGCGACGGGCATCACGCTGTATCCCATCCTTATGCCATATGAACCCCTATCCGTCGATTCAAGCGGCAGGGGGGCGACTTTCTCTCCGGGAAATGCGGTGAATGGATTTCGGGCGATTTGGAATTTCGGTGATTTACCTCTTGCATTACTGGCGGAGAATCGATAGGCTGGAGGGACATTTTGATTGTCGAAGACCGTTTTTGTCCGATTTCTATCATGGCGGGGAACGTTTGTCAGTTGGATGAATCTGTAAGGGTTCCACTAAAACGCTCCCGGGTCGGATTGGAGTCGATTCGATCTCGCTCGCTTCTTCAGGGATTGCACAACTCAACACAATGGAGAGATGCCAGATGCATTTCAGATTGCTTCTTTCAGCAGGACTCCTGCTCTCACTGGTCTCGTCGGTTGCCGCGAATCCTCCGACGGGGGATATTCAAATTGGCAACGATGCTGACGTCGACACTTCCAATCAGCGCTTCGGTCTGGCCGATCGAGCCTGGCTGCTTCCCAAACCCCAGGTTTCGGTGCGGCCGACACCTGATGCTCGGCTGATCGTGAAGTTCACAGATGCGTCGAAGATGCGACCCGTTGGTGGCAGCGCAACGCCGCTCGGTGGACCAAATCCAGCCATGCTCGGCCAGCTTTCCGCTCTGGAAGCGGTTGTCACAGAGTTCGGCATCACCTTCGAGCCGTGGTTTGAACAATCGTTCGAAGCCTTGCGTGAAGTCGAACGCAAAGCCGAGTTCAACTCCGGCCGCGCTCAGCCTGACCTTGCGGGCATGATGTTCGTTGTCGGGCCGAACGATCGACTCGAAGCAATCGCTGATGCGCTGAACACCCTCGACATCGTCGAAGGCGCGGCCTTTGTGCCCAAGCCTGTCAATCATGGCGGTGAATCGTTTGCAACCGCCGCAGCGGTTCCAGCCCCATTGGCTGCTGGCGCACTCGGCCCAGGCGGTGGTGGGGGAGTTCCCAACTTCACCGCTGATGCCAACTGGCACCGTTTCTACACCGACCTCAACGGCAACGGTCAGTTCGACGTTCCGCCATTCACGCCTTTCTTCCTCGCTCCCGAGTTTGAGGGCGGCATCGATACGGAGTATGCCTGGAACGAGGTTCCCCGGATTCTCAAAGACAATAATCTTTACGCCTCCACGTGGAAACCTACTGACAATCCCGGTCGCGGCGCAACCGTACGTATTGGTGTCATGGAAGGCGGGGCTGCAGTTGACCCGTTCTATGGTGTGCATGTCGACCTCGTCGATGTCATTCTCGAACCCGGCCAGCGGCTCATGCCCGAAGAAGTCGAAGGCATGGATCACGGCTCAGCTACCCTGGGCATCATCGGTGCCAAGGACCACGGCCTTCCCGGTCCCGACCTGAACGTGCCGGGCGACAATGCGGAGATTGGCATCATCGGGCTCGTCCCGGATGCGGAAGTATGGTTCTTCCCCACCGTATCCATCACACAGCCTGCCGGGCGTTTGCAGAGTGCCATCATCTCCGCAACCCAACACTTTGAACGCGGCGATGTGCTCTCAATGTCCATCGGATTCCCACCCGGACCGCTGGCAACCAACCCGTTTGTTTCACTCCTCCTCCGCATCGCAGCAGACATCGGCATCATGCCCGTAATGTCAGCTGGCAACGCGTGCTTCAATCACGATGACCTCGAGATCTTCGACACTGGCGGCACCATTGTCGGTGCTGGGCAGCCCATCCTCGGGGCACGACCCGACCTCGCTCCCTATACACGTCACGGCTTCAGTAATCACATGACCGAGAGCGGCAACGTCCACGTTCAGGCCTGGGGTGCCGGCGTGTTCACCTGCGGCTATGGCGATGCATTTGACATCGACGGCCAGCTCGAGTTCCGCTATGCAGCAGACTTCGGCGGGACCAGTGCAGCATGTCCTATGGTGGCTGGCACCTGCGCCGCCCTGCAGGCAATCGCCAAGGCAGTGTTCGGCATCCCGCTCATGCCCGAGCAGATTGGCAGTGTGGTCAGAAGTGGCATCCGGCAGGAAGGCATTCCGCCTTTCTTAGTCTCAGGGACCGAAGATCCGCCCGATGGACACCCCTGTCTTCCAGCAACGTACATTCAGGGCCCAGACGAACCCGATCCCGATCTCATTGGCAACTTCCCGTACTGGCTGACCAACTTCCAGAGTCTCCTCACAACCCCCTGGTTTGATCCATCAGTCGTCTTCGACGTGGTGGTGCTGCGAGGCAAACGCTTGTTCGGAAACACCAACTCACTCAAGGCTGCCGACAACAATCCGCTCATCGTGCAATCGCGGTTCGGAAGCATCGGCACCTTCGATGGCTTCGATCCCTTCCCCTCACCAACGTACTTCCTGCGCGGGCATATGACCGACATCGGCGTTCGTGGGTTCGCAGCCAATCCCGGCTTCTTTGGCGGAGCCATCGTCACCCTCCGTCTCAAACTCGAGGCAATGCAGGCATCGCCAATCATCGGCTTCGAAGTCTTTAACGTCCAGAATCAGAAGTGGGATTGGGTCGGGATGGATCTCAACGGCGCCACCACATATCACGATCAGCGCATGCTCCCCAATCCAGCGTTTGGCATCGGTGCCTCCTCCGTCGATCAGAATGGCTTCATTCACGTTCGCTGCTGGGTGTATGCACTCGGGTTCAACAACGGCCGGTTCACCACGCTCTATGACTGGGTCAACATGACGCTCGTCGGAACTTCCGGCGGCGGCCTGGGAACGCCGTAACCTTCTGATCACTTTTTCGCGCATCATCACTTTGATGCGCACAGCAGAAACGCACGCGGGGCGCTCCATTGGGAGCGCCCCGTTTCTTTTTTGGTGAACCTCATCGCGTGGTGGGGGCGTAGCACGGTGCCCGCTTCGTGCGCAGCAGAGCCGCCACCCCTCGCTCCAATGGACGAACGCAACTCAATTCCTCGCAATCTGGCGACTCTCGCGCGAATCACGGCAAATGTCAGGAAAAATCGCCTGACATTCACACTTCTGCGGCGTGCCTGCTCCGCAGTTGAACCCCTCAGGTGCGCACTTGCATGCGGGACCGAAATCACGCTGATCAGCTGCGCGATCGCTGACCAAACGTGGTGTTTGACCGAACCTGGACTCGACCGATCCTGGACTCGACCGAACCTACTCGACCGAACATGGCCTTGACCGTGATGACATATGGACCAGCAAATGTTTCGCGCAACCGTTCGCAAGAATGCTTCGCGCAACCATCTCGCGCGACCATCGCAAAAATCCCTTACAATGCACCTGCGATTAGAATGCACCCTGTGATAGCTACCACACGCATACCTCGCACGCCGCGCAGAGAATGATGAATCCAATGAAGAGTTCCGCAACAACTCCAGGCAAACTTCACACGTCTACAGCAGACGTTCCGCCATCGCTCACGCCTGTCGCGGTGATGAAGTTCGGCGGCACATCTGTTGCCAACGCAGCTGCGATCAGGCGCTGCGCGGAGCGTGTCATCGCTGCCCGAACAGCTGGATGTGACGTTGTGGTTGTTGTCTCAGCCATGGGGCATACCACCGATACGCTGATCGCACTAGCCCGCGATATCACAGACGCTCCCAGTCGCCGCGAAATGGACATGCTGCTTGCAACCGGCGAACAGGTTTCGATTGCGTTGATGACGATGGCATTGCACGCAGCTTGCGTTGCGGCGGTGAGTATGACAGGTCCGCAACTGGGGATTGTGACTGATGAAGTCCACAGCCGCGCCCGCATTCGCTCGATCGATGCAGTCCGCATTCAAAGCGTGCTCGACAGTGGCAGGGTGGTGGTTGCTGCAGGATTTCAGGGCATGACAGCCGGGGGCGACATCACAACATTGGGCAGGGGAGGATCGGACACCACCGCAGTCGCTCTGGCCGCTGCACTCAAGGCCCATGACACTGATCGAACCTGCAGCTGTGACATTTTTACGGATGTGACTGGCGTTTTCACTGCTGATCCACGTGTAGTCACAAACGCGCGGCTGCTTGATGAAATCAGCTTCGAAGAAATGCTGGAACTCGCAGCACTGGGCGCGGGTGTCATGAGCCATCGCGCAGTGGCGTTCGGCCAGAAATACAACATGCCGATTCGCGTGCGGCATGCATCAGGTGAAAGCCCAGGCACGCTCATCAGAGAGGAAACCATTGATATGGAAATGCAACCTGTGACAGGATGTGCCATGCGACTGAATATTGGCCGGATCAGCCTGCGCGACATTCCCAACCAGGTGGGCGTGCAGGCGCAGGTCTTTCGTCAGATCGCGGATCGCAGCCTGATTGTGGATGACATTCTGCAGACTGAGTCACAGCGGGGGATCAACCTGAGTTTCACGGTCGATCAGGACGATCTCGCAGAGGTTCGAGCCGCAGCAGATGCAGTGATCGCCGAACTTGGATCGGGTTCGGTCGGTGTCGAGATCGGGCTGGGGAAAGTGTCGGTTGTGGGTGCAGGCATGCAATCGCAGCCGGGCGTTGCTTCGACGATGTTTTCAGCCATCGCAGATGCTGGGATCGCGATCCGAAATATTACCACCAGTGAAATTAAGATCAGTTGTATTGTCGCAGCTGGCGATGCGCCTGCAGCATTGCAGATCGTGCACGATGCGTTTAATCTGCATGTCAGTCCTTAGTTCAGACGAGGTTCACCGCTACTTCACCAGTGCCGCAATCGCAGCAACAATCAGCAAGCAAGAGAAAAGCGCTGCGACAGGGAAAAGAAGGGGTGCAAGGCCCGGCGGGTTCTGTCCACGCAATTTGATATCGATACTACCATCATATTGACAATTAGGATCATCGTGCATGGCAACGATCTACGCAGTTCGCGGTGTGCAGCGATCACCATGGGTACATGTCATTCTGCTACTGCGCAGCGCCTCCGATCGGCAGTGTCGCTGGCGTTCTCGTGTTCTACGGCGAAGCGGTCTGTGACGATTTGCAGCTCGTGTATGGCGTGAACACCCGAACGATAATGTATCTGGTCGTAGCGATTCTAACAGCCATCACATTGACCGCAACGACACATCGGAAAGGGTACCTGGCTTATGCAGCAGCGAGTGCTGGAATGAGTGCCATCCTCACCTTGAGAGGGATTCTGCTGTCTCAGATGTCCATCCAGCCTTCAGGCATGCCACAGTACCTATTGTATTGCCGACGGTAGTGATGTGCGTGGCTGCGGGCATTGTCGCGTCATTGGTGGTGTTGTCGATTCGCGCGATCATGAGAGGTCTGTTCGTGCGAATCGAGCCCCGTCGCGACGGGTGCTGTTTCTACTGCGGCTATAACACTGCTGGAGTTCACAACGACCTGTGTCCGGAATGTGGACGAAGCGCGAAGAGGCCAACGTTTGCTCGGCTCTTGCGGACCACGAGGATGCTTGCCATTGTAGTCGCAGCACTTCCGTTTCTGATGTCGGCATTGATCGGGTGGACGGCAGTGGCTCGACACTGGGAGATTTACCGCTTCGACGACACCTTCGGGCCCTCGGAGGCATACATCGCTACGGGTTTCGGCATCACTGATCCGGTGCCAGCGTATCACTTTGTTTCGGATGGACCGAACAACTACCTGGTTGAACTGAGACTGAGCGAACACATCCTTGGATCTTCCACGATATGTATTCACGTATGTGGCGAGCGCGACGGGAGGTACCGAATCGTCAATGCGCCGACCGTTCGGACAATCTGTCATCTGGACGGTGTGTTGACTGAACGTGCCTTGGCAGAGGGCATTCCTGCGGCTCTGCTGCGCGTAATTTCTCAAGCGCATTCGGAGGGGAACACGTCAGCGACGGCGACCGCGGAGATGTGGCGCGACGGAATGGCTCGGGGCGAAGATGGAAATCATGAAGATGCTCACCTTCGCCTACGATGACGATGAAGGATCGTGGCGATGTACGCGGACAACTTTCGGCACAAAGCACCCGATCTCGTTGATGCAGTCCTTTCAGCAACCTTGGTCGCATCGTGCTCTGTGTTTGTTGTGACATTGTGGCTGCTGCACGGAACCCAATTGTCCGCCGAGGCCATCGCGATGGGAGAAGTTATGCGAAGATCTATTGGACGATCTATTCGACCTTTTCTGATTGTTCTCCTCTACGTCGTAGTCGGCTGTGAACGGCGCGCGGATCACGTTGACCCTCCCAAGGCCACATTGTCGTTGATTGCTGAAGGAATGTCGGTTCGCGAACTGACCGAGGTTCTTGATGGACTCGTGTGGCCGGAAGACCTCGTTTCACATGTTACCGCTGGAAGCCCGGTACCATCACCGCTTCATCTTTGGACGGTCGGCGTAGACGACCGGGTCATCATGGTGGCAGTGGTACCCGTACATTGGCTCCGCGCCTACTGGTTCGTCTTTCAGGACGGCAAATTGCACCGAATCGTTGAACCGGCACATACGCGATGGATACAATCTGAACGAGATGGCATGATCTACGAGAAACCCATTGTTCCTTCTCTCGCAGAGAAGTTGCAGCATGCGTTGAGCGCGGAGAATCTGCTGACGCGCGACT
>JBPCKF010000043.1:0-11751 GCA_051004555.1 Phycisphaerales bacterium | reverse complement strand
TTGCTTGCGTTCAAAGTAAAGCGCCCGTCACGGGTAAACCTGAGTTTCTCGTTGCCATCGCCCTTGCCTGAGTTCACAACAAAGAACCCCTCGCCGCGAATCGCAAGATCGAGGTCGTTGCCAGTCGGCGTGAGTTCGCCCTGCTTCAAATTCGTGAGCGTTGGCTCGACGAGTTGTCCGCCACCCAGCTGTTCCAGCAGAAAATTAGGATCCGCGCTTGCGTGCAGATTCTCAAGCCGCTCCGGCAGCCGGGCCCGCAGGAACACATCATCCGGTTTGAAACCCACAGAATGAACATTGGCAAGGTTGTTGGCGACAACATCCTGCCGGTGCATGCTTGTGAGAACTCCCGCTGCTGAAAGGTAGAAGCCATAGTTCATTGTGTTTCACGCTCAGCTTCAGGTTCAACCGCACTCGCAAGATGCACCGCTGCAGCAACCCGCGCCAGCAGCATGGCCCGTTGCGCAGCAGCCTGCAATCGCGCAGCTGAAGATCCGGAACGCGCTGATGTGGCACCAGCTGGGCAACCGTGTTGGGTGGATGTTCGCGCATTCACTTGCGCAGCCGGTAACTGCGAAGTGTTGTGCGCGATATGAATCTCTGCTGCATTCCGCATCGGACCTCCTTGTCCCTTCGTTGGCGGGGTCTTCAACAGAGCAAACGCGTTGCCGATGGCGTCAGCGACGATTCCGGCTCTTCCTGCCACACTCCCGGCACCGACGCGCAACATTCGCTGCAGCTGACCGCGCAAGAGTGACGCATCACTCCCTCTGTCATTGCGCAGCTTTTTCTGGTGCAATCATGATCCGATATCCGACATCTTGAGGTCAGCAAGAGCAAACAGGCGCCATGGTGAAGCATGCTACAAATCTCAGCCCCGACTCCTGCCCGCATGTCGATCACAATGATGCGCGCTGCGGGCATCGTTTTCGGCTCGGGCGCATCGATCAGGCGTTCCGCGTCTGCTTTGGCGCATTTCACGGCTGCCCCATGTTTCATAACATGAACCGCGAACACGCATCTCAGCACGCTCCCTCAGCCAGGCAACCGCAAGCATCCGCTCAACGCGATGCCCCACTCATCACGGTGACAGCCAATGGACTTCCCATCAGCCTTCGCGCCACCGGCACGTGAGTTCATCGGCTACATCCGCATCGAAGCCGGCTTGGCCGCTGCAACCATCGAAGCCTATTCCCGCGATCTTGCCGATCTCTTCGCTGATCTTGAATCTGCTGGAATCGACACGATCGCAGCGATTACAGCCACGCATCTCATCGACCATTTCCGCAAACTGCGCACCGAACGCAACCTGGCGTCCAGTTCGATCGCGCGGCATCTTGCAACGCTGCGCATCTTCTTCCGCTTTCTGCATGCCAACGGTCGGATCGATTTTGATCCCGCCCAATTTCTCGAGCGACCCACACAATGGAAAAGGCTGCCCGGCGTGCTCACGCCTAAGCAGATGAAGCTGCTGCTTGCTGCGCCCAAACCCGAGCACGGCCGCCTGTGGTTGCGCGATCGTGCACTTCTGGAAATCCTTTACGCAGGTGGATTGCGAGCCTCGGAAGTGTGCACGCTCGAACTGCGCGATGTGCATGACGTGCTGGGTGTACTCACAGTCACAGGCAAGGGATCGAAGCAGCGCATGACGCCCATCGGCCAACCCGCGCGCGATGCGATCAATCAGTATCTTCACGAATCCCGCCTGAAAATTGCAAAGCATGGCGACGGACGCGATCGCAATCGACTGCTGCTTTCCGCGCACGGCCTGCCGCTTGAACGTGTGGCAGTCTGGCAGATCGTTCGCCGCAATGCCCTTCGTGCGGGCCTCCGCAATATCCATCCTCACATGCTCCGGCACAGCTTTGCCACCCACCTGCTCCGAGGCGGGGCTGACCTTCGCATCCTGCAGGACCTGCTCGGCCACGCTGACATCGCAACCACGCAGGTCTATACCCACGTCGACCGCTCACATCTGCGCGATGTCATGAAACGGGCCCATCCGCGCGCGTGATTCGATCGAGAATACAATCGCTCTATGCAACTTATGTTACTGCTTGTGACTGCCACCGCGACTGGAAACGTGCGCCCGCTATTCTCCCCCCCACAGCCGCCGCCGATCGTCCAGGGGAACATGCCCACGTTTACCGAAGTCGACCTGAACGTGCGGGATTACATGCTGTTTGATATGGGAGTTACTGACCTCAATGGCGATGGGTTTCTCGATATTTTCTCAGTCAATCATAATGCTGTTCAGTCATTTCTTCTGAACGATGGCAAGGGCCATTTCACCGAAACATATGACGCATGGTGTCGCGCAACGCCTCTCGCCCAGGACGCTGCATTTCCCGGCATCGAAGATCGTGCCACTCCGCCCGCAAAGGTTGATGCACTGCAACTCTATTGGATGGACCGCCACTTTGTGCTTCAGAACAATACTGCAACCACCATGACCTGTTCAGTCGCATTTCTATCCAATGTCGAGATCGAGCACAATGAACACGCGTCCGCAACAGTGCACACACTTGCCGAAGCAGCCGGCCCGGACAATCCATCACCTCAGCCCACGCGGGTGAATATCGTATTAGAATCCGGTGGTAATACTCACATTCGGCCACGCCTGCTTGCAGCTGACGTTCGGGTCATGCTGGATGCTGCAATCCCGCTGCAACAGTGTGCTGTTGGTGCAGGCCTGATGACTCCGCCCGATCATACATTTACACTTTCACTGCGTGACCGCCATGGCCTTGCAGTCGCAGACATTAATAATGATTCGCTGCCGGATATCGCAATCACGCGGGGCGGACTGAAGGGTAATATTCAAAGTGTCCCGGGCGAGTTTTTTCATGAACTGTTCCTTTCGTCCGGCGAGCCGGGGATGTTTTCACCCGCACATGAGCAACTGCCTGTCGACGATCATCGTGCTCGCAGCGCTGCCTGGATCGATATCGATGGCGATGATGTCGCTGAACTTTTTATCACCGGCCTGGGTTCTGATGCGCAACTCTTTCGTCGTGATGCAGACGCCGGCGCATTTATCGAGTGCGCTGCCGCGCATGGACTTAGCGAGATTCGCAATGGTCTGCCTGTCTGGTTTGATGTTGATCTTGATGATGACCTCGATTGCATCGTTGCAACGCCCACTGGTATATTGCTGGCCCGCAATTTTGATGGCCACTTTCTGGTGACGAACATTCATCCGCCGCTCGCAACAGCTGCAACCATCGTCCGACAAGGACATGCTGGACGCCCGACTGTTGGCGATGTCGATCATGATGGTGATGTCGACATCTATTTCGCATCACTTGGCGGTTCAGTTCTGCTCATCAATGATGCAGGTCTGTTTCGAGCAGTCGACCCCGCAATATTACAACTTCCCACAGCTGCTGCAACTGCCAACTGGGTGGATATGAATATGGATGGTCTTCTTGATTTGCACACAGCTCCAGGAGAACTGTTCCTGCAAACAGCCAACGGGACGTTTTTCGCAACCGGTCTGCTCAAGACGACAATGAACCAAAACCTGCGCGAATCACGCATCAACTTCTTTGATGCAGATGATGATGGCGATCGCGATGTGCTGATGACATCCATCTCTATTGACGACGAAGCGGCTGCCAGTAATGCAACCTCATTTCTGCTGACCCATGCACCCGACGATAACACCCGCCGCTGGCTGACGATTGATGTCCACCTGCGCAGCGGCGCGCCCGCAGGCTCGACCATCTTCGTCGAGCGACTCAATGGCGACGTGACGGCGTTTGCCGTCGGCGGCAGCGAAGGCTCACATTTTTCGCAGGGACATATGCGAACGTATGTCGGACTCGGCAGTGACGAGGCCGTCCGCAGCGTCACGCTGCGAACACCGTCCGGTCGCGTTGTCACCATGACCGATGTCGCAGCTGATCAACACATTATTCTCAACGAGCCATCGCGATGACACTGCCGCCGTTGCCCACACTTGCTGAGGGTTCCCCCGATGTACTCAACGCAGTTGTTGATCTGATTGCATACTGGAAACAATACCCCAGCGATGTGCAGCAATCGCGTAACCGCGACACTCTTGATCGGCTGTGTGTTTCCTTTGACCAATTGCGCGAGCATCCAGTCCCGTACGGCAGCTGTGAAGATCAGCGGCTGATGTTTCTGCATGTCCCCAAAGCTGGGGGCACAACATTTGAGCACGTTCTGGCGCGCAACTATGAGATGAATAATGTTCTTCACCTGAACGCTCCAGTATTCGAACGCAACCCCGTAGCCTTATATAAGAAGCTTATCTTTCCAACCGTGGTGATGGGTCATCACGCTCTGCATCATCCGCTCTATCAGTGCATTCCAGGCAACATTGTGCATGTGACATTGCTGCGCGACCCGGTCGCTCGTGTTCTCTCATATTTTCGCTATTTGAAGTCAGATGTCGAGCACGCCCTTCACCCGCGCGTGCGTGATCTGTCACTGGATGCGTTTCTCGATCTCGACAATCTGCCTGAAATCAGCAACGGCCAGACGCTGCGATTATCCGGCTGGACATATAAGCAGCTGCGCAGCGCGGGCAACAGCGCCAACGCATGTCTGAATGATGCACTTGCAAATGTACATCGCCGCTTCACGCTGGTTGGGCTTGTCGAGCGCTTCACTGAGTTCATCCTTCTGCTGCAGCGACTGCTGGGCTGGACCGACCCATTTACCCCGCGGAAAAATCAGTCTGCAATGACGGATGTTGCAATTTCACAAAGCCACATCGATCAAATCGCAGCAATGAACGCGCTGGATCAGGCGCTCTACGCTGAAGCATCGACGCTGTTTGATGCGCGCGTGCAGGCTCTCGGCGTCACAGCCGGCCACGTGCGCGATTACGAGACATGGAACGATACCATTATTGCCATGCTCGAGAACGCCCGAAAGGCTGCATTGCAATGAAGCCTCTGATCAGTGCATGGACAAATGGACGAATATTCCTGTCGCTCACCATCTGGCTGGCGCAGCAGATCGCGCGAGGGCAGATTATGCGGATTCTAACAATCACCCTGTCGCACCTGATCGGCGTCATTGCAGGGGCACTGGCCATTCTCAGCCTGTTTGGATACGCCAAGGCAATGCAGGATGGCAGCGCCTTTACCCTGCGTGGCTGGGCGTTTCCAGTCGATTTGCACACCATGCAGCCCGGAACGATGGTTGCAGGTGTTGCTGCACTTGGAATACTCAGCGGCCTGTGCATTTATGTCGCAGAATGGTGGACGACACGATTACTTATTCAGATGCGCGTGGACTTTCAGGCAATGATTCTTTCAGCAGTGAGCGATCCCCGCACGCGCGGTTGGCCAGCATTTTTCGATGGTCACCCTCGCCAGCTTGTGAATGTTCTCTGCAGTCGCCGCCTCCGAATGATTCTCTTTGCTGCCCGCAGCCTGCTGCGATTAATACTTCCAGTCATCTTGCTGATTGCTGCGCTGGCAGTATTAATTGCAACAGATGGCACACTGGCGTTGCTGCTTGTTCCAGCTGTTGCGCTCTATAGTATTCCACTCATCTGGCTGAACCTGCAGGTTGCTCGGCAACAATCTCGATACGACGATCAGATCAGCACCGTGGTGACATCGCAGCGGAATGCAATTACAACTGCATTAGATCCGGAACTATCGCGCGAGGTTCGTATCGCTGCGATTCAGGCCCTGCGCGATGACCAGATCATGATTCAGCACGACACGCTGTTCTGGAATCGCCGACTTTCCGATCAGCGTGTGCAGCTTTTGAATACTGCGTTCCTGTTCATCTGCCTTGCAGCTGTATTTGTTTACTTTCGCGAGGGAGTTGCAAATGGCGAGCGCAGCTGGGCGGATTTTCTGCTTGCGGTGATCGCTCTGCAATTCTGCGTGACGGCACTGCGGCAAGTGACAGCCAGGCTGATATTAGTCAGTCGGTTCATGCCCGATCTTCGCGAGTTGCAGTGTTTTCTGAGTATCACATCACAGATGCAAAACGCAACGGTTGATGCAGCTTTTAATAATCGTGCCACTTTCAGGCTGCGGGGCGGAATGCGGCAATGGAATGGCAGCCCCCATGTTGATATTAAGAAAGGTGGCATGTTGCTGGTCCTGTCGCCTCAGTCAGGTCAGTCGCCGGAAATGCTCATGGCGACAGCGGGGAGAGTTCTGCTTCGGGCCCGCACCGATCAGCAGTCGCAACCTGACAATGCAGCGGAGCATCTTGCGATTCGAATGCGTCAGGTGCGTATCAACACGACGAATGACGATTGCAGATCTCAATCCGAAGAAAGTGATGCTCGGATTCTGGTGTCCTATGTGCTTCACAGCCCTGCTGCAGCGCAGGCGTTGGCGGACGATCACATCGCGATGATTGTTGCGGACACTCGCGCAGCTGACACACCCGCATTCGCAACTGCAATTGCAGAATGCAGCGGCGTCGCGGTACTCGATGGCAGAACGCTTCTGGCAGTTGGCAATCGCGCCTGGTTAAGCGAGCATATTGATGATGTTCGCAAGTGGATGAGCACCCACGCTTCGCGCGATGCAGAGGTCGATTCGGATGATGCTGCAGCGGGTGATCTGGAAGTTGAGGGGTAATGATCTGCCGCAGCCGGGACGGCGAACTTAGGTTCACAACTCCTCCAATGGCCGCAACAAACGCACATGGTCGAAGAATATCCCGTGAGGCGAAGCCCCATCAACAACCTTCGTGCCTCCTTGGTCATCGGGTACGAGGCCGCGGGTATATGCCTTGCCCCAAGCGGACACGTCGAGGGTGGCTTCAGTCGGTCCTCCCCGCACAGCGGGGACCCAGACGAATGTCGCTGCGGTCACTGAAGCAGCAGGGCATTTCCGCACGCACAACGGCGCGCTCCAACTGATTTCCGCCGCGCGGGAATGACAACACCGCGCGCATAACTCGAAACCGAGAGCCTTGAATCAATCCAGCCACCATCACCTGGTTCACAGATTGACGTATTGCTATAACTCAATCTGTTGTCTTGGCTTCGAGATAGTCGCAATTTCGTTCTGCGTCTTCAAATCCCGACGACTGCGCCTGCGCGGCTCTCATCGCAACCGCAGCAGAATGATGGTCGTGATGATCTTCCAGCCGGCTGCGACCACGCCGCGCACTGTGCCGGAGATCTTTGACTTGCCTGCGTGGCGTGTGCGGTAGGGGACATCAACCTCGGCGACGCGAAGTTGCTGCATGGCTGCTTTCATCTGCATTTCCACCGTCCATCCCCATGTGCGGTCCTGCATGTGCAACTGCTCAAGGGCATTCCACGAGATCGCGCGAAATGGACCGAGGTCGCGATAGCGTTTGCCCGTCGCCATGAACATGAGCATGCACGCCAGTCGGTTGCCGAAGCGCTGTGCCACGTTCAGCGCGCCAGCCTCAGCCAGGCGAACCCGCGAGCCGATCACAAGCACCGCATCGCCACTGAAAATCGGCTGAAGAAGTCGCGGCAGGGCTGCTGGATCATCCGACAGATCTGCATCGAGAAAGACCAAGACATCAGGTGGCTGATTGCTGCCAAGCCAGTTGATTCCTGCCAGGCACGCTGCTCCATAGCCGCGATGCATTTCGTGCAGAACGATGGCGCCGCGCTTCGTCGCAAGTGCAGCGGTGTCATCGGTCGAGGCGTTGTCAATCAACACGACGCGCCTGATCAGATCGGGCTGCACGCGTTCGATCGCATCAAACAGCGGATCAATGTTGAGTGATTCGTTGTGGGCTGGAATGAGAAGATCAATGTGCATGCAGCACGCTGTTGTGGTTCAGCTGATCGTCAGGGTGCGCGAGAAAAACCCGAGACCAGCTGCATCTTTTGCCTGGGCCAGCGTTGTTTCGGCACACTGGTTGGCTCGTCTGGACCCTTCGCGAAGAATATCAAGAATCACGGCATCGTCGCCTTCGTACCTGGCTCTGCGCTCGCGCATGGGTTCGAGCAGCGCGTTGATGTGTTCTGCAACTTCGACTTTGATATGCCCGTCGCCGATTTTGTCGCCCGCTGCGTAGGCCCGCTCAAGTTCAGCGACGCGCGATTCGTCCTGAATGAATGTGCGAACATATTGAAAGAGCGCATTGTGAATGTCACCCGGCTCATCGGGCGATTGTCTGCCGGTATACAGCTTGCCGAGCTTCTTCTTCACTTCTTTGGGCGTATCCGCGATGAAAATGGCGTTGTTGAGCGACTTACTCATTTTCTGAACGCCATCGGTGCCGACCAGTCGGCCGACAGTTCCGACATCAGCCCGCGGCACTGGAAACACGCCGCCATGCTGTTGATGTTCATCGTCCTCTGCGGTGTCGGGCACATTGCAGTAGAGCTGATTGAATCGTCGGGCGACTTCGCGGGTGAGTTCAAGGTGCGGGACCTGATCTTCCCCGACAGGCACAGCCACGGGCCGAAACGCGAGAATGTCAGCGGTTTGTCCGACGGTGTAAAGCGGAAAGCCGAAGCTGTGCTTGTCGTCGAGCCCCTTCACAGTCAGCTCATCTTTGAGCGTTGGGTTTCGCATCACTCTGTTGAAGGGGAGCAGCATGGAAAAGAGGAATGTGAGTTCCGCAATCGCGGGCACCTCACTTTGAAGAAAGATTGCGACGCGCTCCGGGTCCAGTCCCATCGCCAGATAGTCGCGGACGATTTCAAGTGTGTCGCTGCGAATCGCCTGCGGCTGATCGGCCCGGGTTGTAAAGGCGTGCATATTGGCAATGATGATGTAACACTCGTGCGAATCCTGCAACTCGATGCGGCGGCGGACCGAGCCGACATAATGACCAATGTGCAAACGGCCGGTCGGGGTGTCGCCAGTGAGAATGCGGGGCCGATCAGTCGTGGCAGAAGTATGCATGAGAGCACTGTATGACGGTTCAGCCGCCAATGCCTATCCGCCCGAAAGTGCCTGCATCACATCGATCACATCATCAGGGCTGACGATGTCGCTTAAACCGGCACGATCGCGAATCTGTGTGCCGTTGAGGAAGATCACCATGTGCTGCCGCACACAGCCGCGATCATCCAGCACATAGCTTCGCACTGACGGAAACTGCTCGAAGTAGCTGTTGAGTGATTCCTGTACGGTGCCGCCATCGACAGAACCTTCGGGACACTCGACATGACGGGCGAGATTTGCAGTGAAACGCAGCGTCGGCATACCGCAAGGGTAGCCGAGATTTTTCGACGAAGTGCCGCGCGGGTTTGATCGTACGAGCGGTGTTGTTCAACCGAAAGGGTGACATAAGACCCGGGCCGACACGGTCCGGCTCGCATAAAGGGCTTTCCGCGCGGTGGTGCAGGCGAGACTACTCGCCGATGTCCTCTGCCCAGAGGTCTGGTCGCTCACGCTGCAGGCGCTGCATCCACGCAATACATCGAGGATCATCCAGCACCGTCACCGCACAGCCGCGCGCGGCGAGTATGCCGGGCGAACCGGCAAAGGTCTGCGCTTCGCCAACAACCAATCGGCCAATTTGAAAGAGTGCAACCGCGCCAGCGCACATCGAACAGGGCATGAGCGTGGAAACCAGAATCAGCTCGCGCCAGTCACGGCGCCTGCCAGCGTGACGCAGACATGTGATTTCCGCATGCGCAGTCGGGTCGCCCGGCGGCGGAGACTGGGCCCGCTCATTGTGCCCGCGCGCCACAACCTCACCAACAGCATTCATCAGAACAGCGCCAATGGGAATCCCGCCTTCATTCCACGACTTTTCCGCCTGTTCAAGCGCAAGCGACATCCAGGCCAGCCCGCGCGTACGATCATCTGCTTCCTCAGCCATTGCATATGTCTCCAACTGGCAACAGTTCTCACACCATCATCATTATCATGCAGGAATCACAGCAGCAGTCCATTCTCCCCCACTCGGTCGTCCATGTCGAGGCTGACACGCCTGGCACCGACATTGTGGCTGCAGCATTGAAGAATCCAATCACCAGCGAACGGCTTCAGACATTGATGGAAATGGTCGGCAGCGCCAGCCGAGCTCAAACGCCTCAGGCCATGTACGACACATTCAGCCGCGGCCTGAACAAGCTCAGCAGCATCGAAGGATATATCTCGCTGTCTGTTCGTGGATTGCAGCCGGGCGAGTTCAAAATCACCCGCGCTTTGCTGCGTGGGAGGCGGCGAGGCGAAGCCACCGATCCCTGGTCGGAATGGGATCACATCAGCATTCGCACGGGCGGCATCTTCGGGCGATTCATCCGCTCTGCCTGGCCGGTCGTCATCAACGATCTGAACGTTGCAGATGATCCGGCGATCGGCGACCTGCTCTGGGGTTTTCGTTCACTCATGGCTGCCCCGATCTTTGATCATGGCGAGCCGCTCAACTGGGCCATCGCACTCGCGGATTCGCCCAACGAGTTTCCACTCGATCGCCTCGAAGAGTTTGTGCTCAGAGCCAACCTCATCGGCGGCATGACCAAAACCATCGTCGTCAGCAATCAGCTGCGCACTGCCAATGAGCGCATCAACAAACAGGTGGCCGAGATCGCAGCGATACAGCGGCTGCTGTTGCCCGATCCCCTGCCTGACATTCCCGGCGTCGAAGTTGCGTCGCACTACGCAACGTCCGAACTGGCGGGCGGCGATTACTACGACTTCTTCCCGCTCGAAGATGCACGCTTTGGCGTGCTCATCGCAGATGCTTCAGGACACGGCCCATCAGCAGCAGTTGTGATGGCCATGCTGCACAGCATCCTGCACGCCTTTGCAAGGCATGCAGAACATCCAGCATCTATGCTCGAACACGCCAACCGCGAGTTGTGTGGCAAACGCATGGAGGGCTCGTTTGTCACAGCAATCTACGGAGAGTTCGATCCAGTATCACGAACCTTCCGCTACGCCCGGGCAGGTCACAATCCCGCCCTCCTTCGCCGCGCTGGTGGACGCATTGAGCAGCTTGATGAAGTTGGCAGTTTTCCGCTCGGCATCGAGCCATCGCTGACCCTCGAAGAAGCAACCATCACTCTCGAACCGGGCGACACACTGCTGCTGCATACCGATGGGGTGACCGAAGCGATGAGCGCCACGCGCCACATGTTTGGCACAGCCGGCATAGAACGCGCGCTGACGCATTGCAATGGCACAGCGCAATGCACCGTACACAGCATTCGCGACGCGGTACTCGAACATCAGGGCCCTGGCGGCGCGAAGGATGATCAGACGCTGCTGGCCATGCACGTGCTGGCATAGCGCGGTCGATCGCATCAAACCGCGCCGATCGCATCAAACCGCGCCGATGGTGATCTTAATGCGATTGAGCGGACGACTGCAACATTCGCGGATGGCTCGTTCGATGCCGGTGCGGAGCAGGCGATCCAGCTCGAAACGTGTGGCTGCTGAATCGGCTCGAACATGCAGCACGCCGCGCCCGAAACTGTCGATGGCTGTGCGATTACACAACTCAGCAGGCAGCATGGTCTCCCACGCTTCCACCACATCGCCCAGCATTCGACCATTGCGTTCAGTATCGCGCTGCATGCGAACGAAGTCGGCAGTCAGCGGCCGCATGTCGACTTTCCGCACGCGGTATCCGCGAACCTTTTCGAGCCCAGCAAGTGTCGGCTTGTTCGTCATCCACGCATGATATGCATCGCGTTCCGCGGCGGTAGAATGTCAACACAGCGCGTCCGTCCCCGCCGGGGACCCAGTCGACGGTTCATGCGGCAACTAAAGCACCAGGGCAGCCCGCACGAACGCTAGGTCAGTCTGGATTGGAAAGGGAAGGGGGGAGGAAGGGGGAGGAGGCGGAGCGAGG
>JBPCKF010000042.1:0-11751 GCA_051004555.1 Phycisphaerales bacterium | reverse complement strand
CGCGTTGCTGAAGAGCGGCGTGTGCATGAGCAGATGCACGAACTCCCCCGTGTCATCACGGTCCGAAAGCGGGATGCTGATCTCGATCGACCCATCGCTCTCGCCGTGTGCGGTCTTGTAGCGTTGGCCCGGTTCCTGGGGGAAGTATGAGTTGATGACCTGCTGCAACACACTGGCGCGGGCGTGATTTGGGGAAACCAGTCGCAGCTTGAGGGGAATGTCACGCGTCATCATGCCACCACCGAGCACGCGCCCGCTGCGCCCGTCGATGGTTGCACCGGATTTTCCCGGCTCGACGAATGGATTGGTAAAGACTGGTCCGCGGGCCCGGGCCATGGCCCGGGCCTGGCGACTGCCCACCGGAGGAAGACCGGTTGCATTTCCAGCCGGGCGCAGTTCCGTGGTCCAGAGTGTGCCGCCCTCGAGACTCGTTGCATCCTGTTCGACCGCTTCGACGAGAACATCAAATGCTTCACCAGCTGGCGCGCCGGGCGGCACAACAGCTGAGACAACAACCACAGCTGTGTCTTTCGAGTTCATCAGTTCCTGCGGACTGATGCGGTAGCCCGATGATGCAGTGCCAACACCACGACGGGTCATCTCGCCCACCATGTGAGCGCGGATGTTGTCAGGAAGAATGCGCCCGCCGGTTCCCTTGAGTCCGACAACGAATCCGTAGCCCTTGACGACGACATCATCGTTGTAACCATCCAGCACAGCCTGTGATGCGACGGTGCCGCGCATGATTTCCGGCACGTCCAGCGGCGTGGTGGCGCGCGGGCTGGTCGATCGCGGCCGCCTGACGGTTTCCTTGTTCGAGCAGCCAGGCAGCAACGTGAGACAGGCCAGCGCGATCGCTGCAACAGCGGGGGTCAACAGTCGATGTGCTTTTGAGAATCTCGCAACGAAACTGAGCATATTCATTTCCTCAAGGTTCCACCTGGCGTGGTCGGGCGATGAGGGAGGATATGGAGCTCAGCAGCACAACGCAACGTCTGGAGCCGTGCCATTGTCGAGATGTGCTCCAATCACGCGCAAAGGCCCAATGTCGTCCGCGAACCGCACCACGACGAGTGGGGCATGAATACACTTCCCGCGATTCCATGGCTTACAAGTTTACCACGATGATTCACGGGCACCCGTTGGAGTTGCGACGGCCCAACTTCGGGCAGGAGATCGTGCTGGTGGATGGCCGTGAGGTTTCCAGTCGCTGGGTGTTCCTGCCGGGCGGCAGTCATCACTTTGATGTCACAGATGAAGCTGGAAAGCAGCGGCATGTGGAACTTCGCGTGGTGACCGGCATGGTGCGATACTCGATGGTTGTCACCGTGGATGGCATCGAACGCGAGCGCGTGCCACAGGCGCCCGAAAGGCCGAAGGAACTGAGATGCCGCGCCTGCGGCTACGCCTGTCGAACGCGAAGAAGTGCGCTGCCCGGAATGCGGGCGGCACACGCCGGTCCATCCGGGCGCCTGAGCCACGCTGTTCAATTCGCGAGCCACGTTGTCTAAATCTGCAAGCCACGCCGTCTATTGAACGGGTCAAAAGGCAAAATCACACTCGCGCCATGTGTTATGCCTTTAACCGGCCATGTTATGGGCATAATACTTCTGCCCGAATACGGTTGAGGGTGCTGGGTTGCGGTTGAAACCCGCTTGCCGTGCTTGGCATGCGTGATTTGGGGACGGTCGAGTCTGGTCGGACAGCGATCCAAGCGAGTATGGGCGTCCTCTCCAATGGAAAAGACGAGGATGGCACCGTGAGTACCGCCCGGCAGGGGCACGGCCCACTTACGCACGGGTCAAGGCCCTTCAGCCGTCTCGCGGGAGGGACGCGGCTCAAGTGCGTTTCACCGGACGGCATTAAAAAAGGTATAATACCAAAGACTGACATGTATTATGGGCATGATACCTCTGCCCAAGGGGTATTGAGGTGCTGAGTTGAGGTGTGGGTTGAGGTGCTGGGTTGAGGTCGAAAGACAGCTCGCCATGGCTGGTACGACAGGGTCCACACCATTCGGCAATCCGCATGTGTGCGGGGCGCGTTGGGGGGCCGGGGGACGGTGATGCTTCAATTCTCCATTTCGCTCGCTGGGTGCTTCGTGTCGCCGTGCTGAGTCTGCCCGCGATACCCTGAGGGCAGTCCCGATGGGCCCAGGAGCATGAGAAACTGCTGTGAATCGCGCGCCCTTTGGTATCGTTGCTGCTGTTGCGTTCGGACTGGGCATCGCCTGCGCGGATCATCTACATCTGCAAACATCTGCAGCGTTCCTGATGCTCGCAGCCATGCTGGTCGCGAATATCGGTTTGTGTCTGCATCGACGAAGGCGCAGCGGCCAACCTCGGGCCACGCGTTGGCTTCTGGCCGCGTGTGTGCTGTTGATGGGGGCTGGCTGGTATGGCATGCGTACCTCGCGGGTCGCGCCCGATGACATCATCCGCATGCTCCCCGCAACCGGTAGCCATCTCGTGCGTGTTCGTGGAATCATCACGCAGCCGCCAGTCTTGCGACCAGTCACTCAAGGCGCCATGTCGCGCTTTGAGTATCGCGAACCTTCGACATTCTTCGAGATGCGCATTACAGCCATCCTTGATGAGCAGCGTGACACCGAAGTTCGTGCCAGTGGGCGCGTGCTGGTGCAGTGTGCTGAAACGCTGCCACCTGCTCATATTGGTGATGAGGTGGTTGCAGCCGGCCGTATCAGTCGCTTTGCTGGGCCGCAGAATCCGGGCGAGTTTGACCGGGCTGCGTATGCAGTCAGGCGTGGCCAGTCCGGACAACTCACCGTGGCGGAACGTGAACTCATCGACATTTCCAGCCCACACGCCGATGGTGAAGCACATGTCGCTCGCAACATCTTCGATTCATTTGCCAACTGTCGCGATCAGCTGCGCGATCGCGCATCAGACTGGCTGGCGAGTGATTTGCCAGCCGCGTCGCGCGATGAAAGGCGGGCACTCCTGCAGGCCTTGCTACTGGGCGAGCGCGAATCTGCGCTCGAACCGTTGACGCAATCCTTTCGCCGCGTGGGGTTGTCGCACCTGCTGGCAATCTCCGGCCTCCACTTGGATGTACTGGCTGGGCTGGCTGTCTTACTGCTGCGCGCGACCACCGGCGAGAAGCGGTGGCATGGCCTTTTCATCATCGCCCTGATTGCGATCTACCTCTTTCTCATCGAAGTGCGCCTGCCAGTGTTGCGGGCTGCCATCATGACTTCCGCTGCCTGCCTCGGACTGCTTCTGCGCCGTCACATTCTCATCAGCGGACTGGTCGCCCTCAGCGGCCTTGCGATTCTCATCTGGCAGCCATTTCAAATCTTTGATCCAGGATTTCAACTCAGCTACGCGGTCACGCTCGGGCTCATTCTCTTTGCAACGCGAATGCGCAATCGCTGGTTTTTCAACACCGAAACCATCTCGCGACCAGCAGATCTCGTGCTGGAATGGATGCGGATGCTTGTGGCTGCATCCGTCACAGCCTGGTTGATTTCCCTTCCCATCGTTGCGTTTCACTTCACCATAGTCACGCCGCTGGCGCCCGTGATGGGCGTGATTGCGCTGCCTGTGGTTGTCTGTGTGCTTGCACTGGGATACCTGAAACTGACCGTCGGTGTCGTCCTGCCCAGTCTGGGCGCGATCATTACGCTGCCGTTGTCAGTCGTGACCGACTTACTGGTCGCCATCGTCAACGCTGTGGACACCATCGCTTTTGCCAGCATCGAAATCGCGCAGCCATCAGTACTGTGGGCGTTGACTGCAATGATCATTGCAGTTGCGTGGCTGAGCGTTCGATTGCTCAGGTGGTCAGCTGCATTGCTTGTGATCGCAACGATTGCAATCACAGCCTGGCTTTTTGCACCTGTGTGGCGTGTCGATCCCCCACTGCGCATTGACATGCTGGCAGTTGGCAATGGCAGCTGTTACCTGATCCGCAGCGAACGATCGCGGGTGCTGTTTGATGCAGGCTCGATCAGCGATCTTGATGTCACGCAACGCGTCATTCTGCCCGCCCTCAAACACCTGGGAGTGACGCGGCTGGATGCGGTTGTGATCAGCCACGCCAATCTCGATCACTATGGCGGCGTGCTGGATCTTGCAGATCGCATCCCCATTGGCCGCGTCGTCATCAATACCCACTTCCAGACGCGAGCTGCGCAGGATGCGCTCGGGCCTGCTGCCTTCCTTCTCGATGAGTTGGCAGCGCGGATCATCCATGTCGAAGTGATTGATGCTCCTCATGCACGAGTGTTCGGAGCCTGTCAATGGACCTGGCTCTGGCCGCCTGCAGATTCAACCTGGCACAGCAGTAATGATGAGTCGTCGATCATTCAGATCAGCGTGGCAGGCAGGCGCGTTCTTTTATGTGGCGATGCATCACGTCCATCTTTGGCAAGTCTGCAGAAGGAAATCGACAGCAATGATCTGCGAAGCGATGTTCTGGAGTTGCCCCATCACGGCAGTTTCAATGTCGAGGCATTGGCGTTAGTGAAACTGGTGCAGCCGCGCGTTGTGATGCAGTCGACTGGAAGTCAGAGGCTGGAGCGCGACGCGTGGGCAGCGCACCTCGAAGAACCTCCTGCAACACTCACTCGGCTCATCACAGCCCGCGACGGCACGTGCACAATCATCATTGAAGATGATGGCGGGTTGACCGTCACGAAATTTGTTGAATGATGGAAGTAGGCGGCGATCAGTCGCGAAGTTGCATCGGCACCGGCTTGCGTTTTTTTCCAAGGTCGTGCATCCATCGATCAAACGCTTCTTCCAGCTTGCGGGCTCGGTCGCGGCGAGCGGGCATATCCGGAAAACGTCCCACGCTGGCTGTGCGTTGGTAGACGCGATCACCCGCTGCCTTCTCGACGCGGAGTGTGGCTGGCCAACCCTCCACTGTCCGCAGATCGTAGATTCTGCCCCAATCGAACTCGTGGACGGTGAGAATGCCCATCTCGATGCCCCCCTCATCGATGGCCCAGACAACTGCGTCTTCCACATCCTCCCACCTGCCGCGGCTGGGAGCGGGCGCAATCTTGACTGTGCTGATTGCATCGGCTGCCTGCAACTGATGTGCGACCTTGGCCATCGCTGTTCGGGTGGCTTCAGCGCGGCCGGGAGGCGGCTTGGGGTTGCCCCATGGGCCAGCCTGGCATCCGCTCAGCAGCAGCA
This sequence comes from Phycisphaerales bacterium, assembly GCA_051004555.1. Taxonomy (GTDB): domain Bacteria; phylum Planctomycetota; class Phycisphaerae; order Phycisphaerales; family SM1A02; genus JBPCKF01. Next base: position 6,589 of record JBPCKF010000042.1, on the reverse strand, counting down.
GCCATGTCAGACCGATCAGCACGACCACACCTGAAACACGCAGGTTACCGGATCCGGCAGCACATGTCCTGAGTTGGACTCCGCAGCATGATTTCAGAGGACATTGCTTCATGGAACGAGGCCGATACTGTTATGCTCCTGCCTGCTCCCTGCAGAGGCACGGAAAGTTCGAGTGAAACCGGGCCCGATCGCTGTTTGAACGAGGCCAGCAGGGACATGTTCCGGCAGAGGTTTGGCCGGCAGAGATTTTCGTATGCCACAAGATGGTACCACCAAGACCAGAGCCGGAGCAACGCAGCTGAAGCGCAGGCGCGAGACGCGGCGGAGTGTGTCGGGCGCTCGACTGTCGCTGAGAGGATTTCTGCTGCAGCGCGAGGTGATCAACGCGCTGGGCGTTTTCACCGTCTTTCTGCTTCTGGCAGGTGCCGTGACGGTGGTGTCGCGCAATGAACTAAGGTTGGAACCCGGCCAGGTCATGAACGACGCCCGCATCAAACGGCGCGACTTCAACGTCATCAACACTGAGGACACCGAACAGCGGCGGCGTGAAGCCCGCGAGAATGCCCCCCACGTCTTCACACCCAACGACCCCTACCTCAAGAGCCTGCGCGATGCACTTTCACGATTGCCACTGGCACTCGAAGGCGTGAGCGACTTCGCGGAAGTGGCTCCAGAACTTGCCAAAGCGTTTGAACTCAATCCCGAACGTTTGAGCGCTGTGCGCGCCTACGTCAACGCAGGCGAAGTTGATCCGAAATGGACTGCGTGGATCGAACACATCATTGACAAGGGCGTCGTCGAACTGCCAACACTGAGCAGTCAGGATGCTCAGATCGAGAAGCTCAGGCGGCTGCCTGAGTTTCGAGTGCGTGGCCGCGATCGCTTGTTTCGCGAGATGTGGTCGGTGAAAGATGTTGTTGATGGACAGGAAGATCTGATGTCGCGCTGGAGGCGCGTGGTCCGCGATGCTGGCGTTCCCGACGCGCTCATGCCGCTCATCATTGCAAGGCTCAGGCATGATCCGCAACCAGGGTACTTGCTCAACCCTGACCTCACAACGCAACGGGCTGCAGATGAAGCAGCAGCTGTTGAAATCAGCAGTACCAGTCACACCAAGGGCGATCCCATCTACGTGCCGGGCGATGTGCTTACGCCCGAACAACTCTCTGTAGTGCAGCGCGAACGCATCGAATATGAAGCCCATGCGCCAGCACTTTCGCGATGGCTGCACATGCTGGGCGTGTACGGGCTGGTCGGGCTTATCACCGCGTTTCTTGCGGGCTATCTCATCCGCTTCTATCCTGCCGTCATCCGCAATCACTGGCGTGTTATTGCCATCGCGGCCCTCTGCCTCGCGATGCTGCTCATCAGTACCTCGTGGTCGGCTCGGGCGCCGGGCTTTCTGTACGCAGCTGCGATTGCAACTGTGCTTGTCGCAAGCATTCTCATGGTGATTGCCTACGACCAGCGTCTTGCAACCATGGTGGCTGGCCAGTTGTGTGCCCTCACAACCCTGTCGCTCGAACAGTCGATCGGTTTTATGATTCTCCTCATGGCTGTGTGTGGCACAGCCATCGGTACACTCAAACAGGTCCGCCATCGCAACACGCTCATTCGCACAGCCTTCGTGACTGCACTTGTCGCGGGCGTTGGGACCATTCTGCTGGGCATGTTTGAAACGCCACTCGCGAATGATCAAGGCGTGATTCCAGGTGTGTGGGCGCAGATCGGCGCTGATGCCGGGTTGGCATTTGTCGCGTCGCTGGTGGTTGGCTTCCTGCTGCTGGGCATCATGCCTTCAATTGAACGCATCTTCGATATGACCACCGGCCTCACGCTGGTCGAACTGCGCGACCCGCGCATGCCCCTGCTCAGACAACTGCAGGAACGCGCGCCCGGAACCTACAACCATTCACTCACCGTCGCAAGCATCGCGGAATCTGCAGCTGATGTCATCGGCGCTGATGCCCTGCTGACGTATGTCGGAGCGCTCTACCACGACATTGGCAAGATGAACAAGCCCGAATATTTCATCGAAAATCAGGAAGGCGGGCGCAATCTGCATGACAAACTCAGCCCGGCGATGAGCCTGCTGATTATTATTTCCCACGTGAAAGACGGCATGGAACTCGCGCGCGAATACAACCTGCCCACACCGTTGCTGCATTTTATTGAAGCCCATCACGGCACAACCCTGGTCGAATACTTCTATCACGCAGCCAGATCCAAAGCCGAGGCCGATGGCGATGGCGAGCGGGTTGAAGAGTTCGAGTTTCGCTATCCCGGACCGCGGCCACGAACCAAAGAAGCAGCCATTCTTATGTTGGCTGATGCATGCGAATCATCCACAAGGGCCATGCACGACCCTGGCCCAGCCAGCATCGAAGGTCTCGTTCGCAAGCTTGCGCGCAAGCGCCTCGTTGATGGTCAGTTTGATGAATGTGATCTGACATTGCGCGAGCTGTCAGTGATCGAAGATTCGATTATCCGTTCGATCTGGGCACTGCATCATGGCCGCATCGCCTATCCCAAGGGCCAGGTCGCCCGTGAGGAACAGACCCGCAGTGATGAAAGGCCACCCTCAGAAAAATCCGTCGCCCGCAGAACCGCGTCGTAACACAATCATCCGCCCAGCACTTTTCTCGCCGCGACCCTGCCCGTTGCGCTCCTTGCAAAGGCCTCGGCCCGCGCGCGTCGCCGGTCAACTGCAGCGGGTGGTTAGGCCGCTGGCTTCACATCGACGAACTCTGCCAAACGGATAGCTTTCTGAATTTCGGTGGCATAGGAATCGTTCATGCCAGCAGCACGAACAATGTCGCGGGCGTTGGCTCCGCTTTCGCGAATCTGTGTGGCGTATTTGATGCCAAACAGGTGGATCATGACCACGGCACTGCCTTTGTCGGCACCGTCGTACATTTCGCGGAGCGTGTTTCCAAGTTCTTGAGCGCTCATGTCGTGAGTCCGCCTAACGTAAATCGGCTCAGTTGCCGGCCGCCCGCGGAAGTGGGCTACCAACCGACAAGACAATTATCCATCGCCGCCGTCGCCGGTCAACTGCAGCCGCTGGTTAGGCGGCTATCGGGTAACCAACGGGTGGGTCATCCAAGCAGCCGCAACAGCTTCGTGGCGTGACACACCCTGTCGAACCTGATCAACGAAAGCCGTTACGCGCGCAATTGTCTGCCGATTCTCGCCATCTGCCTGCAATTCACCGACCCCGTCACAATAAGCGCAGAATATGTCGAGCGTAGGCGGCTTTGTCGCGAACTTCCCATCGGAAAAGTGGTGTAGGTTTGGAAAACTCGCTTCGGCACCAAGCCCGCGAAGCGCCGCATCCATCTGGCGATAAGTCACATCGTGCATGCCCATGCCGCCCAACGTAAAAAGTTCAGTCGCCAGCCGCCCACGCACAGTGGACTCCCAACCGACAACATCATTCTACCCGCGGACGTCGCCGATCAACCGTAGCGGTCGGTCAGGTGGCTTCCCCTCAAAACTCTTCCGCGTACTCTGCGTTCCTCATCTCTGGTTGTCCATTTTCCCAAGGGTGGTTTCAATGGAACGCACCAGCTTATCAAGAGCACCATCGACGGCCTGGTCCATCGTCGGCGCCTGGTGGCTCACCGCGAGAGGCTGCAGCCCAGCCAGCCGAGCCTCGAGAAGACAGCGCTTATCCTCTGCGCCGAATTTCTTGTCGCTGTTTTCATCGCTCAGGTGAACTTCCACCCGCGTGATTTGATCGCCGAAGCGTTCCAGGCTGTTCCCCACATCGGCCTCGATCTGTTGCGTCAGTCCACTGTTGCCTTGGATATTGCTGTCCGTGTTGACCTGAATGATCACGTAATGTCTCCCTTCGCAGAGCTATATTCTGCATGCGTTGTTTAAGTTGACTCCGCCCTCAATAACGGTAGATCGCAGCGATTCCCGTCTTCGTCGGCATCCGCTCGGTCGGCACGATCACGACGTCTCCGCCCATCTTGAGGGCCAACATCCCGAGGTCGTCGAGCACGTCATCAACATCCGGGTTTGACAGATCGTCAAACTCGATGTCGCCGGTCGTTGCATCGATCCGCCCGGGAATTTCGCGACTGGCTTCGATGAGCACCGTGGCCACCCGCCCGCCCACAACTGCCTTAGCGACCTGTTCGATATCGTCATCGCCGTGCCCCTCGGACCGCGCATTCCCGAACTGCTCGACCAGCTTCGCCAGCCTCGCCAGATAGCGAGGCTCCATCACCTGCCAGGCGCGCGTGCGGAGTTCGTCGATCGACGGCAGACCCTCGGGGTGTCTGTCGATGCTGTCATCAACCAGGAATGGGTTGTCGCTGATTTTGTGGAACATGTGATGGTGCTCGGGGAGCGCTGCGAGGATCAGCGGCAAGCCCGATGGCTGCGAGTGGTGCTCGAGGATTGCTCGGTCAATGGCGCGGAAGAAGCGTTCTGCATCGATGTCGACCTCCGCTTTCTTCCCCCCGTGGCCATGGTGCATGGCTGCCTGGGATCCACCTGCGCCGCCATATGAAGCTGCGGTGAGGTGCGGATCGGTCAGTTCTTCCCCCAACGCATCTTTCAACGTGCGCGGCACATCCTGATGCAGTTCAATCTCGTCCAGGGCGTCACGGTTCCCTTCGAAGAGCGTGATCTCCTTTCGGTTTAATCCGAGAACGTGATAACGGTCGGCTGACTGCAGGATGCGCATCAGGGGTTTGGTATGAAAGCTATCCGCCACGACAATCAAATCGGCGACGGGTCGATGGAGTTTGTACACTCGGAAAATGCCCTTCGCGCCCAGCACTGCAAGCCCGTCAAGGGTGTGGTTCCAGAAGTCGCGGTCGTCAGCCAATGCCAGAAATGGTTCGAGTAGTGGCCGGACCTCTTGTTTCGGGAGTTGTTGCAGGAGCGACTCCTCGAGCGCCTTCACAAGGTTCCCGAAGCGGATCGGATCTTGCTGATTGTCCGGATGGTGCCGATGCGTCGTCTGGTAAAGCGAAAGGCAAGGAGGATCACAATTGTCCAACAGCCCTGCTGCGTAGTCGATATCGAGTATGTTCACAGTATCTCTTTCTCTATTGCGTCAGACGCGTCATCAAGCTGCGTGCTCACAGCGATGCCGCCGCACGTAAAGGTCCAGTTGTCGGCCGCCCGGCGGAAGTGGGCTACCAACCGACAACACCATTATCCATCGCGACCGTCGCCGGTCAACTGCAGCCGCTGGTTAGGGGCATTCCTACCGCATCCTTGCCATGGAAACGGTTGCATCCACATCTCGCCTAGCGAGCGAATGTGCCTCGTCCAACTGTTTTCCATCTTCAAGATGGTATTCGGTCTGTCGTCGCAACGCATCGAGGTATGCGTTACGTATTCCGGCTTTGAACGACCAAGCTACCCAACCAAAGATGAAAATCGCCCAGCCCCAATGAGGCACCATCCAAGCCGCGATTGCGGAGAGCAAAAGAATCGGAAAGTAGAACGTAAGCCACCGAGTCGCGGGCTTAAGAAATGCGATGGAGCAGTAGATCGCTTCGTTAAGGCCGTTCAATCGCATCCAGAATTTGCCTGCCAATTGAGCGATACGCGTTGCGAGAAATGCTACAACCAAGCCGCCGATCAAATATGCCCACTCTGATGCTGTCATGACGGCCCGATGCCCCTAACGAAGAAGCGTTCAGTTGCTGGCCGCCCGCGGGAGGGGGCGTGACACCGGAGTCTAACACGAGCCGCGGGCGTCGCCGGTCAACTGCAACGCCTGGTTAGGTGCCAGCCTCATCCAAATTTCCGTCCTGAATGGGTGCATGAGTTGATTCTTCGAGCAGGACAGAACTCTCGGATAGAGGACGTTGGAGAATCTGAGCGTCAATCATTTGAACTGCCTGTTCTACCAATGCAAAATCGACTTGCATCGAGCCGAGTACTCCCCGTTTGAAGCCGAGACCCGCCTTCTCATTGCCTGCAGTTACCGCAAGAATCAGGCGGCGCGAGAAAAAGTAGTAAAGAACGTATATTCCAACAATAATTGCGGTACCAATGAGCGAGCGCAGAGCGAACGGGATCCCATCAGATCCAACGTAAATAAGTGCCCGCACAATCCCCAAGAAGCCAATCACTCCAGCAACAGCCAACGCAGTGATACTCTGCGAGTAAGCACCCAGCGTAGAGTCAACCCTATCGTGCGGTATCTCTTGCTTATATCGACCGCTGAGACTAACACCCCGTACAGACACACCATGGGAATCCACGGAGAGAGTTGTAACTGTTTCCAGACCAAGCGTTGTCAGGATCCAAGACATCAGCCCGGTGGCACGCCCTTCGACTTCGAGGATTTTGCCTACCCCTTCGGGATTCAGTTCAAAGCGCCGTAACACAAGAAGTGGGCCGGTGACAGTTATGCCTCGGCCTGTCAGTTTGCGGGTAATGGCGACCAAAATTGAGGTGAGGATAAGGAACAAGATTGCAATATCGATTGTTGCGCCGCCATCACGACTGAGCGCGAAGCCGGAGCGAATGTTGCCATCGCTGCGATAGTCGTTCCATCCCGAGATCATGTCGAGCGGATTCGCATCGCTGGCAGATGCAGTGGTTTCATTGGCAC
>JBPCKF010000041.1:0-76753 GCA_051004555.1 Phycisphaerales bacterium | reverse complement strand
ATGATGGCAATCTCCTCAAGGCCCGATCAGCCTATGGCTTTCTGAGTTCAGAGCCGAATGTACTGCGAACGAATGTGAAAGCAACAACAGAGAACCTCAACGCAGAGACCATTCATCTGCGCGTTGTGTCAAGACTCAATAATCCCAATGGCAACGCCACGTTACGATTGCGCAACTGGAACACGAAGGTGTTTGACACCATTCATACGTTCCCAGCAGGCACGACTGAAGAAACCAACAATCACGCAATTGATGACGCAAGTGGATACATCAACGCAACCACAGGCGAGATCGAGCTGCGCATGAAACACATCGTGATCGCGACATTCTCGACCAGTGGCTTCATCGCGGAGATTGATCGCGTGCGTATCGGTGTTGAGTGAGGCATCGGGAAAGATGGAAGCGCAGCAGCGCTCGGCTTCGCCTCGCGGCTAAACGGGGAGGCCGGCCTATCGTGGCGGGGCTCTGCAGACTTTGAGAGCCAGGCCCTCTGGGGATACGCGCTGCAGTTCGGGGTGACCGGGCAGGGTGAGGGACTTTCATTGGAGGAACTTCAAGTCAATTGCGATCTCGATTTGGACGGAGATATCGACGCGGACCCACCGGTTGTTGACGATGCGGACGCGCTGATCCTCCGAAGCAAACCAACTGGCAACCAACTGAAAGTCACCCAGACCGACGGGTGACGGTGAACAAAGGAACATAACGATGGCATTTCTAACGACTTTACTCCTCTCGGGCACCTTGCTCGCTTCGCCACCGGTTGTGATTGAATCGGCCGTGAGTCACAGCGAGGTTTTGTCTTGCATTGTTGTGAGACCAATCGGAAATTTCACGATGTATTCTGTCGTGGACTCCGGAGCGATCACGATGACTCGACGATCGGGGACTTCACGCCTCGGACCGATTTTGTTCGGCATTGTCGGTGATGACTATTACCTCGGGGGCGGGTCCCCGGAAATCAACGGCATTCGCTGGAACATCGCGGCGGCCCGCTATCCCGTGGATGATAAACTCCTTGTCGCGCGGTCATGTCAGAAGGGACCCGTTGACTACGATGCAAAACACCGCATCCTGCACTACTCCGCAGCGAACCGTCGGGTCCTTACTCCCGTCGAAGACATGATCGATGTCTATGGCCGTGCCAACATCCTTGACTGGGAGATCTACATCGACTGCATCTTCCTCGAAGGTGATGATCTCTCTGTCTTCGCGATCAACGACGGCGAACTCTATCATTGGACACACAATCGTCCTGAAGATGATCAATGGATCGAGCGTGCTCGCGTTGAAACCGAAATCACAGGCCCAATCCGAGTGCAGCGGGCAGGCGATGATCTCTACCTGATCGATGAGCATGGCAACGTGTACTCGACGCCGCCTGATGATCGTCATCGTCGGCTGGGCCGCACGCATCGCAGGGTGGAAGTCGCTGCTTGAAGGTGATGTACTGTTTGTTGTTGAAGATCACGCACGGGAGAAGATTGGCGTGTACAAGGTTCCGCTTCACGGTGTCCCGCAGCCGCTGCTTTTCGAGGGCGATCACAACGCGATGGCTGACTTTCACATTGATGTGCCGACAAAGGAGCTGATCGAGCAGCTCGAGGAGATGGCGGCGATCGTGCGTGGCTGATGAGTGTGTATTGCGGGGCGCTCAGAGCCTTACGCGGCTGCTTCTGGTTTGGGGCGTTGCGCGGGCGGGATGAATGTCATGAGTTTGGCCTGGACATTGCGGGGATTGTCGCCAGCCTGAATCGACATCACACCCTGAATGATGATGGTTTTGATCAACACTTCTTCGGATGAGCGCGTTGCGAGTTTGTCAGCCATGGGAAGAATAAACATGTTGGCGAGCATGGCACCATACATGGTGGTGAGCAGGGCTGCGGCCATGCCCGCTCCGATCTTGGATGGATCATCCATGTTGGAGAGCATTGCGACAAGGCCGATGAGTGTGCCGATCATGCCGAACGCAGGCGCGAAGCGTCCGAGTGCATCGAGCAGGCCCTTGCCGCGTTCGTGACGGTCCATGAGCTGTTCGAGTTCAGTCTCCATCACCTGTTCGATCACTTCTGGATCGGTGCCATCAACTGCCATCTGCACGCCGGTGATGATGAACGGGTCGTCCATCTGTTCGGTGAGTGCTTCCAGAGCGAGGATGCCATCACGGCGGGCGACTTCCGCAAACTCGACCATCTGCTCGATGAGTTTGAGCGCGTTGGCCGGCTTGGTGAAGATGGTCTTGAGTACGACTTTGGGAAGCGCGATCACTCGCGCCAGGGGAAACGCGACCATCGTGGCTGCGGTGGCGCCGCCAACCACGATCAACATTGATGGGGCATCAACGTACGCAGGAAATGACCCGCCCAGCACGATGGCCATGCCGACAAGCGCCATACCCAAGATGATGCCAATGATCGTTGAAAGGTCCACGTCTTCTCCGCCTACACACTGGACAGCCGATTAAGCCGCGTACGCAGCCAGCCTGCCACATCATCGGAACGCGCCAGATCCAACTTGAGTGTGCTCATCCAGCCTGCAGCACACTGAGCGAAAGTGGTTGGATTGTGATGTTCAGGGGTGTTGTGAACGGTTGCGACGATTCGCCTGCATCAGTCAAACCCGGGTCGCCATCCACCTGACAGCGCTGTGGCTGGTTTGCTTCGATCACAATGCGGCTGCCTCGGGCGCGAATGATGCTGCGGTTATCGCCCCGGCGCAGGCGCTCTCTCCCGAGCATGCTCAACCGCAACTGCGCAGCAGCCTTCATCAAACCGCCCACTCCCTTCATGGGAATAAACGCCAGGTCCAGCTGACCATCATGCATCACAGCATCGGGGGCGGGATCGAAACGGAATCCGTATTGTCTGCAGTTGGCAATCACAACCATGCCCGGGCCGGGGAGTTCCAGCAGTTGATCGTCGATCGTTATCGTGAGCGGGTGCGGCTTCCATCGTCGCAACTGTCTGATGATCGGGCCGACGTAGCTTGCGTGCGATATCGAGCCTGAGCGATGAAGGGCCAGGTCGTGCACAACTTCTGCATCAAACCCGATGGAGACCATCAGCAGAAAAAGCTGTCCATTCACATCGCCGACGTCGATACGCGTGATGCGGTTTTGATTGATCGCAGCGACAAGCGCATCAGCCGAGCGGGTCATCTTGAACTCGCGGGCAAAAAGATTCTCGGTTCCCAGCGGAAACTGATAGAGCGCAGCCCCGCTCTTCATCGCAAATGGCGCAGCCCCGCGAACAGATCCGTCGCCACCCACCACGATCAGAACAGTCTGCAGGCTGCGGCTGTTATCGACTGCTCCTGTGAGTGCTCGATCAAGTTCTGCGTTCGATGTTCCTGACTGGCTCGTGACACAATCGACTTGGAATCCTTCTGCACGCAGTCGCTCATGCAGTGCATCAGCTGCGCGTCGAGCCTTGCCACGACCAGCAATCGGATTGAAGAGAATCACGCAGCGCATCACGCAGGATAGGAGCGACCCCGGCTGCATCGGGCAATCGCGCTTCGTCGTGCCTGCGCAGGCGGGCATCTAGGGTGTTCGACCATTTCTCGAAATCTCACTGGGTCCCCGCTTTTGCGGGGACGACAAGAAACGCGATTGCCCTGCCGCGCTTCCGAGCAGCCATACCGGCTGCGGGGTTTCTGCTACCATGACAACCTCTGGAGAGATATACATGAGATCATGGCGATTCGTCACAACATGGATGTTGCTTTTCTCAACTGCTGGTCTTGCGGCGGCTTCGTTCGCGACCACTGTCCTGGCCCAGGATGGCTACCGGCTGGATGGACAGGACGAGTGGTCGCGGGCAGCCCCGGCAGCTGCACCGGGCAGTCCCGAGGGGCAGATTGCGACGGCCCGGGAAGCCCTGGCCCGCGAGCAGTTTGGCCGAGCAGAAGACCTTGCCAGCCGCTTCATCAAACATCATGAGAATCATCCTCTGCATGCTGAGGCGCTGCTGATTCGCGGTGACGCAAAGCATGCACAGGGCAATCATTACAAAGCACTCTTTGATTATGAAGCTGTCGCGCGGCTGTATCCCGGAAGCGAGACGTTTGTCACAGCCCTCGAGCGCGAAATGGACATTGCCCGCCTCTTTGCACGCGGCACCAAACGCAGATTCCTCGGCATGCGCCTCATGAGTGCAAGCAGCACTGCAGAAGAACTGCTCATCCGCATTCAGGAACGACTGCCAGGCAGCGCCCTTGCAGAAGAAGCTGGCCTGGAACTGGGCGACTTCTACTTCCGACGCCGTGACTGGAAAATGGCTGTCGAAGCCTACGACCTGTACATCAGCCTCTATCGCCAATCGCCCGATCGCAATCTCGCCCGCCGTCGTTTGATTGCATCACATCTTGCGTCGTTCGGCGGTCCTGCCTTTGATGCGTCGGGTCTCGAATCGGCCCGCACCCGCCTGCGCGAACTCAACGCAGTCGCCCCCGCTGCTGCTGAGAGCATCAAAGCCGATGAACTCATTCGCGGCATCGATGAAAAGCTGGCAACCAAACTTCTCACCACTGCCCGCTGGTATCTCAGAACTGATGATGTGATTGCATGTGAGTTCACAATGCGCAGGCTTGTCGAGCGCTATCCCCACACCGGGGCTGCAGGCGAAGCAGTTGCGATGGCTGATGGTGTACTTGCCAAACTCCCAACTGCGCTTGCAGAACGCGTCCGACCGGTGTACGAGGCTGCAGCAACACAGCCGGGCACAGCAGCACAATCGACTGCAGAAACCCAGGGCGAAGAGCAATGATGATGTTTAACCTGCGATCACCTCTGCGGAAGTTGCTGGCAATCGGCGCGATCACTGCGCTGCTCTCCATCACCAGCTGCGCCAGCGACCCCACGGCTGGGTACTCGACGCATTCGGTCTACCCGCGTTCGATCAGCACAGTTGCGGTGCCGATCTTCGAGAATGAGACGTTCGAGCGCGGCTTTGAGTTTGACCTGGCTGATGCACTGGTGAAGTCGATCGAAGCGCGCACGCCCTACAAAGTGACGCGCGAGCGCAGAGCCGACACCGCCCTGACCGGCCGCATTGTGAACATTCGTCGCGATCGCCTCTCCAAGTCGCGCACGACTGGCCTGGCTGAGGAAGTGATCTATATCGTGACTATCGAGTTTGAATGGCGGGATACCCGCTCAGGAGAGGTGCTCACCGCCCGCCGCGACTTTACGGGTGACAGTCTCTTCACGCCCTCTGCGCCGTCTGGCGAAACTCAGGATCTGGCCCGTTTTGCAACAGCGCAGAAGCTGGCCGATGACATCGTCGATGAAATGCAGTCCGCGTGGTGATGGCTGCGGGTGTATGATTCTCCATCACTTGTGGTGCAACCCCTCTGGAGACGGGGCATGTGGAGAAACCCTGCATGCGAACATTCACCCGCGTGATGTTGTAGGTGTTGTAGGCAGATTTTTCGGAAGCAGGTTTGACTTTTAATGGCACACGACGAACGACAACCAGACAAGGATCGGCCGCAGGGTTCGTATGACCGGGGACGCAGCGAAGGCAAAGGCGATGGCCCGCGCCCCGATGGCAGGGATGGACCACCCCAGCCATCTTCATCCAAACTCAATCGCAGTCCCGTTACGCTGCTCCTTCTCGTTGGTTTGTTGATCCTGGTGTTCCTTGTGCTGACCACAGGCAAGGGTGCTGGCAAAGCCATTGACACCTGGCGCAGCTTTGTGCAGTACATCGAAACGCCACGTGATGAGGACGGGACGGCCCTGCCCAGCAAGCTCGAAGCAGGCAAGCCGGTCGTGATCGAAGATGGCAGAATCGTCGCAACGGTTCGCGCTGGTGAAGCTGGTTTCGATAATGGTGGCCGAATCTACTTCGAGATCGATCCAGCCAATCGCGAGTGGTTCATCAACGAAGTCAAGGCGCTCACCGATGGCAATATGCAGATTGACACCGGCGGCGGTTTGTGGGTGCAGATTCTGCTGCAGTTCGGTCCCATCATTCTGATTATCGCGCTGATCTGGTTCTTCATCGCGCGCTCGATGCGAAGCGCAGGGTCGGGGCCGGGCGGCATGCTTGGCAGCTTCGGAAAGTCGCGCCATCGCATCACCACCAAAGATTCTGTGAACGTCACGTTCAAAGACGTGGCTGGCGTTGACGAAGCCCGCGAAGAAGTGAATGAGATTGTCGAGTTCCTCAGGAACCCCAAAAAGTTTCAGCGACTGGGCGGACGCATTCCACGCGGCGTGCTGTTGGTCGGGCCGCCCGGATGCGGCAAGACGTTGCTGGCAAAGGCCATTGCGGGCGAGGCTGATGTGCCATTCTTTTCGATCTCAGGTTCAGACTTCGTCGAGATGTTTGTGGGCGTGGGCGCATCGCGCGTGCGCGATCTCTTCAAACAGGCGAAAGAAAACTCGCCTTGCATCATCTTCCTCGATGAGATCGACGCAGTCGGGCGCAAGCGCGGCGGCGGATTCTCTTCGGGCGGACACGACGAACGCGAACAGACGCTCAATGCAATCCTCGTCGAAATGGATGGTTTTGAAGCCAACGATCAGGTGATTGTCATCGCAGCCACCAATCGCTCGGATGTGCTTGATCCCGCCCTCACGCGACCCGGCCGCTTTGATCGCCAGGTGATGGTGAGCCTGCCCGATATGGCTGGCCGCTACGAGATTCTCAAGGTGCACGCACGCAAGGTCAAGCTGGGTCCCGATGTTGATCTTGAACGCCTCGCACGCGGCACGCCCATGTTTTCGGGCGCGGACCTGGCAGCCATCATCAACGAAGCAGCGATCATCGCAACCATGGCTGACAAAGATGCAGTCGAGATGGATGACTTCGAAGAGGCCCGCGACAAGGTGCGATTCGGTCGCGCCAACAAGTCGCGCAAGATCGAAGAGCAGGAGCGCATCGCAACCGCCTATCACGAAGCGGGGCACGCAGTAGTGCAGGCCTTGCTCGAGTTTGCTGATCCGCTGCACAAAGTCACGATTATCCCGCGCGGCATGGCATTGGGCGCAACCATGAGTCTCCCGGAAAAGGATCGCTACGGCTACGCCAAGCGCTACCTGCTTGCGACCATGCGCGTCTTGTGTGGCGGCCGCATTGCAGAAGAACGCAAGACCGATGATGTCTCTTCAGGCGCAGCCATGGATATCAAACAGGCCACGGTCTTTGCCCGGCATATGGTGCTCGAGTGGGGCATGTCACAGCGACTTGGATTCGTCAACTATTCCGGCGAAGATTCGCAGCAGATGTTCATTCCCGAGCGAGGCTACTCTGAAGAAACCGCGAGTGTGGTCGATCAGGAGATCCGCAGACTCACCGATGAAGCCTACGTCGAAGCTGGAGAAATCATCGAAGCCAACTGGCAGCAAGTGGTCGCGATCGCTGAAGGTCTGCTGCGCTACGAAACGCTCTCGGCTGATGACGTTGACCGCCTCATGAAGGGCGAGCGGCTCTTCAAGCCGACAGTCGCGGAGATCCTTCATGCAGAAGCCATGAAGGCCAAGAAGAAGACCAAAGCGCCTGGCGGCGAGAAGCTCGGCCCTGATGTTGACCCCGAAGACGACGCCCGCGGCATGCTGCCCAGCCCGGCATGATGCGAAGAACGGCCGCGCGCCATCGTGTGTAGCGGCGGCCCTTGGGCCGCGCGGGACGTCCGCAATAATGACAACGGCGGCACGGGTTTCCAACCCATGCCTGTTCGCAAACAGATCCGTCGCGCGCGGCATCCACCGTGCCCCCGTCGGGCCACGGATGTTCTGCTGCCTTTACTGGGCCTTGCGGATTTCGACACCTTCATAGTTGTTGCGGCGCGACTTGTCCCATTCGCCGCGGTTCTGTTGCTGCATCTCCATGTTCTGCATCCGCAGGTTGCCGCCATAGTCAAAATCAGATGCTTCCTGCGACGGAGCTTCCTGCGGGCGTCCGCGCGTCTGCCCCTGTTCAGCCTGTCCCAGCCACTCGTCGCCACGGTAGAACGCATAGCGTGACTGGTCATCGCGGGCGATGGCTGTGACACGACCGTTGATTGCATCAGCGACGAAAATGCCGCGCAGATCTGTCTGGCCACTGCGGAACTCGCTGTCCGCAGAACCGATTGCCTTGACATGCACACCCGCGGGCCTGAGCTGGGCAACTTCATCAATGACATTCAAGCGCACGCGCCCTGAGACGGCATCTTCCTGCACTTCAATTGCAAGGGGCGAGATGAGGATCAGACCCGAAGCGAACAGATTGTCGCCACGCGCGATGACGAGATACGCACCTTCATCAGTCAGATCAAGATCAGTCGCAAATGTCTTCTCGACATAATCCTTGCCATCGCCGAGTGTGTGCGTCGCAACCATCTGCGGCTCGATGCCTGCAAGATTCACCTGAGTGATGTTGCTGAGGTTCTTCTCGCGCAGGTAGAGCGTCATCAGATCGACGCGATACACCTGCAGATTGAGTTCAGTGATGTTGCGATAGTCGATGTCAAGCGTGACCGCTTCGCCTGGCTTGTATTGTGTGACTTCTTCCATCGAGAGTTGTTGTCTGCGGAAGTAGTCGATGGCTTCGCGGGCATCGGGATATTGCTCATCGACGGTCTCGTACCATCGAATCGCCTGCTCGGGCCGGCCTTCTGCGTGATAGACCTGGCCGAGAATGTAGCGTGCAAAGTCGCGGTCGCGGCTCTCGCCATCTGCCACCACGCGTGCTGCTTCCAGTGCCAGAGCGTAGTTGCGTTTCCAGAAGTGCCCTAGGGCAATCATGTACTGGAAACTCGAGGTAAACTCGCTGCCCTGATAGCGATCGCGGAACGCAGCGGAGAGTTCAATCACGCGGTCGTAGTCATCAAGCGCAAGCCATGCGTTGGCAAGGCTGAATGCTGCATCATCAACAAGCGGATGGTTCGGGTAGAGCGTCATGAAGCGCGTGAGCAGGCGAATCGCTTCGCCGATCATGGCTGGTTCCGTGAGTTCTTCAGGATTGATGATCGTCTCAGACGCATGCCCGGGCATCCGCACCGAGACAGCCCGCTCGCGCCTAGCGATGGCCGCTGCGTTGGGAGCTTCTTCGAAAAACACCTGCGAAAGCGCAAAGTAACTCGACACCACGTCCGGCAGATCGGGATACTGCCACCACAAGTCTTCCTGGTAGTCGAGCGACCCCAGCAGTTGTCCCTCATCTTCGAGGATCGCAGCCACGCTGGAGTCGCGCAGGAAGCTGGTTTCGATCGTGGCGCGGAAGACCAGCCAGGCCCGCTCAAACTCGCCCAGTTGGCGATAGGCCTGTCCCACCGCAAGAATGCGGTCAAATGGAATCGTCAGATTCGGATGACGCACGCTCAGCACTTCAAACGCCTTCACAACACGGGCTGCATCGAAGTGTTCGGGCATGGTGTGAATCCACAGCAGCATGCGCGAGGTTTCCGCTTCCTGGTAAATGTGATCACGATCGAAGAGCGGCCACAGATACCCAACCGCCTCCTGGAAACGTCCATCGTTGAAATTCAACGTTGCCAGCGCGAAGCGCTCTGCATCGTTCATCTCATAGGGGTCGTTGCTCTTTTCACCTGGGGCCAGCACCCGCAGCGTAGCAGGCTCAGCGAGGCGGATTCGGCTGGGGTCAGCAACGTCGCGCAAGACCGAAGGCAGCACATTGAACATGCCAGTGGAATAGCCAACCAGTTCATAACTGAAGTCGCTCATGCGGCGCGAGGGATCCTGGAACAGCACGACGCGGTTGCCGCGGATTTCAAACGGCTGCGAGGTCTTGATTGAACCTGGGACCAGCGTCATGCCTGCAGGGATCACTTCCTCGAAGGTTGCGTACCCGGGATGTGATGCATTTTCGAAGTCGACATCGACGCGCACCACCTGGCCGATCTCGATGTTGCTGACTGCTGAAGTGCTTGATGCTTTGATGGGTGTTTCGCGGTACCGCAGCGTGTCGTGCAAATAGCGCCGCGTGATCCTGGGATAGTTGAGCGTGCTGCGATTCGTGAAGTCCGCGCTGAACCCATTGAGCGTGGCGGAATAGGCATATCTGCCGCGGCCTTCCATCTCGAAACGGACGCTGTTGCGGCCATCCTTGAGAGCGATGGCAGGAACATCGAGCGTGAAGGAAGCAGCATCGCCATCATGCGCGAGTGTTGCGACTTCTGTGTCATTCACGATCACTTTGAGTTCGTAATCATTGGCCTGTGGCTGGGCGTTCATGTAGTACGCAGCCAGTGCAGTCACTGCAGGGCCGCGCGATGTTCCGGTGATGAAGCCATCGCAGCCGCGCACATCCAAAAGCCACGCAACTGACTGCGCGATGAGGTCTGTCTGCATGCGGGCGCGGGTGAACGCAAGCAGCGCAACTGCGGTTGTGTGCACATCATCCTGCAGATAGCGGTGGCGCTCGATGGTGCCCGGGAAACTCGCCAGCGCTGTACCATCGGTCCGTTTTGTGCGTGCAGCGCGATCCATAAGCACGGTGAGCAGTTCTGTCGCAAACTCAGCGCGATCGAGGTTTGCAAAGGTCAGGGCTGCGTAGGCAAGCGTGATGGGTTCCAGCGCGTTGCGTTCGCGATAGAGCGCGTTGGCCAGCCGGAAATCAGCCTGGCCACGCTCAGAGAGTGCGTGCAGAATCACAGCCTTGGCGAAGTGATCAGCCGCTGCAATGCTCTGATACTGCGCGTTGAGAAAGGTTTGAGCCTTATTGAAAGCATTGAGGTCGACCGTGATCCCCTGTTTTTCCGCAGTTGCGAGGGCCCAGAAGTTGACCCTGGAGATATTCCAGTCAGATGTACTCCCGCGATGTCGTGGCCAACCACCATCGTCGCGCTGGGTGGTGACGAGTGTGCCGACCAGGCTGCGCACACGTTCGCGCAATGCGTTTCGATCGATCTCGCGGGCTCCTGCGTGTTGAGCAAACGCAAGTCCACTGACCGCTGCGAGCAGTTCGCCACCATCAGACTGCCAGATGTACGATCGACGACCGCCGTGATAGCGTGGCTGATTGAGGGCAAGATCGATCACAGCCTGTTCCAGTGTGGGTTCGATCTGGATCGTGAGCGAGCGGCTGCGATAAGTGATCCCACCTGGCAGTTGCAGCGCAAGAGCAGCATTGCTTGTGGCAACACCACCACCCTGCACTGCATAAGGCAAGCCCCACGGCTCAATGAGAATGGTGCGCTCAAGGGCATCGACCATCTCACCAGCCCGCGCGGTGATGACGATTGTTGCAGATTCCTCATTGCCCAGTTCCATTGCATCGAAGACGACCTCGACTTCAGCATTGGCATCGATCGATGCGGTGCGGGTCTGACGGCTGAGCACCTGCTCGCCGCGGCGAACTTCCAGCGTGAGCTCTGCGTTGCCGACGAAATCGGTGAGGTTGTGCACGCGACTGATGATGCGGACATCATCGTTTTCGAATGCCAGTCGTGGCGCCTTGACATCAACAAAGAAGTCGCGGCGAGTGATGATGTGGGTGCGTGCTTCGCCGACGAGTGTGTCGACACTCACGCCGCGCGCCGTCGCGCGCCACCTGGTGGTTCGCTCGGGCAGAGCAAGCGAAATGGTTGCCTTGCCTTCTGCGTCGGTGATGATGGTGGGCAGCCACCAGCCAGCGCTTGCAGCATCCTTTCTGATGATGGCCATTGCATCCTGACCCTGCACTGCAAGTCGCTCATTCAGCTGCTGCACTTGCGGGAGATCTGCATAGAACTTGCTGGCGTCAGCGGGGCTTCCGGCATCTTCGCCAAGCTCATTGAATATGTTGCCACCACTACCACCACCACGACCGCCGCCCCCGCCACCACCCATGCCGCCCCCGCCCCCGCCCAGTGCCTGCGGAGCTGGCTGTCCTTCCCGGCCCCGTTCGAGTTCGCTGCGACCGTCGTACAGAGCATCCTCGAGCCTCCTCAGTCTGCCTTCGACCTGTTCCAAGGACTCCAGCACTGCGCCCGCGGTCACAAGGCGTTCGCCCTCAGCCTGCACATCGCGATTCACGCGCTGCGTCCTGGCTGTGTACGCAAACCCGTTGGACGCCCCCGCTCGGAAATCCGCAGAGCGATGTTGTCCATTGTCAAAGAACGCGCCGATTGGTCCGAACGATTCGCTGAACATGGCATACAGCGCTTCATCCACCAGCGAAAGCGAAAGCTCCGCCTCGACCGGCTGGCCCAGTTGATCGGTCACGATGATCGCAAGCGTGCCCTCAGTGCCGGGCGTGTAGGCCGGCTCAGCAAATGCAAGTTCGATGCGCAACTCGCGCTCGACCTTGAAGGGATGCGACGCCTCGCGCAGCGACGGGCCATCCATCATCATCACATTCATGACAAAGTTGGGATAGTGCTGGTGGTCGACCGCCAGCGCGACTGTGTTCTCGCCCTCACTCAGACGGACCACACGATGTTCGAGAATTGCATCGCCTTCGAACGTGAGAAGCGCCAGGCTGCCCTGCTCGGCCCGCGAGTGCAGACGAATCGCTGTCTCTTCACCAACGTTAAGCGTGCTCGCCTCCGCGAAGATGCGCAGGCGAGTTTCATCTTCATCATCTGAAATGCTGATCGCTGTCGTGGCTGTGACGGTCTGTTCGAAGCGGTCGATGCCGGTTGCCCGCAGTGTGTATTCGTCACCTTCTTCAAGTGTGATCTGCACGCTGCCTTTGCCAGCCGCATCTGTTTCCAGCGTGAGCGTCTGCAATATGATCGGTTCAGAGGATTTCTCGGGCAGGTCGAGCCAGGGCACCTGGCTCAGGACAGGATGCACGATTGGCGGGCGTTGCTGCAGCACTGCAATGGTGATGGTGCGCTCAGCCACGGGGTCGCCATTGGGATCGGTTGCGCTCACGCGAACGTCAAATGGTTCGCCTGCCAGGGCAACTTCGCGGGCCGATTCGACACTGAGCGCATAGCCGAACTCGGGCAGATACACCACCTCGCGGGCAAACACATCTTCGCCCAGAAGCGCCGCTTCAAAGCGCAGCGAACTTCCACGCTGCATCCCGCTGGTATCAAACGAAACGGCAATGTGGCCTTCTGCATCGGTGGTTTCAATGAGCACGCGCCCATCGGGCAGCGACAGTTGCACATCGCGGCCGATGACTGGTTCGCCCCAATAGTAACTCGCAGTGAGTGTCGCTCCGATCACGTCGCCACGATCGAAGATGCGCTGCGGGAAGTCAAACGCAAGTGTGGTTTTCTGCAGTTGGAACTGTTGTACAACAAAGGTGCCGGAAAACGTGGGTCCGCGATCATCAACGTTCGATGCCCGCACCGCCGAGACGCGGTACGCCCCTTCTGCTGCTGCATCATCAAGTGTGAACGCAAGATCAAGTGTGCCGAACTTCGAAAGCGTGCATTCTTCGTGTCGAAGCTGCCGTCCCGCTGCGTCATGAACCGTCACGATCCACTGCTGACCTTCATTGACTGCAAACGTGCTGTCTCTGACGTCGCGAATGATGGCTTTGATGCCGACCATGTCGCCCGGCTGATAGGCTGGCCGATCGGTAAAGATGTAGCCACGCGGATCGAGTCCAGCTGCGACATCAGCCCCACCCAGATTGAGGGTTGCGGCTGCGACATGCCCATCAGCGTTGGCAAAGATGCGGAAGTCGTCGTGACTGCTGAGGGCATCGAGCTTGGCCCGCAGAACGCCATCATCTTCGGTGAGGCCGGTCTCGATGATCTCCTGGCCGTTGGAGATCAGAATCTTGACATCCGCAGCACTCTCCGAGCGCAGGATGTTCTGCACAAAGACCAGAAGCTCGCGCCGCGACGCTCGTGCAAGGCAGTCGATATCCGAGCGGATGATGAGCGTGGTGGCTTCGAGGTCATCTTCCGCAACATGCACCACACTCACGCCCGGCTTGCCCTCCGGGAGCGGAATCTCGACGGTCTGCGAAAGTGGCAGATACTTGGCGTAGTCCGCTATGTCGACCTCGAAAGAATGATCGGGTTCGATGAGCGCAATATCCAGCGCTTCGATCCCGCCCAGTGTGTGGGTCTTGCGAAAATATGCTTCGGGATCGAGCTGATACTGGCGGATGGTGAGCTTCTCGATGTTGCGCACCGCAACTCTGATCACCGGCGTTTCATTGGTGCGGAAACTCCGCTCGGTGGTGACTTCGAGCGATTTCTCTGTCAGCCGCGCAACCCGCTGGGCTGCGACCGCTGCCCAACTGCTCCAGTCAAGTGCGCGATACGATTTGAGCGCCTGTTCGAGTTTGCCCAGATGTTCTTCGTAGATCACGCCCGTGCGGTAGAGTGCAAGCCCCGCTTCTTCTGAGCCGCGATACTTGCTGATGAGGCGCGACCAGTATTCGATCGCTGCTGTAAATGCTGCCGCCGCACCTTCGACATCGGGCTGCGGCTGTGTGAGCAGCGCCTCGCCACGCGACGCATCGATCTGACCGATGATGAACATGGCCTGAGCAGCCCTGCCATCGAGCGGATACTCGTTGAGAAACGCAGTGAGCAGATTGCGGGCCCGGTCTTCATCGTTCGATGCCAATGCATCAATCGCAATCATGAACTTCGCGTTGATCACCATGCGCTGCGACTCTGCCCAGGCAGGCCCATTGGGAAAGCGATTGGCGTACTGCTCGAACGTGGCAATGGCATCGGTGTAACGGCGCTGTGCATATTGAATGTTGCCGATGGCATAGAGCGCTGCCGGCTGCCATTCAGCTTCGAGTTCAACTGCGGATTTGCCCAGGCGATGCAGCGGCTGCATGCGCTCGTCACCCTCGGGCAGGCCATACGACTCGCCTTCGAGAAAGGCGCGGTATGCATCAATCGCTTCATCAGCACGGCCGTGCATCTGCAGCGCAGCCGGGATCAGCATGGCTGCTTCGATGGAATGCAAATGTGCGGGCCATTCCGCAAGAAAAGCGCGGGCAGCCTTCACCGCCGCATCAATCGAATCGCCTCCCCCCAGAGCGGGCAGATCATATGTCCGCACAATCTGCCAGTTGGTATCAGCCAGAATCCTGAGCGGATCAACCAAATCAGGCGTGGCCCGCAACATGCGATCGAGATCTTCGAAGTTCACACGCGCAGTGCGAAACTGTGCTGATGCAAGTTGCGATTTCCCCAGATGATACCGGGCGCTGATGATGTGCTGTCCGGCTGCGGGCGGCTGCTCGCGCAACTGGCCACGGCGACGCTCAGGACTGTCGACCGGCCCCATCCATGCAGGGTCGAACTCGGCGAGATACATGTGAAACACGCGGATGGCGTCACCATGCATGCCTGCCAGGTAGGCCATGCGTCCCTGCTTGAAGAGAATAGCATCGCGCATATCGCGCCCGACTTCCATGTCCAGAGCGCGGCCATACAGCGCATAGGCCTTGGCATAGTTGGGTGGAAGCGCGCCCGGATCATTAGGATCAGCCTCGCGCGAGAGTTCATCACCAAACGCAACAAACACCGCTGCCAACTCTTCCTTGCGCGTCGAAGAGAGCAGTCGCAACGCTTCAGCTTCGTAGATCGCTTCTGCTGCTTCAAAGTTGCGCAGCTGGACATATGCCTGGGCGCTGAGGAAACCAGCCTTGCGCTGCCAGCGTGAATCGGGGAAGCGCGCGACAAGGTTCCGGGCTGTCGCAATCGCGTCTTCAAACGCATCGGTTTCAAACTCCGCGAGAGCCTTGAGATAAAGCGCTTCATCAACTTCGCCTGGTTGTGTGACAGTCCCAGCCAGGGTGATGGCATCTGCAAAGGCGCGGGCCCGCATGGCTGCCCGCAACTGGCGCAGCTCCGGCCCGGTGGCAGTTGCTGCTGTCGCTGGAGCGTTTCCATCCGCGCCGTCTGCAGCCAGCGCGTGCGGCGAGGACGACCCTCGCGCTCCTCCGGTGATTGCCAGCACAGTGACGAGAAGGAGAAACACGCGAAGTTGCTTGAACATTGTCTGAGCCTCATGCACGCAAGAAGTGTGAACCAAACCAAAGGAGACACCTGCACCATCGGCCAGGGGCAGAACTTGCCCCACCAAACTCTGCCATCCCCCTGCCGTCCCCAGATGAGATGGCCACACCGTGTTCGCTGTCCATGGTTATCGGATGATTCTCACAGACATATCTGGCAGGACTTTCCACCGCTGACCCTCCTTTGTGAGACGCATGGCAACGCGTCGCATGAGTCACGTTTTTGTAAAATCGCATTTGTAAGCCTGTACGCCGCCTGGGTCTTCATGAAGCATCTGCTCCAAGCAAATCAGCGCAAAAGGGCAAACTTTCGTCCCTGCCTTCACCTGCCGATAATACAGGGTCATGTTCGAGCGTCTGAAATCCAGCTTCGGGGCCACCATCAAATGGGTGAAAACGGCCATCACCCAGCCACGCCATGAACTGACGCGGTGGGAATCAGCCGCTCGCTTTGCCTATGACCTGGGTCGTTATGGGGAACGTCAGCTGCGTCAGGACAAGGCCCCGCAGATGGCTTCGGCATTGTCGTTCCACACGCTCTTCGGATTGTTGCCGGTGCTGGTGGTTGCGACCGTTGTGGCTCGCACGCTGTTGGGGCGCGATGAGTTCATGGGCATGGCTGATCGCGTGCTGAGTTCACTCGGTCTTTACACCATTGATCTCGCCCGCGCGAGTGAGGATGCAACTGCGGCGGCAGCCCCAACTGACAGCATCGGGCTTTGGCTGCACAACCTCATCGACCAGTCGATGGGCCTCAACCTCGCCGCCCTGGGATGGGTGGGATTGCTGGTGGTGATGTACACAGCCATCAGTCTCATGGTGACTGTTGAGAACAGTTTCAATGCGATCTATCGAGCGCCCGAAGGTCGGCCGTGGGTGCGGCGTGTTCCCCTCTATTGGTTTGTACTCACAATCAGCCCGATCGCGATCGGCATCACGATTATGATCGATGGCGCATTCACATCCATGTTCGACAGTTTCCCGCTGTGGGGGTGGTTGCTGAAGATCATCAATATCATCTGGACGCTGGTGATGATCTGGCTGATCATGTACGGCGCCTATTCGCTGATTCCAAACACGCGGGTGCAGCGAACGAGTACGCTGGTTGGTTCGCTGGTGGCTGCTCTGACGATTTACATTCTCATTCAGGGCCTGGGTGTGTATTTTGATCGTGCGGTTTCGTTCTCGAAGGTGTACGGCTCGCTGGGGTTGATCCCGCTTTTCATGTTCTGGGTGTACCTGATGTGGCTGGCGATTCTGTTCGGGCTGGAAGTCGCAGCCATCCTGCACAATCTGCAAGGCAGGCGGCTGGATGAACTCGAGAAAAAGCCCGCCGCAAGCCAGCCGCTCGGACTGATCGATCCTGCTGCGGTGGTCACGCTGATGCAACAGATCGCAGAAAAGTTCGAACAAGGACAGTCAATAGCGTCCCATGAGATTGCGGGAACGCTGGGCATGGCTGAATCGCAGGTCGCGCGCATCATCGAACATCTCGAACGCAGCGGGCTGCTTTTTAAGGTTGAACGTCCTGAGGACACATGGACGTTGTCGCGACCGCCGGATCAGATTTCTGTGGAAACCCTGCTGGAAACTGCGTTTGGACTGGCTGATGAGGGTCGTACCGCCTGCGGCAGCATCCTGCTCGCGCGGCTGCGAACGGCCCAGCTCAAGGCAGCCAGCGAGTTCAATCTGGCTGCTCTGGTACGCGGCGAGGGTGCTTCGCTGGACCTGCTCACCAACTGAAACATCCTTGACACGGTAACTGGAGAAGCTAAGATTCTGAAATGTTCTGGTGGCTCCATGTTGTCTGGTGCTCATTGGCCGCGGTTGGTCTTCCGATGCTCGCGAATCCGCCAGCACCTGAAAGAGAGCTAATCCGAGATGTCGAAACATCCGCCAGCGTGTCAGCACTATTGCCACCGGCGATGAGCCTGCTCTGGGTGGCCGAGCGGCTGCCCGTACATGATGAGTTCACTCAAAGCGCAACCGTGTGCAATGCCCACGCAGCATATCTGCGCGCATACGAGAACGAGCAGCTACTCCATACGCCGCGTCTGGATGGACTGCTTGATCAGCATGCAGCGGCGCATTATGCGCATATCCCGACTGCTCGTGCGATTTGTAAGACTTGGCGTGGTGCAGTTGAAGCTCTCGCGATGATCGAACGATCGTTCTGGTCGCAGCTCGAGCGGTCTGAAGGTGTCAATGCAGATATCGGCTCTGCGCCGTTCGTTCTGATTCGTCTGGAAAGAGAATGCCGACTGGTCGACATAAAGGTATTGAACAAGCTTCCCGAAACTCAGGTCGACCTGCGGGAACTCCTCGGCAGGGCTGAGGTCTCGCTGGAACAGCACCCCGATGTTCGCGAAGTGGTGACCGATTTCTACCGGCGGCGGCTGGCGCTGTTGCGGAAGCGTGCTGATGCCGCGCCCCGGACACTCGATGATCTCTCTGAGTACCTCGCAGCCAATCACAATGTGCGTGATGACAACTTTGAGGAGTTGACGATCGGCCATATTGCTGAGGCACTCAATTTCACGATCCCAGTTGCGGGCAGGCGCATGTACGCGATAAACGTCGAGATTGCGCAGCACGTTCGGACCACGCTTGACCGTCTAGAGGCATTATTGCCTGACGATGCAAGGGAACGGCTGCTCGCCACCGTGCAGAGCGCCTTCTATGGAGATGTCTACGATCGCGATGATCCGGTCGCCGACACGTTCCATCGCCTCGCATCCGAGGGATACCCGGTCGCATCATCCTTCGAGAGGTACCTTTGGGAGAGGCGTCGAGTCGAGGCGGCCATGGTGGCGCTGATTGTCGAGTACCGGGACCAATGGCTGGCCGGCACCGGTCACCCCATGATCCGGCGCCCGATGATCGAGCACGAGGTGGCAATGCGTGAGCTGGTTGAAAAGTTGGAGGCGCTGGAGTCACGCTGGCGACAGGCCATCAAGTTTCAGTTTGAAGCATCATCTGTTTCTGAAGATAAGGAGTTTTGAAATGAAGACATTGCTTATCGTTCTCGTGGGTATGTTTGTCGCGTGCCCCCTGATCGCCCCGACCCTTTTGTGTGCAGCGGGGGATGATCTGCCCGTCGAAGGGGAAACCCCCGCCGCGCCGGGCGCATACATTTGGTACATGTACAAATGCAAGTCAGCAGCGTGTCCGGCTGACTACCTCCGTGATGGCTCGGAAAACTATTACGGGTGTATTTCATCCGAGCCAGGATGCGGTGGTGAATGCTACAGTTGTGCCGGTTCGACCACGATCGGGAAGTTGTGTCGACCGGATGTCACCGATACCTGCGTCTGGCCGAACCCGGCGTTGGGCTCGCTAGGTTGCGGGCTGAAATCCAAGCATCAATGCACAACGACGCGGCCGGGCGGTTTTGTGGGAACGGCCCCGCCCAACGGATGCTACTGTGTGGGCGCTGGCACGGCGTTGGGGTTGACGTGTAATATCGCCCAATGCATCCCAGCGGAGGGCCCGTGACATGCTTGCATCCTTGGTGTGCGCTTTCGCGGCGCTTCTCGGAAGTCTGCAATTTGATGATGCGGGACGCGACGAACGCGCGGTCGCTGTTGCGCGACTGCTGCTGCATCACGATATGCAGATAGGGTCGCTGGAAACCAGGCACGCAGATTACGTTCAGGTACAGCAGGCTGACGGTGGCTGGCGTTCGAGAGAACTTCTGCGCGCGGGGCTCGCCGGGGAGGATTCTCTTGGCAACTGGTATTTCCGGGGCGTTGCCGGGGAACGCGCCGATCTTGATGCCGAAATCGTTGAAGTCGGTGCCGCCTATGTGAGCACTGCAAGTTACTCGGTCGGATGGATTCCCGGCAAGGACGTATTCATCATCCAAGAGCCGCTGCAGAATCCCCGCCTGTATCCCGGACCATTCATGGCGCTCGGCCGCTGGCTGGACACAACTGGGATCAGGCGGCTGGGAGAGTTGCTGCTCCAGTCACCAACCCTTCAGATTCAGGATGTTGATCCCGAAGAAGGCACGCTGCTGTTGCGCGGTGATGGCATCCTGATTGATGGAGCACCATCGGTACTGCTGGTGACGGTCTCGCGGGAGTACGGCTATGCCCCGATTGCGATTCGGCGATTCGATGCGCTCTACAACTCGCTGGCCGAGGAGATTCTGACACTATCCTACACGCTCGTTGATGACATCTGGGTTCCCAAGGCGGGCACCAGGACCCTGTACACGCGCACCACGCTGAGCGCCGCGAAGAAGCGAGAGTACGAGCAGCTTCGAGACCACCACTCGGCGAAGGCAGGGAACTCAGGTGATCCAAATGCTGAGGCGCTGCGGGCAGCAGCCCTGCAGATTTTCGGACCTGAGGGCTGGCCGGTCGCCCCGTTGGGTCCGGTGATGACCAGCTTCGAGATAGAGGAGGTGCGAGGTCTGAACGCTGAACTGACACCTCAACTGATGACCGCTGTCGTGTCGCCTGAGGCAGTGGTCTTCAACACGGTAAACGGTCTCGACACTGAAAGCACAACGCTCGAAGCGGTGATACAGGGGTTTCCACTCGTGCGTGTATCAGATGGGGCGATCGATTCCGACCGTGCCATCAAGGATCGCGAGCACCGATGAAGGCCATTCAATTACTTGGCGTGGTAGTCGCGGGTGCGTGCGTGTTCCTCGGGGTGGGCTGGATGGTTCGCACCTCACCCCGCACTGAGGTCGATGGACAGCGTCTTGCCATCATCTCCGGGTCGCCGGAGTTGCTCGGCCCACTGCCTGTAATGGCGAGGGCGGAACGCCGCGTCCTCATCCGAAATGTTTCTGAAGCAACCATTGAGCTCGAGCTTTTCGGTCTGTCGTGCTCGTGCGTCGACACGGCGTTCTCGCAGACTCTGCTGGGCCCGCTGGAGGAATGCTCCTTTCGCATGTGGACAATGGTGGAAGCTGAACAGGGTGTGCAACATCACTTTGCGGTGATCCGCGCGAGAGGTCAGCGGGACAGCGGCTTCGAGGATTTGACCGTTCATATGGTATTCGACTCGGATGTGCCATACATCGTGCAACCTCAGCGGTTGATTGTCCATCACCGGTCAGACAGACAAGGCCGCGCCTTTTGCATCATCGTGCCGAAGGGTGCATCGGAGATATCAGTGGTTCGCGCTCGCCACGACCTTGGAAGTGACGTTCACCTGACAACCCATCCTGTTGCCGCAGGCAGTGGACAGGGGGTTGAGCTGCGCCTCACATCGGGTCTCTCGCTTGGTGGGGTTGTCGAGGGACATGTGCAGGTTGTGACCGATTCCGAACGACACCCTGAGTTTACTCTTCCCGTTTCAATACGCGTTGACCCTCCCGAGCACGAGCGGCCCCTGATGCTGGTGCTGGATGCAAATCGCTCTCGACCCGGAGCGCATATTGTGAGCGAGCGGTGCAATCTCGGTCGGCGAGACCCGGCTGAAGGCGAACTCCGCATTCTTCAGCAAGGCTTTCCGCGGGGATTGTCAGCTTGGATTGAGGTAGCCGCGCAAGGGGACCAGGTGTTGCATGTGGCTGCGGATTTTCGCGCGGTTCAGACGATGGTCGGCTCATTCGAGTTCACCATCGTCTCCGAGAATGGTCAACAACACGCCTTGGTAACCTGGATAGGTCCGCTCGAGGCAATCGAAATTAGCGGCGGCTAGCGCACTTTCACACTTGGATCGCTGGACCGTCCCAGTTCCACCCGCAGCTTGGGGTCACATCGATGTTCGGCGAAGGCGCGTCGCTGGATCTGCTCGCCAGCTGATAACCTGCAGTTGAGAAGTTTGCGGCGAGCCCAACTGACACCTTATCAAGAGGGATTACCCTCTTGCGTGCACGCGATCGCAAATCATGGCATAATGTCGACCATGCCGGATTCAGATTCCATCTTCCTCACGCCACGGGTGATCGATCAGAAAGGCATTGAGCAACTGGTCGCATCGCTGCGCGATCTGGTCGACTCCGCTCGCGCCGAGTCCAGGCAACTGCGCGAAGCGATGGATGAGGCGTCCGGCTGCGCTGCTGAGGCAGCTGATCTCTCAAGGCAGATGCATGAGCGGTTGAACCTGGGGGCCCGCATGCTCAAAGCCTTCCAGTCGCAGATCGACCGTGTCGACGCCTTGCTCGTCACAGCCAGTCAGCGCGAGGAGAGCCTTGCTGCTCTGGGCAACTCCATCAGCCAGCAGGCCGCCGCGTTCGAGAGCCGCATCGAACAGTACCTGACAAAGTTTGACACCCGTCTCAAGGATGCATCCAGGCGTGCTGCAGAACGCTTCGAGAAGGAAATCGGCCGCCATGACGACAGTGTCAGCAAGATAAGCTCCGAGATCAGCGAAGCGGCCGGGAAACTCAACACTGTCGAAGAGCGCATCGCAGCCCTCGACCGAGCAGAAGAACAGCATCAGAGGCGCCGTGAGCAAATCCAGCAGGCGACCGATCACATGACCCGCGATGCTCATGCTGCAGCCTGCACCATCAACGAAGCCCGGGCTGCACTCGAGCACGATCTTGGACGCGCAGGTGAAGAGCTGAGCACCTTTGAAACATCCTCGCGCTCAATCCAGAAACGCATGACTGACCTGCTTGCGTCCTG
Organism: Phycisphaerales bacterium; assembly: GCA_051004555.1. Taxonomy (GTDB): domain Bacteria; phylum Planctomycetota; class Phycisphaerae; order Phycisphaerales; family SM1A02; genus JBPCKF01. Next base: position 54,276 of record JBPCKF010000041.1, on the reverse strand, counting down.
CGCCCAGCAACTCGATTCGCTGGAATCCCGCGAAGCATCGGCCCGCGCATTGGCCACAGAACTCGAAACCGGCATCTCCACCCGCATCAACGAAGCGCGTCGCGATATCAGTGGCTGCCTGCAGGATGAAGTCGCGCGCACCGCAGCAATGCTCCGCAGTATGGCTGCACGAGCCGAAGATCTGCTCGCAGCAACGCCAACAGGTGTGGATGACAGTGAGCCTGACGCCGACGAGCCGCCGTTGATCACGATCACCGAACACGCCAGCCGCACAACGCCGCTTGAAAAGGCTGAGCCGGAATAGCGCGGGCACCATCAGCGTGACATCGTCGCTCGCTACTCCACCTGCAGGCGCTTCACCACATCAATGGGAAAGAGCGCAACGCGGCCGACGCCATCTTCGACCAGCAGAATGCCCAGCAGAGCGCCATCAACGCGGCTGAGAACCGCTGCGCCATTCCACTCATCTGCAAAGCTCATCGCCTCATCGACCTTCCATATGCCGCTGCGCGTGAGCAGCCGTGCTGCTGAGACTGGAATCATGGGCATGGCGCTCCCAGCTGTGACCAGGACATCCTCGACCTCAGCAGCGGCACGAACATCAGCAAACTTCCACACATCGGTTGCGCTGCTGTTGCTGGGCGCAAGGCGAACTTCGAGCATGCCCATGCCATTGGTTGCAAAGGCAAGCCCCGCGTCGCGAGGCACATCCGCGCCTGCGATTTCCAGATGCAGCGAGCGATCGCGGGCACCATCGGGTGTTTCGAGCAATGAAAGCGGCGCGATGATGCCACGCTCAGTTGGAATCACCCATGCAGAGCGCGACTTGTCGCGACGGACGATGCTGGTCTCCCAGCTGAGCCGGGCCCGTTCCATGTGAGGCAGACGCGCGCCGGTTGGAAGCAGTTCGTTGCCGATGAGGACCGCTGGATTCCACTTGAGCCACTCCTCATCAGCCTCGCGAAAAAGTTGAAAACGATGGCCGGTTCGCACAGGTGGCCCACCATCAGGCGGAACAGCAAGCGAGACACCGCCAAGCGTAGCCGCTGCAAGTGAATCGATGTCGACGGTCACGCCGCTGAGGTCCAGCCGGATGGTGACGCCCCCCGAATCCCAGAAGCGGGTCTTGCGTGTCATCAATGAGACATAAGGCGATTGGATGTGCGCGCGTGCATCAACACCGCTGCCATCACTCCGCAGTCCCACCGCAACCACGGTGCCCACCTGAACGCCGCGATATGTGACGGGCCCACCAGCCTGGAGACTGCCGCGTTGATTCGCCTGCAGAATGATTTCCAGATCGCCTTCTTCAGCCTGTGCGATGACAGGAGGTTCATCAAGACCATCAAAGTCAAAGCGAACCGTGTCACTTCCGCTGGGCTGAACAGCGATGTAACGAGGTCCGACGATGGTGTCGAGTCCGCTCACGCCCGATGGACCGATGCGTGGCCGCACAATCCAGAACTGCGTGCCCGTCCTGGCAAGATGCGCCGCATCCGGAAACAATCGTGCATCAACAATCGTGCCCGTGAGATCGGGTGAGAGCCGGATGTCGCGGACTTCGCCGACTTCGATGCCGCGATAGCGCAGGGTGTCACCCGACCGCAATCCATAGCCAGCATCGAAACTGATTGTGACATCAACGCCGCGCATGCTCCAGGACCGCCACAGCAGCCCTGCGACAAAAATCAGAGCAATCACCGGCAGCAGCCACGCCCACGACCAACGCCCACGCGGGCGAACGATCGCTTGCGGAAGTTGAGCAGAAGGTTGGGACGATGAATCGCTCATGCGTTGATGCGAAGTCTACGCCAGTTTCTGATGAATCAGGTGCTGGCGCGGGTGTTACCGAGGCAATCGCGATTTCTCGCCGTCCCCGCGCAGGGGCTTTATGCACTAGCCCTCCGTTTGAGCGTGCGATCACGGGCGAGTCGGATGCTGATTCTGACTGTGATGACTTGCTTCCAATGTTCCAAAGTTCGCGTTCCAGGCTGGTGGCATTTTGTAAGTAAGTGAGACCTCCAATATGACGCGATTTGCCTATGGCGCAAGCGAATACGACAAATCGCGCATAAAGTCCGCAGGCGGGAATGACACCACAGCCCATGCCTTCGCGGGGCCCGCCGGCGCGGGCATGACGGAAACGCGATGGCCCTTGAGTGTTACACCATTCGCGAGCCTGCAGCCCGGGCCGATGCGACGATGCGCTCTGCGGTCCGCACCGCTGCAAAGCCAGCCTCTGCATCCACCATGGGCTGCGTTCCCGATCGGATGGCGCTGATGAAATCGTCCAGTTGCGCTCGCAGTGGTTCGCGATCGCCAGCTGTGATCTCGTCCACCTGCACCAGCTCAAGGTAGTTGACATCAGAGAGATCAGCTCCGGCTGCGAGTTTGGCGCGAACATCTGCCAACTGAGTTGCATTCGCTGTTTTCCGCACCACCGTGCCGCTGCGCTTGACGAAGTCAGCAGAGATGTAGCAGTCTTCGGAAATGATGCGAAACTTGCGTTCGGTTTTGAACGCGAGACGGCTGGCAGTGACATTGGCAACACACCTGTGGCCATCTGCATCTGCAGGAAACGTCAGCCGCGCGTTGCACACATCTTCTGCTTCTCCCATCACACAGACCGCACTGGCAACAACGTCTTCCGGCTCGCGACCGGTGAACATGAGCAGCAGATCCAGATCGTGAATCATCATATCAAGAACGACGCCAACATCTACGCTGCGGAAGGTCATGGGGCTGATGCGATCGACCTGTATGAAACGTGGCGTAAGGCCTTCGATTGCGCGGATGGCCTGCATGAGCGGGTCATAGCGCACGACATGCCCCACCTGCAACACGGTCCCGGATTGCTGGGCTGCATCTGCAATCGCGCGCGCTTCAACCACATCCGGCGCAAGCGGCTTTTCGATGAGACAGGCAACCCCCTCAGCAAGTAAACGCTCCGCTGCCGCTCGATGATGAATGGTTGGCGTTGCAATGGTGACTGCATCAACACCAGATGCGATCATTTCATCAAGCGACGCAAAGGCCTTTCCCCCCCATTCGGACGTGATGGCTGTTGCGCGGCCTGCATCGTGATCGAACACGCCCACGAGGTCAGTCGCTTCATGCTGCGCATACAGCCGTGCATGATGGCGTCCCATGCGGCCGACGCCGATGACTGCAGCCCGCAGGGTGCCATTGGGTCGGGCGTTTTCGAGTCGCGTCGTGCTGGTCATGATGAGTGTGTCTCGCGCGTGTGGGTCTCGCGCATGTGAGCGATTCTGCGGTCAAACTCAGCCGCCTCGCGCTGCTGTCTCTCGCGCCTGCGATCTTCACGGGTCATGTGTTCTGAGCGATGTTCGACCGACAGCGCGATGGACTTTGCAAGCATCAATATCGCAACAGGAAAGAGCGCCCACGCCAATACAGCCAGCAACTGGGAGAGCGTCGCAGCAAGGCCGCCAGACGCCATCAGAAGCAGCAGCGTGATCGGACCAAACCACTGAAACCATTGCAGATATCGCTCAGCAGTGTCGTCCTTCACCCACTCCGCAAGTCGCTCCAGCAAGAGGGCCAGCATGACAGTCGCAATCACACCGACCAGCGCGCCGGTGAAACTCATCGCGGAAAGCACATCATCAACTCTGCGGGTGTTGACGTTGAGAATGCCAAGGGCAATGTGGAATGCTGGAAGCAGCCATGCAAGCTGACCCCATCGGGCACATTGCCGCAGCCAGCTGCGCTTGCGAAAGCCGCGCGTGATGGCTTCGGGTACTTCCAGCGCGGGGGTGAGCAGAAACATCGCGATGATCCAGGGCACTCCAATCGAAAGAAGCGCAAGCGATCGGACTTGATCGGAGATCACACCAAAGAATCCCAGCCACAACGTCGCAATGATGCACACCACGCAGCCAGCCGCTGCCAGCGACCCGATCAGGAACCGGCGGATCACTTCTGGCCTGGCAATGGTGAAGGGATTATCGCGAAAACTCGAGCGCGGGATGACGCTGCCACACTCAGGACAGAGGTCGCCCACCCGCAGGCCGCGCAGGTTATAGCTGCATTCAAAGCACGCCCGATCGGTCTCGATCACCGGCCGAGGCAGCATTCCAGTTTCAGGGCGGAGAACCATAGCCCCAAACTGTAGGTCGGCCAGTCCGGAGGCCGCGTCCTTTGGACGTTCAGATTGTTTTCCTGCGTGTGTATCACGCTCGCCTGCGCGCGACTCCGCTGATTGCCTGGTCAACTTCTTCTGTTTCTTGAAAGGACAGTTCCATGACACGTTCACGTCTCATTGCCGGGCTTCTTGCGATGGCCCTGGCATCCCCGCTCGCTTTGGCGGTCGCGCCCTCTTCTGATGCTGCAACCATGCAGATGCGCGACTATCGCGTGCGTACCAAACTGCGTGGCAACACCCGCATCGAAGGGAACAGCAAGTACCTCGAAAAGGATCGCGACCGCGCTACCGAACGCCGCTTCAAGGCCAAGATTCAGTTCGCGCCCCCGATGAGCCGCTATACGGTCCTGCTCAACGGCCGCGACATCGGCAGTTTCCAGGTCAACTTCCTGGGTGTGGGCGCACTCAAGTATCGCACTGCCCAGTTCAACGATGATGGCGACTGGCGCGACATGCCAAACAACTTCCCACGGGTTGTCGAAGGCGACAGGGTCTCGGTCGGCCCTGTCTCCGGTATCTATCGAGAAGATTGATCACACGATCTCGTCGTCAGTCGCCCGCTGAGATGATTTCTTTTACCGGCTCACGACGACCAGGCGGCCGGCATGTGGCGCTGTTGCCCTTGCCGGCCTCCTCCTTTTTGCGTGTTGTGGTCAACGCGTCTCGCTTCACCGGGCCCAGGTCGAGCGTGCTTCCTGTGCAGCATGGGAAAGGGCTGTTCGATATTGGAAGAGCAATGCCAGACCCCAGACAAAGAATGCCACGAGCAACAGCGCGATGGCGCACCCTGCAGCAGCGATACCGCCCGAGAGCCCGCTGGCCTGCACCGTCGCCATTGCACCTGTGAGTTGAAACACCGTTGATGCCAGCAGCGAGATCGAGAACCCCCACATCACGATCAATGTCACGGAAGCCAGGGAAACGTCGGGAATGCGCAGCGCCAGCCGCCGTGCATGCATACAGAGCGCAATCACTCCAACAAACTCCGCGATTGCGGGAATCACCATCAGGTTCGCGATCGCGTCAGCAAGTTTTTGTGAATCGGTTGTGAGAATGACATAGTGCATCAGCGAACCTGCGAATCCGACACACATGCCGATGCGCGCGATGATGCGTGCATTGAAAAGCGAGGTTTCAATCGCAGAGACTTCCCGGGTCGTCACCAGCCACACACCCACAACCGCAGCAGCCGAGGCGGCCAGCGAGAGTGTGTCAAACATGAGTGCCGCCAGCGGGAACGACCCCGAGAGCAGCGTTGTCAGAAGTGTGGTCACGATGCCCGCAGTCAGCCACCACGATCCGATCGCCAGGCGTTCGACCCAGTCGGGAGCTGCATAGCGAAGGAAGTCGCCGCGGATTGACCATCCGACTGCTGTGCCGCATTCAGGACAGGCGGTGAAATCGTCAAGTCCGCGCAGGTTGTAGCCGCAGCGCTTGCAGGGGATTTCTTCTGCGATGCGACCCTGTTCGTCTCGGGCTGCGGCTCCTGCGCCCGTGCCGAGTGCTGCAGCCCGTCCACAACGTGGGCAGCGATCGTGCGCCATCATGCCACGCATGTTGTATCCGCATCCGCCGCAGCGAGTATCACTCACAAGACGTCCATCGCCACCAACGCGCACTTCTTCCGCGGGCATGGACGTTGGACCGGGCTGAAAGCCACGCTCTCCTTCATCATCCGTCGGCTCGATGTCGTATTCCGTGTTGTGATCCATGACGCAGAATAGTAGACGGGCGCGACGGCCCCATTAAGCATTCAGCGCTGCTGCGTACCACGCTGTCTTGCCTTCGACTTCAACAGGCGCCAGCACATGCAGGCGCATCTGCGTGCCATGCAGGTCTGCGATTGATGCGGGTTCACTACAGACAACATGAACGCGCACGTTGCCTTGGGGCCGAATGGGGTGATTGGGACAGGCCATTGCCAGAAGTTTGCGGTTCTTCTGCAGCCAGGATTCAGCGCGACTGATCGCGCGCAGATCATCCTGCCAGGCAATCAGATGCAACTCGCCACTGCTGTCAACTGCGATCTCGATTGTCTCCGCTTCACTGCATTCAACAGGCAGCTGGGCCAGGCCCGTAATCCAGCTGCACAGCGAACGACCCTGCGGCGAGCGGGCAACTGCTGCGGCTGCATCTGCGGGGCTGTGTTCAGCCGGACGATGCGACGAAACATGCTTGGCTTCCACCTGCATGGCTGGTTTGGGAGGCATGCGTCTGGCTGGCGCTTCTGCGACCGCTGCAGCGTGCGGCGAAGCAGACGTTGATGCTGCAGGTGCAAAAGGTGGCGGCACCGTGGGGTTGGAACGCACCGTCGAAACCGGGCTGCTGGAGCAGCGTTCGAGTGGTGTTGCCATATTGCGGAGTACCTCAGCACGCTCTGCCATGAGTCGTTCGAGTTCATCGACCATGGCATCATCACCATCACTACTAATGTCATTCTCCAGCGTCCTGGCATCACTTTCGAGACCGTGGTTGGCAGCTGGTTCGAGGTTGTAGATTGCGTCGGTTGCGCTCGTTGCATCAGCAGGTTCAGCAACGGCATCAGTTGTCTGTCCGGTTCGGATTTCACTGAAGAGTTCCCGCAGACAGGCGCGGCCATCGCTCTGAAAGCGGAAGTGAAGCGTGGAACCGAGTGCACCCATTGCCCTGATGATGCGCTGCATGGGGACGTCGATGCCCAGGTGATTGCGGGCTGTGGTTGCGACCTTGTCGTGCGCGCGGGCAGCCTGTTCGGGATCAGCGCCCAGGATGGCAAGTTCGATGCGCGGAAGTGCGTGGTTGCATTCAGTCGCAGCTTCGCTCATGTCCTTGATGAGGCGATAGGCAGCCACCACTGCCGCTTCATCAGCGCCGCTGAGAATGGTAATGACATCGGGCCCTGCAGCCAGCGCATCTGCAAACGAAGTTGCAGCCTCGGGCCTGATGATCCAATGGTCAACGGCATCCGCAACAGCGCTCATAGCTTCACGCAGCGACGCAGCAGCTGAAGCGCGGACTGCCGCTTCGCGGCCACGCAGGATTTCGAGAATCCACTGCCCGCCATCCAGCCGCACCAACCCCGTCGGACCGACTTCACGGGCAACATCATCTGCATATTGCGTCAGCCACAATCCCGCGCGAACAGGCAGATGACCAACCACAATCAGCTCGATGCACGCAGCGGGCCTGGGCGCTGAGCCTTCTTCGTGATCATTGTCTCTTTGTGCACGCGCGCCATCGGTCAGGAAGAGGTCTGCAAGATGGTCGATGGGATCAAACGGCTCGGACATTCGAGGATTCCTTTCCATTCCGGTTGAACGCTGCAGGAAGTCGCAGCGTCTCAGCCCTCTGGCACATGATGTCGATCACGTGACGACGATGACATTGTTCTCTTCGCCAAACTCGTTGCGGGTTCTGTGCGTGTTATAAGGATCAGCCTGCCAGCGCCCGTCAATCACCAGACGATACTGATGTTCGCCGCGCGCAAGTGGCAGCATGAGTTCGTGGGCACCAGCAGCCGGGTTGTATCGCAATGGTGAAGCAGTTCCTGACCATCCATTGAAACTGCCAGCCACGCTGATGTGCATGTCTGGGGCCCCCGGCTGGAGAAAGAGCACGCCCTGGCCGGTCTGCCGCGCGCCGAACAGACGCACCAGATTGGTGTGCAGCAGCGCGAGCTGTGTCGGCACATCCTTGGATTCAATCAATGTCGCGCGGCGGCGCTGGGCCAGCGTCACAGCATCAAGCGCGTGCGTCTCGGCAGTTGGTGTCGTTGTCTGAAATGCTGACGACGGTGCCTGAGCGTACGCGCTTGCGGAAGATGCGTCATCACAGGTGCGTGTTGCAGCAGGTGTATTGCCAGCCACAATGTTCTGCGCGGCTGGCGGCGTCTGCCGCGCTTCCACCATGCGCTGCACGCGCCTGGCCATTTCCTGGGCTCGTGTGCCTGCGCCATTTACAGGAGGCGGAGGCGGCGATTCATCTGACGTCTGCGTTTGATCTGCGGGCTCATCCTGACTTACAAGGTCAGGATCATCGAGGCCGGGAATGAAGTAGGGAACAGTCACGCTGCGTCTGACTGCAACTTCAATGGCTGGCGGGTCAGCAGGATGATCATCCAGCCAGTCTGCCAGTTGCAGAAAGTCTGCTGCTCCGTCGGAATCTGGAGCATACTCGATAACTGGCTGTCCGAAGCTGGCTGCTTCTCGAATCTGGGGGTAATCGTTGATGACCAGCGGGATCACGCGCCCGCCAAACTCGCGTTTGATCGAAGCCAGAATGTTCGCAGCGAGCTCTTCATTCTTTTTGAAGAGTGTTGGCAACACATAGCAACTGATCGGATGATTGATGCGCTCAACGAAACTGCGGATGGTGTTCCACTGTTTGCGGGCCCCGCGCAGCGCAAAGAACGCAGTCTCGACGGGAATCAGCGCTTCGCCTGCAGCCCGCAGGGCGTTGTAGGTGAGCAGGCCAATGTTGGGCGGACAATCGATGAAACAGCGATCGTAATGCGGAGCGAGGTGCCCGAGCAGAATTGCCAGCCGGCGATCCTTGTCCTGCAGGCGGTGCAGCCCGCCTCCGGGCGCTTCCAGACCCGCGAGGCTCATGGTGCTGGGAGCAAGATCGAAGTTGCGCGAAACTTCCCAGACCAGCGATGATCTGCTGAAGCCGCGATCAAGATTCGCAACCAGCGCAGAGCCGATGTGATGCTCGATGGCATCTTCGGGCACGCCCAGCCCTGCAGCGCAGTGTGATTGGGGATCGATGTCAACAAGAAGGGTGCGCAGACCGCGCTTGGCGCAGACAGCTGCGAGGTTGATGGCTGTTGTGGTTTTGCCACATCCACCCTTCTGGTTGACGATTGCAATCGTCCGCACAATGCCTTCCATTCATGAGAAAACGCGAGCGCGGCGGTAGTGAACGCGCATCAATTGCCGCTCTGCCGTTATCGGAATGCGCAGAGGGATGGCTTGAAAGTTGGAGCGGAATGCGGGCCGTCATCCGTCTCAGGCTGATGCATGACTCATTGTGGTGCATCTGCGCTTGAGCGTCACAGCATGAAGCAGCACGCGAGCATCGCTTACCATCCATCGTCATCAGCGTCCGCATCACCGATGTCGAAACTTGCCAGGCCGGGCACGCGGGTTGCCTGCTCTTGCGAGAGTGTGGCCCGCAGGGCGCGGCGAGTGGTTTCGTTGAGTTCGATGCGGTAGAACTGTACCTGGGCGGTGCGGATCATCCGTCGCTGCCATTCCTCCATGGCCTTGGCATCGGGGCCGGTCTCATCGTCCGAATCCCACCAGGGATTTCCATCCTCAGCTGCGGTGAGCCTGACCAGCTCATCGCTGTAGGCTTCGTGCTCACGAATGTGTTCCTGGTTGATCCGATCCAGAGCATTCTGCTGTTCGGGGGAAAGATCGCGCAGGCTATATGCTGCGTTCACCATTGGCCGTGCGTCTGTGCGGTCGGGATACACCTCGGGATAGCGGCTTTCGTTGAAGAGCTGAAGGAACTTCTCGGATGCTTCAGCGGGCAGAGCGTTCGCGATTTCGGGAACCCATTTCTCAATGAGCGTGTTTCGTTCGCGTGCCAGCTGCTGCACGCGCTTAGTGGCCTCCCCGGTGAGCTTCTGATACTCAGCCCACATGGCCTGCTGATCGTCATGATTCGCTTCGTTTTCGAAGAACTTGTGTTGCATCACCTGGGCCCGAACCTCAGCGATCTGCAACGCGATTGCTGCTTCCTGTTGTTTGCGAAACAGTGGCAGCGCTTCGACTTCATATTCTGCAAGAACCGGCGCGAGGGCAGTCACAGCGGGCTGATCCAGATCGAGTGCTGCTACAGCAGGCATGAGTTGAAAAGTGGTGACCCATCCCATGCCTTGCCTGCCAACGTCAAGACGTTCGAGTTCGCGGGCTTTCCTGATTGCGGGCAGGCGATCGAGATGTTCAGCAGCGCACAGTGCCGCGATATCCTGAAGGAACGCGTCATCAGCGCTGCTCTGGGCCGTCAATATCTCCGCAGCAGCCTTTTCAATGTCGCGAACAGTGCCTTCATCAAACGGTTTCTCTTCAGTCCGGAAAGACCCGCGCGCAGTGTTGATGACTTCCAGTGCTGCCTGCTGCAACGCTTGCGAGGTCTCGACATATTCCGGGTAGAGCGACATTGCAATCGTGATGCGGTCTTCGCCCAGTCCCAGGCGTTTGAGGTAGAGCGCAAGTTCGGGCTCAGCCATGGCAGCCGGGATAAAGAGATCGGATCGTCCATACCACTCGACACTATCCTCAGCCTCGAAGAACTCGTCCTGGACAATGTCCTCGCCACGGATCGCCGCAGCAATATCTTCTGCACTGGCGTCGTACTCGAGCATGGCAAAGCGCTCGCGCTCGGCTTCATCGGGCTCAATGGCTGCGATAACCTTTTCGCGGGTGCGCTCGTTCAGTTCTGTGCGTTTCGTCTGAATTTCCTGCCTCTTGCTCGAGTATGCTTCCCAGTCAAAGTCAGGATTCATCGTGAACGCGTTGTTGCTCTTTTTCTGCTTCTCATCCAGTTCAACCATCTGGCGGCAGAAACTCTCATAACTCGGCTGCCAGGCGTCACGCGCGATGCGCACTTCGTTCCTGGCAGCAGCAGGAACGCGATCACTGGCGATAATGGCGTCCATCAACCGCTCGGGCGATGACCAGTCTTCATAGACACCCGGATACATGCGGCGGCGATATAGCATCTCAAACGATGCACGTTCCTGTTCAGGCAAAGCCGCAGCAATGGCGCGCTGGGAGCGATCGGTGACATCCTTCACCTTGGCAGCGGCCTGTTGAGCGCCCTGCATCACTTCGGCCATGGCCTGCTGCATCGCCATCCCGATTTCGGCCATGTCTTCGGGCTCGATCTCTTCGCCGCCGGTAATGCCCATGTTGGACATCATGTCGAACATCTTCATGATGGCTTTGAACATCTCTTCTTCTGCATCGCGCAACGCGATGTTCACCGCGATTTCGTAGTCTATGAGTGGGGGCTCGACAGCCTCCTCGACAGCTGGGCTGAACTTCGACTCGCGCACCAGTTCCAGAAGGTTGACCATGCTGCTGTCGTCGAACATGTTCTGCATGATGGATGATTCGATGATGGATGATTCGTAAATGGTGCGCTCGCGCACGCGGCGCATGCGGTCCAGCCGGGGCCGTTGGACATCGGTCATCACCTCGTTCATTGCAGTAAAGAGCGAGCGGTCAATGCTGCGAATGCGCGCGACGCCATCTTCGCGCAGCTTGAGCATTTCTTCAATGTCCTTGCGCTGGGGCATCATTGAGCCGCCACCCTGCATCTCGCTGAGTTTCTTGATGAACTTCTCGATCTCACCCTCGCGGTACTGCCGGGCCTCGACCTTGTACTGTTCATGGGCTGCTTCGACAGCCAGCCGCTGCTCCCAGGTGAGGTCCAGATGCTCGATCTCGTGCTGAAACTGTTCGCTGGTGATAGGATCGGGCAGGAACCCCTCGGTCCCCTGAGCCAAGGCAGGCTGACTCCAAAGCACCAGGAGCAGCAGGGCAGAACAGACCTGAGCGAATGCAGATGGACGTGTCTTCTTCATGATTCCGATCTCAAAATAATCAGCGCGCGAAACGAACACGGCGTCCAAGCCGTTCACCGCATGGATGGCGGCAGGTTCATGGCCCGGCGCCAGGCGCTGACCTGGCCCAGGTGAACCATGTGATGAGCCCCAGCAAGAAAGTTCACCATCTGGCCGATGGTTGGCAGGAGTTCTTTCATGCGGCCGGACCCGGGATTGGGATGAGCCAGTTTATCATCCGGCACATCAGGCAAAGCATCAGCAACGGCGGTGTAGCGCTCGATGTAATAGGCCATGATGTCATCCTTGGGTGGATAGATGGACGCATCATTCGCGCAGACTGCCCCGAACTGAAAAAGTTCAGTGTATGTGGGACGCGGCTGCACCAGATCGTCGCGCCCCAGCAGGCTCAGCATGCGATCGCCATAGATCGAAGTATGGCCAAAGCAGAAGGCAGGATGGTTCATCGTCGCGTGTGGCATAGTCGTGAACGCAGCAGCGGGAATGTCCGCTGCCAACTGCTTTCCATACTCCAGAGCGAGCCGCAGAGGCGCTTCGATGAGCGACGCCAGGGTGATGGTGGAGCGAGCCGATGATGAACGCGCGGGTGGGGATGGTGCAGCCATGTGATTCGCTTCTTTGGGAGTGGTGCTGGAATAAATCTATTTGGGATTCGGTGCAATGCGGTTTTTGCGGTATCCTACGGTGATCATGGTTTGCTGAGGATGGTTTGCTGAGATGTTGTACTCGGCATGGTAACAGCAGTTTCGCTGTATCGGGAGGGATATTTCATGGAGGCTGAGCGCGTACACAATCAAGAGGCGGAGGCTCGGGACTCGATAGAGGACTCGCTTGCGGTCCCGGTTGAGGATCAGACAGCGTCCCCCCCGCACCTCCCGCCCCCGCACGCAGGTCTTCGAAGCGGGTCGCCGCCTCGTGATATTGGCCCGGGTGTGTGGGCTCACTACACCTGGCCACGCGTGGGATTTGTCACCGGCATGGGCGTCGGACTGCTGGTTGCGTTTCTCTTTGCGCTGGGATGGTGGGCGAGCAGTGTGATGGTCGTGGGCCTGGCAGTGTCCGGCTGCCTGCTGGGATTTGTCGCAGCCGTGGTGCTCTATCGCGGGTGATGATGGAGGAGACGGACGGCTCGGCGAACCAGCCGGGGGCACCCACTTGACATATGGCCCCCAGGCTCCTCATAATGATGTGTCTTTTTTCATCCCCGCCCTGGCGGGGCTTTTTCGCGGTCAGTCTGCCTCCTCTTGTGCGCAACTGCCGATGGGAGAGTTCGCTCTCCATATAGATTGATTGATGATCACGTTTGTTTGTTCGATAGCATTGTCCGTGCCACTCTGGCACATCACGTGAAGGAATGTTCCGCCCTGCTCCATGTGCGCTTGCCGAGTCCCGATGCCAACTCGACTGAGCGCTCGTTCCGGCGCAGCTGATGTAACATCATCATCATCGTCAATCTATCTTTGGCTTTGGCCTTGCGCTAGTTGAGGCACATGCACGCTCTCTGTGCTCTCCAGGGTTGGCTCGCCAACTCAGAAGAGCATGTGACGATGGCAGACTGGCGCACACATCGTGGCGACGTTGATGTCGTGGGAGTGCCGCCTTGCTTGATGTAACCAGTTTTTCCTCGTCTTTTTCCTCGTCGCCAGCAGTTCTTCTGGCTCTTGACACCACCACGGCCTGGCTGATGGCTGGAGGTGGTCTGGTGGCTGGGGGTGTCATTGCGTGGCTGCTGCATGGCGTGATCGGGTCGCGATCATTGAGTGCGGCCCGCCTGGAAGCTGAGGGCATTCGCAAAGCTGCAGTTGCAGAAGGCGAGACCGCCCGATCAAAGATCGAACTCGAAGCGGAGAAAAAGGCCCAGGCCCGGCGGGAAGCGTTCGAATCGGAAATGAACAAGCAGCGCAAAGAACTGCGCAGCGAGCAGGGCCGCCTGAGCAAACAGCTCGACAGCCTCGACCAGCGCCTCGAGAGCATTGCCGAGCGGGAACGCCGTCTGGATCAGCGTGAAGAGTCGCTGCGCAAAGCCAACGATGCTGTGGCCGCCCGCCAGGCTGAGATCGAGGCGCTGCACACCCAGATCCGCACGCGGCTGGAGAACATTTCCGGCCTGAGTGCTGAGAAGGCCCGCGAGCTGGTGCTGGAAGACGCTCGCGACGAAGCTGAGCACGAATCAACCCGCCTCACGCAACAGATTCTCGAAACTGCCGAAGCTGAAGCCCGCAGCCGCAGCCGCGAAATCACGCTCATGGCCATTCAGCGCTTTGCAGCAGAACACGTTGCTGATTCGACGGTGCGTTCGATCAAAGTTCCCTCTGATGAGATGAAGGGTCGCATCATTGGACGTGAGGGTCGCAACATCCGGGCGTTAGAGCGGGCCACCGGCGTTGATATTCTGGTTGATGACACGCCTGGCGTGATTGCAGTGTCATGCTTTGATCCCATTCGCAGGGCCATCGCATCTGAGTCGTTGCAGAAGCTTGTTGCTGATGGCCGCGTGCATCCGGCCCGCATCGAAGAAGTTGTGGAAAAGGTTCGCAGCGAGATGCAGGAACGCATCGCCCAGTATGGCAACGAAGCAGTTGTCGAAGCAGATGTGCGCGGCCTGCATCCCAAAATCATCGAAGCCATGGGCAAGATGCACTTCCGCACCAGCTACGGCCAGAACGTGCTGCGGCACTCGATCGAAGTGGCGTTCCTCTCGCAGATCATCGCAGATCAACTTGGCCTTGATCCGCGCATGGCCCGTCGCTGCGGCTTTCTGCACGACATCGGCAAGGCCATGGACCACGAAATGGAAGGCGGCCACCCCGCCATCGGCATGGAGTTCTGCAGGAAATATGGCGAGAAGGCAGGGGAAGTGCTGAACGCGATTGGCGGCCATCATGGCGACATCCCCTCATCGTCGCCTTACACGCCCATCGTCATGGCTGCTGATGCGATTTCAGGGGCGCGGCCTGGCGCCCGCCGCGAGTCGATGGAGATGTACATCAAGCGTCTGGAACAACTCGAAGGCATCGCCCGCGAACATCCCTTCGTTGATGAAGTCCACGCCATTCAGGCTGGGCGGGAAGTGCGCGTCATCGTTGATGCCAAACGAGCCAGCGACGACGACGCCTTCCGCATCGCCCGCGACATTGCCAAACGAGTCGAAGAAGAAATGACCTTCCCGGGCGAAATCAAAGTCACCGTCCTGCGCGAAGTGCGAGCCGAAGCAACCGCCCGGTAAGATTGTCCTGGCACCAGCCCCTCCCTCGTGCCTACACTTTGACTATGGTGCTCCGCCGCGTCCATTATGAACAGGCGTTCGAGCACTATCTGCGCCTCACCCGAACGCCATATCTTGCAGTTGATGAAGCCCGGCGAACATTGCTGCCGACTGGACACGCGAACAGCGCGGCCCTGGACCCGGACGAGACAGCCGAAGCATGTCATGTGAAATCGTTTGATTTCGTGGTCTATCACGCCAGTGGCAGGCGCCTGATCGTCGACATCAAGGGGCGCCGCTGGCGACCAAGTTCCCGGACGGTTCGTTGCCGGACTGCCAGTTCCCGTATTGGTGATCGTCCTGCTCAGCGCCTCAGAGGGCTGGAAAACTGGGTGACGCAGGATGATGTCGATGGCCTGCGGCAATGGCAGCGGCTCTTTGGGCCCGGATACGAGGCGGTGCTGGTCTTTGCCTATGCCTGCCAGGAGCAGCCCGCGGATGGCGTCTTCGAGGAGGTCTTTTCCTTCCGCGATCAGTGGTATGGCCTGCTTGAGATTTCCATCGATGCCTACGCCCGGGCCATGCAGCCGCGTTCCGGCCGCTGGTCGACATGGACAGTGCCCCGGGCCGAGTTTGCAGCCATCAGCCGCCCGTTTTCGGCCGCCACTTGCAGCCAGATGATTGGAGCCCGCGCGGCGGGACATAAGCCATGTCGAGCCTGACTCCATGCTCACCTTGCGCATTCCCGCTTGCTTTGAGCAGCGATCCAGCCGATAGGATGGAATCAGCTCCACCAGTTGAATCCTGGCGTGTGGGCGATATTGTGATGTCCCCTCGTTTTCTTCCTGCAGATGGACGGATGATCAACATGATGCCCAAACGACTTCACACAATCCTCGCCCTCTCACTGGTTCTCCCCTGCCTGACTGCCTGTCACGGGCCGGGTGGCGGACTCTTCCCGTACACCGGCGCCAGCCAGACGCTGAACTCAACCGAACTCTCACCCAAGACCATGCAGCTGGTTGATCTTCGCACCAATGAGGTGCTCTTTGAGAGCGTCATTCCGCCCGGCAAACAGTTGACATACGACTTCGTCAAAGATTCCGGCGACGATCCGGTGCTCACGCCCGATCTCATGCGCTGGGATATCTTCCCGCTGGGAACCAGAACCGGCCGTCTGCGCAACACCGTGTCAGTTCCCAACGCAGCCTCGCGCAAAGTGCGCTGGACCATTCGCGATGGTGTTGAATATCAGGAAGATCCCCCCGCCTACCGCATGCGGGTTGATCGCGCCGAGGGCGGGCAACAGTCGTGGTGGTCAGACAACGAGACCCGCAGCGACGCTCCTGCCAACGTCACCACGCTCTACGACAACTGATGTGACCATCTGGCTGAATGGCGAGCTGTTTGACAAGCCTGCGGATGCACGCATCTCTGCGTTCGACGCAGGTGTGCAACATGGTGTCGGCCTGTTCGAGACCATGGCTGCCCGTCACGGCGTCGTGCGCTTTCTTGATCGACACCTCGAACGCCTGGCCCAATCACTGTCGCAACTCAACCTCTCCCATCGACTGCAATCACAGCCGCTGGCTGCAGCAGTGAACGCGACACTGGCCCACAGCGGATTGCCCGACGCCCGCATCCGCCTCACGATCACAGGCGGCGACCTCAACCTCCGCAGTCACCCCCCCGCCCCCGCCCCCGGGTCAGCCCAAGTCCATGATCCCACCATCATGATCCACGTGCAGCTGCCCACGCCCTATCCCAATGAGTTCTTCGCCAATGGCGTCCTGGCAACCATCGCAGTTGATCGCGTCAATCCCCTCGACCGATTCGCTTCACACAAGACGCTCAATTACTGGCCGCGACTGAGCGCCCTCACGCAGGCTGCAACTGCCGGCGCCAGTGAATCGCTGTGGTTCACCACACATGGCGAACTCGCAGGCGGGAGTGTGAGCAATGTGTTTCTTGTTGATGACGGCAGGCTGTGCACGCCACCTGCCCGTGGCGATCTCGCTGATAGCGATGAAACGATTCCCGCCTATGTCCTACCCGGCATCACGCGTTCAGTTCTTCTGGACCATGCCCGCGCATGCGGCATCGAAATCCACATCGCGCCCTTGCGCATTGATGAACTCTTGGCTGCTGAAGAGGTCTTTCTCACCAATGCCAGCTGGGGCGTGCTACCAGTGGTTGCAGTTGAACAGCATCAGGTTGGCGATGGGAAACCCGGCCCAGTGACGCAGCAGTTGCGCGAGTTGTGGCTGGGTGCAGCACCTGCCTGAGATGCACGTGCTGCGCGATGGAAGGTTGAACGTCATGAACGACACGGCACGGTCGCGGGTTTACATGCCGCCCAGTGCAAGATGTGCAAGCTGGCGGGCCAGCGGTTCGCCGGTGGCGCTGTTGTAGAGAATCACAATGCCGTCGCCGGATTCGGGATACCAGCGCAGCAGCGATCCGCAGCCGCGCTCGACATTGCCAAGTTCGATACATGGTCCGTTGGCTTCGAACCCTGCTGTCGGCTGCAGCACCATCACGCCCAGCCCGAAACTGCGCGAGGATGATCCTTCTGCATCAGCGGGAGTCTCGATGGCGATGATCCCGCCTGGCGAAATCGGTGCACGCTCGTTTTCGCCACGTCCAGCAAAGAAGGCGACCAGTTTTCCAAGATCAGCAGCTGTTGCGAACATCGGCTGGGATGGCCGGCGTGGTTCAATCACATCCATGCGATAGGGCGTGCCATACTCGGTGTGGCCGGTCGCGACGGTGTACCGGCTGCCACTTGGATAGCGGGGCAGTGTGTGATGCATGCCCAGCGGCCGGAGAATACTGCCACGAATGAGTGTCGTCAGATAGCCATCGAGTGTCTGGGGATCGGTTGCGGTTGAATCATCGCTCGAGGCGGGGCTGACCGCCAGCTCAATGGCCCTGCCAATGAGCCGGTACGCCTGTGGGCACCATGTGCTCCTACCCGCATCTGCGCGAGCGCGATCACGAGTGAAACTGAAGCGAATGTCATCATCAATCGTCTGATAGATGTCGCTGATCGGTTGATAGCGCAACCCGGCTGAGTGATTCAGAGCGCTGCGGATGGTGACATCAGCGCCGCTGCTCTCTGTCAACGGCGACTGGTGCAGCCAGCGGCTGACTGGATCATCCAGCGACCAGATGGTCTTTTCGCTGAGCTGGACAGCCGCCATCGCGGTGAGCAGATCAGCCGGTGCAGCTGCGAGGAAGAGCGTATGGGACGTCATCGCTGTCTCTGGCTGCCGGACATCAACAACGCCATATGCGCCAGTGAACACAACGTTGCCATCGCGGATCAGAGCGATTGATATGCCAGGCACGTGATAACGATCGAGCAGCGCAGGCATGCGCTCCTGCATCTCCGCAACAATCTCCTGCCAGGGAGTTTCACGCAGAGGCGCGGGCACAACCGCTTCAGCATGCACGCGCGAACGGATGTCTTCCACAACAGCTGCAAAGCGTGGATCACGGCGAAGGGGGTCGATATCTGGATCGATCGACATGTGAGCAGTCTCGCGCCAGCCCAGATTGATTGCCGCATCAAGTGACGCAAATGCCTCATCCAGATCACCGCATTGCGCGTGAGCGCAGGCCAGGTTGTAATGCCCAGCCGGGCGATCAGGGGCAAGAGCAGTCAGCACCAGTGCCCGCTCGCGGGCCTGTTGATAATTGCCACTTGACATGAGTTCAAGAAACTCGTGCGCGACAACTTCCGCAACAAGATCGCTTGAGCCCAGTTCGGGACGGGTGGGGTCGACCACGGTGTCGAAGTCGCCCCAGCTGATGCGGTTGGGCGGCTGCGTGATGCGCGTGGTTGTGCTGCCATCGCCATCGTCAACGGTCGCGACCGGCACATCAGCCTGCGCGAGCGCCAGGCTGCCCGGAAGCAGCGACAGCGTGGCCGCCGCGACGATCGGCTGGAGTGTTTGCAGCGCGAAATTGAACCGGATTGCGGGCATGGGAAATCGTGCGACCTCTGTTGCGGCTCCTCCCTCTCTATTATGTGACACCATTGGCGGTTGCGTCAGGCCGAATTTTGGCGATTTTTCGCGGCAGCTGGCCGCACCGTTGTCTTGTTCAGGGAGTAAAAGCTTACGGAGCCACCCACAACCATGCCACAGTTGCAGTCTTCCAACTCGATTCTATTCCCAGCTGTCCTGCTGTTGATGTTATCGCTCTTCGGGCCGTGTGGCGTTGTTCAGGCTCAACGTGACATTCAAGATGACGAAGCGACAACTCCACCTGCCGCCAGCCAGGAGGCCACTGATCCTGCGGTCAATGAAACCCAGGCTGCAATCTGGCTGGTGCATGTCACCGCTCTCATGGACCGCGAGCGTGTTCAGGACCCGCAGCGGGCCAATGTGATTGAACTTTACATTGCCTCGCGCACCAATCACGTTGCCGCTGAGAAAGAACTCGTCGAAGAATGGCACGCAAGCATTGCCCAGCATCTTGAAGAAGGTGGCGGGACTGAAGTGTTCGACGTTTCCGAGCTTGCCTATCAGAAGCGGCATTTGCGCGTACTGATGCGTTCGACCTTTGCCAGGAAACTCGTTGAGATTGTCGATCAACCGCTGGCTGAGCGCATCTATCCTTCGCTGGCCCTCTTCGATCCCAAGGCTGATGGAATGATCGGCTCAGCCGTGAAGTTTGAACTTGATGCCACGGCTCTCAGTCGCGCGGTGACCGCCATCGAGAAACTCTTCATCACGCGCGAGCGCGCTGCTGAGATCGCAAGGCAAACCCGCCGCAAGCGAACTGATGTCGCGCGCGAGGCTGTCGAAACCTTCGAGAGCGAGATGAGCCGCATCCTCACAAACGAACGCGACCTCGACCGCTTCCTCAAAGATGTCGGCATCAGACGCCGTGGTCGCGGCGACTTCTGAATCGCACAACAGAACCCTGTTTTTCTGGAGACGAATCATGGCGACAACGACTTCCAGCCCGACCAGACAAGCTGCTGTTCCCTTCGACGCAGCTGCGGTGCGAACTCGAGTGCTTCCACCCATCAACATTCACAAGTGGGTCGAGGAACATCGGGCTGATCTCAAGCCGCCAGTTGGCAACAAGTATCTGTACGATGGCGAGGGATTCTTTGTGATGGTCATCGCTGGCCCCAACGCCCGCAACGACTTTCATGTGGTTGATTCCGAAGAATACTTCTATCAGCTCAAGGGCGATATCGTCGTTCGCATTCAGGAACATGGCGTGATCCGCGACATCCCCGTCCGCGAGGGCGAGACGTTTTTCATTCCCCGCAACGTGCCACATTCACCCACGCGCCCGCCGGGCACGATTGGCGTGGTTGTCGAGTTGCGGCGACCGCCCGGCCAGATCGAACACCTGCAGTTCTACTGCGAGAAGTGCCATGCGCTGGTGTACGACAAGGCCTTTGACTGTGCCGACATTGTCGAGCACTTCGCGCAGGCGATGGAAGCGTTCTGGGCTGATGCAGAACTCAGTACCTGCAAGAAATGCGGAACCCGCGTGCCGCGGGCCAAACCCATCAAGAAGATCACCTTCGAGCCAACCATCGTCATCGAACGCGAGGCATAAGCGTACATCACGACTGCAGTGTGTACAAGAATGCACCCTGGCGAGACGTGCTCACTCCTCCGCCAGCGCTTCCTGATAGCGTCGCATCAGCCGTTCGCGCGTGATGAGACCCTGCACGCGGCCGGTGTCATCCACCACAGCCAGACTGTGGACATCAAACCGGCTGAAGCGTTCGAGTACCACATCAAGATGCTCGCGCATGTTCACTGTGGGAAGGTCAGTGCGTTCAAGTTCGTGCACCAGGAGAAACGGAATTGCCTCGCGCTCCAGCATGGCAGTTCGAAGGTCATTGCCAACCACCATGCCTTCGTACACGCGATCGTCATCTGCAACCACAAAGTCGCTCACCGGCTGATACATTGAGATATCAATCAGCCGCTGAGCTGCGTCTTCACCCTTCACCGTAATCGCATCTGCAAGCGGGACATCGCTGACCACAAGTCGCCTGAGAATGGTGAGATCGCTCATGGCCCCGATTCGCAGTCCCATGCGCGTGAGCTTCCACGTGTACACACTGTCGCGCGAAAGCACGCGCGACATCACCACGCTGATGACTGCAGCAAACATCAATGGCAGAAGTACACCCTCTGAGCGCGTCATTTCGTACACGATGAGAATGCCGGTGAGCGGCGCGTGTGTGGTTGACGCCACCATGGCAGCCATGCCCACCAGTGCGTAATGGCCAGGATTGGCTGAGGGAACGATCTGCGAGACAAGCACGCCAAACGCGCCGCCGGTTGCAGCCCCGATCAGAAGTGATGGTGCAAAGAGGCCGCCCGATCCGCCCGAACCAATGGTCAGACACGTCGCAACCAGTTTCAGCATCACGATCAGGCACAGCACCGCAAAGAGGCCCATGCCAATCTGCAGTTCGCGCGTCGCGACGTCTGCAAAATACAGCGACGGATCGAGCAACTGCTTGATGACGGGATACCCGTTGCCGAAGAAAGGTGGCAGTTCATCGCGACCAGCTGCAGTGACATACACCACGCCGATGACGCCCAGCATCAGGCCGCCAACAGCCGGCAGCAGGGCAGGATGGATGCGAATGCGCTCGAACGCTCCGGCTGCCCAGAAGAGTGATCGCACAAAAACCGCGCCCACGACGCCGCACACAATCCCCAGCAGGAGATAGTTGGGCACTTCGAACAGTGTGAACGCTTCTTCGCTTGAAAAGAACTCGGGGGCCACGCCGAAGAGTGGCTCGTTGCCACCCAGCATCATTTGCGTCCACGTCGCAGCCACAACTGCTGCAATCACGATGGGCGTCAACGTTCGCAGCGAAAAGTCGCGCAGCAACACTTCCAGCACAAACAGAATCCCTGCGAATGGGGCGTTGAAGACCGAAGAAATCCCCGCTGCTGCCCCGCAGCCAAGCAACGTGGCGGTATTCTGACGATCGACCCGCAGCCACTGACCCACATTCGAGCCGATGGTCGAGCCGATGGTGACGATCGGCCCTTCAGCACCAGCCGAGCCGCCAGATCCGATCGTCAGTGTGGAGGTGATCCACTTGCGAAAGGCAAGGCGAAGCGGCAGCCGCGAACCTTCGCGATGAACCGAGTACATCACAGCCGAAACGCCCGGCCCTTGCCCGGGCGCCTTGACATAGTGCGTGATGATGCCTGTGAGCAGCGCGCCCAGCCCGGGGAGACCAGCCACCAGCACCAGCAGCAGCGTGCGGTTGACATGCCCCCACTCGTGCCAGCGTTCGCACAGTTGAATGATGCTGATGTACGCAAACGCGACGCCGCCCATCACCATGCCAATCACACCTGCAATGACGACGAGCAGCCAGTCGCCCTCGATCCGCAGCCGACTTGCAACGCTGAAGAGGCTGGGACGGGAGGGAGCCGGACTGGTCTTCTCGCTTCTGCTGTTCATGTCATCACGAGTCGCAGTGTAGCCTTGATCGCTCAGCAGGCTCCAGCGTTTCTGGTAGAATGTGGCTGCCCTGCCATTGCCCTGGAACATGAACGAGAACGAAGGAGTTTGGGATTTGCAGAATCACAATGCGAGAAGGGCGATCGTGAGTGACCCGATTTCAGTTCTCTGCTGCGCTCTGCGATTGCGCGCGGTTGCGATGGTCATGCTCAGCATGGTGCTTCTGGGCGGGTGCGTGCGGCGGACATTGCGGGTCACTTCCGATCCGCCGGGCGCCCTGGTCTGGTTGAACGACCGTGAAGTTGGCCGCACACCTGTCGAAGTCGATTTCACGTTCTATGGCGATTACGACGTTCGCCTCGTCCACGAAGGCTACGAACCACTGTGGGCCATAGGCAAAGCCCGCGCCCCCCTGTGGGACACCGTGCCGTTTGATCTCGCAGCTGAGGCCATGCCCGGCAAGCCACATGCACAGATCGAATGGCACTACACACTGACGCCGCGCGATGATGATCCCGACCGACTGCTCGAGCGGGCAGATGAGCTGCGCACCCGAGTCGCGCAGTGACACTGGCGGGTGTGCGGATGGCCGTTGCATTGAATCGAAGCCTTTGTCGCGGAACACCTCGGCGGCTATTCCGTACAACCGCGCTGCCCGCAGGTAACGGTGGGTGCTGCGTTGACCTTTTGGGGTGAAGTGAGACTTTGCAATCGCAGCCTTGTGGATTGCCATCGACCACGGTCCAAATCTGCAGCGTTAGTCTAAACACGAAATGTTTGCTGTGAACCCTCTCCAATCTCCTCCGCGATCAGCACCCCTGGCCGCGTCGGGTTTCCTGCATCTTCATTCCACTCTCCCCACTCGGCGCCTCGGCGGTTTCATCTCCTCATGCCTCAGCGATCAGTCGCACATCTGCTCCGGTCGCTCCCTTCGCCGGTACGATGCGTTCATGATGAAACCGCGAAGCCACGAAGAAGACCCTCGCATGCTCCCGTCCCTTTTGCTCACGCTGCTCCTGGCCGCTTTGCCAGCCTTGTCTGCCTGGACCCAGCCAACTGCCGCCGACTTTGCCCGCGCTGAGGGGCTCCCCGCCCGCACGCGCAACCTGGGCCTCAACGCCCGGATCACCACCGTGTGGTCCGCCGACGATCAACATCTCTGGTTCGTGACAGAAGGTCCCGGTGACGTCCGCTTCGTCACACATGTAGACACCAGCACTGGCGTTCATTCCAACGCTTTTGATGCTGCGCTCGCGGGCCAGGCCATCACCATGTTCTCGCAGCGCGAAGTGGACATGCAGGGCGTCCGCATCACGGGCATCGACGCCGCTGAAGATCAGGGCAGCGTGATCGTGCATCTCCGCACTGCGGACTCCGCATCGTTTGCTCTGGATGTTCTGCCTGATGGCACCATTCAGAATGTCATCTCTGCACTTGATTCAAGTGGCAACCTTCGCGCCCAGCCGCCTTCTCCACGGTTCCGCAGCGGCGCGAGCGCGACTGAGACTTCGATCACCTTTGAGAATCGCACGGATGCACCCATCCGCATTTACTGGATCAACGCGCAAGGCCAGCGCCAGCAATACGCACATCTTGATCCGGGCGCTTCCCACGCCCAGCACACCTTCGCAACCCACGCGTGGCTGGCAGCGACCGATGCCGAGCAGCCGCTCGCCATGTTCATCGCCACGGAGCGCCCTGCGAAGGCGATCATCACCGGCCCGGTCGCAGCCGAGCGCGAAGAAGCACAACCCCGCCCCCAGCGCCGCAGCAACAACCTCGCGCCCGATGAACAACAGGAAATGTTCATCCGTGATCACAATGTCTTTCTGCGCACCGTCGAGACGAGCGAAGAACGCGCGCTGAGCACCACTGGCACCGCAGATGATCGCTTCAGCGGCCGGGCCTATTGGTCGCCCGACTCCACCCGTCTCATCGTCATCCAGACAGTGCAGCCGCAGGAACACAAGGTGCATTACATCGAATCTTCGCCGCGCGGCGGAGAGTCTCATGGGCAGCCGGTTCTGCAATCGTACGATTACCTCAAGCCGGGCGACCGCATCACCCATCCGCGGCCGCGCCTTTTCGACGCGGTCACAGGCAGCGCGATTCCACTCGACCAGTCATTCTTCGAAAACCCCTGGTCGATCAACAACTTCCATTGGGCGCCCGACTCTTCCGCGTTCTTCTTTCTTTACAATCAGCGCGGCCACCAGGCGATGCGGCTGCTGCGGGTCGATGCCGCGACCGGCGAAGTCAGCCCCATCATCAATGAAGAACCGCAGACCTTCTTTGATTACTCGAACAAAACCTTCCTGCACCATCTTGATGACACGAACGAAGTCATCTGGATGAGCGAGCGCGATGGCTGGAATCATCTTTATCTCATCGACCGGGAAACGGGGGCCATCAGGAACCAGATTACCCGCGGCAACTGGCTGGTTCGCGCGGTGGACCGCGTGGATGAATCCAGCCGCCAAATATGGTTCCGCGCATGTGGCATCTATCCGGATCAGGATCCCTATCACATTCACCACGCGCGCATCAACTTTGATGGAACCGGCCTTACCCTGCTGACCGAGGGCGATGGCACGCATGAAATCGAATACTCGCCCGCCGGGACGTTCTTCATCGACACCTGGTCGCGCGCTGATCTGCCGCCTGTTCACGAACTGCGCAGCGCTCGCGATGGCTCGCACCTCTGCGAACTGGCGCGGGCGGACTGGTCACGCGTCAGCGCTGAAACCGGTTGGCAGCCGCCCGAGCCTTTCGTCGCTCCAGCCCGCGACAATATCACCGACATCTGGGGTCTCATCTTTCGGCCAACCAACTTCGACCCTGCCAGGAAGTACCCCATCATCGAATCCATCTACGCTGGGCCGCACGGCCAGCATGTGCCCAAAGCATTTCGATCCTCCTCCCCCGAGCAGTCGCTTGCGGAGCTCGGCTTCATCGTGGTGAAGATCGATGGCATGGGCACCAACTGGCGATCGAAGGCGTTTCACGACTACTGCTGGAAGAACCTTGGCGATGCAGGGTTCCCCGATCGCAAGAAGTGGATCAGAGCAGCAGCAGAAAAGTATCCGTCCATGGATGCCACGCGCGTCGGCATCTATGGCGGATCAGCGGGCGGGCAGAACGCGATGCGCGCTCTGCTCGATCATCACGATCTCTATTCCGTCGCTGTCGCTGACTGCGGCTGTCACGACAATCGCATGGACAAAATCTGGTGGAACGAAGCGTGGATGGGCTGGCCGGTCGATGCCTCATACGAGCGCAGCAGCAACGTGGTCGATGCAGCCAAACTGCAGGGTCACCTGCTGCTGACCGTGGGCGAAGGGGACCGCAATGTCGACCCGGCTTCGACGATGCAGGTGGTCGATGCCCTGATTCGGGCTGATAAGGATTTCGACCTCATCGTCTTCCCCGGCGGAGGGCACGGCGCGGGCGGCAGCGCCTATGGCCGCAGACGAATGGAAGACTTCTTCATCAGACACCTCTACGGCGTCGAGCCACGCCGCGATGCGGAGTAGAGCACGAGTAGGACATGGGAAAGCAGAGACGCGCCTTCACGGTTTCAACCAGCCCCTCCTACAACATCCCATGTCAGTGGACCGTCGGGGCCGAGCGGAATGCCCAGGGCCATCCACAGCAGCAGCAGCAACGTCCACACGATCGTGAACACAATGGTGTAAGGCAGCATGGTGGATATCAGCGTGCCCATGCCTGCCTTGGGCACGTACTTCTGCATGAACACCAGCACGATCACCAGATATGCGTTGAGCGGCGTGATGATGTTGCTCACCGAGTCGCCAATGCGGTAGGCTGCCTGCGTCAGCTCGGGGCTGATGCCGACCAGCATGAACATGGGAATGAATATCGGCGCGAACATGGCATACTTCGCGCTCATCGAACCGACGAACAGATTGAAGACCACCGTGACAAGGATGAACGCGACGATCAACAGCCAGGCTGGCATATCCGCCTGGCCCAGCGCCTGCCCGCCTGCCATGGCGAGCATGCGGTCGAGGCCGGAGTGTTTGAACGACTCGATGAACTGAGCGGCGAAAAACGCGAGCACGATGATCGGGGCCATGTATGCCATCGATTCAACCATGAGTCGCGCGACGTCTTTTTCCGAGCGGATCGACTTGACGATGAAGCCATACACGATCCCCGGCGTAATGAAACAGAAGAAGAGAATGGGCACGATCGCTTCAACCCACTTGGCGAAGTTCTGACCCTCACCATGCAGCGCCCAGCCCGGGATGAGTGTCATCGCCAGGACGACCGCAAGCACAAGAAATAGTGTTGCCCCAGCCCACGCCATGCCTTTCAGTTCGGTGGCGGTCAGCCGCGCTGCATCAAGTTCATCTGCTGAAATCGGCGCAGGCCCCCCTTCATCTGCTGGTTTGGTGCTGAGTCTGCGCTCGACGAAGAACGATGTCACGGCCCACCCGGTCAGTGTCATGACGAAGGTGGATGCGATCATGAACCACCAGTTGCAGGTGGCTGACATTTTGTAGTCTGGATCAATCACCTGCCCGCCGGTTGTGCCGAAACCGGCGAGCATCGGGTCGAGTCCAGTGATAAACAGGTTTGCATTGAACCCCGCCGACACGCCAGCAAACACAGCCGCAATCCCCGCCAGTGGCGACCGACCGACCGAAAGATAGAGCAGCCCCGCAAGGGGTGGCAACACGACGTAGCCTGCATCAAGCCCCATCGACGACATGATGCCGACAAACACCATCGCAGGGGTCAGCAGCCGCCCGGGCACAATCAACATGAACGCCTTCAGGAGCGCAGCCAATAAACCGGTGCGCTCCGCTACACCAATCCCAAGCATGCCAACCAGCACCACACCCAGTGGCGGAAACGCGGTGAAGTTCGTGACAAGGTTCTTCAGCAGCCAGAAGATACCCTCACTTGAGAGAAGGTTCCTTGCGCTGAGGGGATCACCCTCTGCGACCCACTCCAACTCAGGCGAACCCTCAGCATCGAGCACAGGCTGTTCTGTCGTTGTGCCGTCAGCTGCAGTGATCGATTCCATCACCGGCTTGGGCAGACGCGGCTGAACAGACCAATCGCCAGCCGCCGCGACCGCTGAGAGAAGGAAGACAATGATCGTGCCGATCAGAAACAGCGTGGCGGGGTCGGGCAGGCGGTTGCCAACCTTTTCGATGATGTCGAGGATGCCGCCGGTTTTGGCAACAGAAGCAGTTTCTGCGGGCATAGGTGATTTCCCTGGTTGAAGTGAGGATGTCGATTGTCCACAGTTCCTGCCGTTCGTCAACCGCGCTGTCGAATGAGATTCTCAGAACCGACCCGGATAAACAGGATGCCGCAATGCAGGTCTACTCGGCTATTGCTGGTCGGCTGCATCACTCGACGGCCAGTGTTGCTTGCGGGGGAAACTGAACCGCCGAGGGGGAAGAGTGAAATGACAGATGCAGGAAACCCGGGCGGGGCAAGGTTGATCAACGGATCAGAACCTCATCAATTCCCTGAACCTCTCTGCGCCTTGGCGCCTCGGCGGTTCAACTTCCGCGCGGCCAGGTGCTGGTTGCGGAGCAGATTG
Organism: Phycisphaerales bacterium; assembly: GCA_051004555.1. Classification (GTDB taxonomy): domain Bacteria; phylum Planctomycetota; class Phycisphaerae; order Phycisphaerales; family SM1A02; genus JBPCKF01. Next base: position 26,282 of record JBPCKF010000041.1, on the reverse strand, counting down.
GAGAGGTTCACGCCCGACAAACGCTTACCGGCTCCGCGCGAGATACACCAGCCATTCGACGATGAGCAGCACAAAAACAGCCAAAAGCAACCATCGCCATATCTCCTGCTGTGCAGGGTGTTCCGAGAAAGCTCCGCTGCTTCCCTCTGCAATAATCGCGGGGGCTGTGCGCGGGCGTACATCACTTTCCATCACGCTGGCAACATTGAACGCAAGCGCATCAGGCGCTGCTGGCCCTTCGATTGTGTACACGCCCGCCCGTTCGATGCCCGTGAGTGTTACATCGTCGCGGCCAGGTGCGATATCAATCTTTCGTGCCCGCTCTTCACCAGTGCGGCGAAGCAGCAGCGTACTTCCTTCAGCATCAGTCGTATCGCTCACGACCTGCAGTCGCACTGTGTCGCCAGGCTGGTAGGCGAGGCCGTCGCCAGCTGCTCTGCCTGCGCCCGCTGCATCGATCAGGTTCTGTACGAAGATCAACAGACTCACCTGCGTGATCCAGTTGCTGTTGCGCAGCTCGAACCCCACCCATACATCCGGCCGCTCACGTTGCTCCCGCCTCTGCACCATCACTGGCCCATTCGAAGCTGATGCGAGAATCATCCATTTGTCATTCATCTCAGGTGGAATCTGATATCCCGCAAAGCCCCTGAAGAGAAGCCCTTCGAGCACTGCGTGCTGCAGCAGCGGACTCTCGCGATCCCACACTGAAAGCCGCTGGCCGCCCTGATTTTCAGCGGCTGGCACGGCGCTGAGTTCAACAGGAACCACGCCGAAATGCAGCTGAGCCGGACCGCGCACTGATCCAGCCGCCCGATCGAACACCACCAGATCAACTGCATTCTGATCGACTGCTGCAACGTTCATCACGACGTCGAGCGATTCATGCTCAACAGCTTCAAAGAGGTTCATCAGCAAAGGATCCGCCTGTCCATCATCAGGCGGAGCGACAATGGCAATGCGCGGCTGACGCTGCTGCGGAATCACGATCGATGCAACATTGTCGACGGGCAATCCGTCGCTTCGATCAACTCGCACGGTTGCGACCGCGCTCCCCGGCAGTTGCAGCGGAAGTGTCAACAGCGCTTCACCCGGCTGATTGCCCTCTGTTGCAGCGGGAACATTCACCGTCTCAACCGCAACAACATCTGCCCCGATGCGCAATGACACCGCGGTGGTGACGGGCTCCTGATTGCAGTTGATGATGCGGACGAAAAGCTCGACACGCTCGGGCGTCTGGGCATCCCTGCGGGCGGAAAGATCGACGATGCCGAGGTTGTTGACGAAGATCTGCTGCGGCTGGAATCCCGGTGCAACCCGGGCGCTGATGTCAATGAAGCTGGTGCGGGCTGCTCTGACTGCAAAGCCACCTGCGCGTCGCGCCCGCTGCGAACTCACAGGTGGCTGCACGGTTGCATCGCTGAATATGGCGACATCCGGCAACCCTGTTGCGTTGCCACGCTCATCATCGTTGCCAGACGCAAACGCACTTGCAAGCCGCAGCGCTTCAGTCAGCCGGGCAACTTCATCGGTCGCCTCAATCGCATCGACTGCATCAAGCAGCAGACGTTCATCGGAAGTGAACGTCTGCTCGATGCGTGGCGAGCGGGCGAAGCTGATCACCATGACCGACCGGCCTGACCCAAATGTCAGAAAGTCAGCAATGCGCTCGCGGGCGGCTGCCAGCGCACGAGTCAGGCGGGTGGCGGTTTCACCTTCATCAATCATCTGCATCGATGCGCTGCGGTCGATGAGCACGATGAGCCGATCGCCGCCTGCATTATCGCGCTCGATCACAGGGCGACCAATCGCAAGCAGAATCAGCAGCAGCGTCAGGAGTTGCAGAGCGAAGAGCAGCGACAGGCGCAACCGCTGAAAGGGCGCGTTCACCTGCAGGTCTTCAATCGACTTCCGCCACAGCAGCGTGCTGCCAATCAAGCGTGGCTGCCGCCTCAGTTTCAGAAAGTACAGCAGCAACAGGACCGGCAACGCCAGTGCTGCTGCAATCGCCATCGACCATGGTGCAAGGAACGACACGCAGCCATCTTAGAGGTGCGCGCGGGAAAGAAACGCCGGTCCTTTCCGCATCAGTCTGATCGGATGGCGTAAGAAAAAGGGAGACCAGCGCCACACGCTGGTCTCCCTTTCATTTGTTCAACGCGAGCGAACTCAGGCGTCGTCCTTCACCTCGTACTCGGCATCGATGATGTCATCGTCGTTGTTGCCGCCCGCTGCAGCTTCATCGCCGTCCGATGATGAGGCAGCTGCGCCGGCTTCCGCGCCTGCCGCTTGGTAGACTGCCTTGCCGAGTTCCATGGATGCGTTCTCAAGATTCTTGAGGGCTGCTTCCAGAGCGGCGCGATCGTCGCCCTTCATTTTCGTCTCGACATTGCTGATGGCGGACTCGATCGAACTGCGGATGTCTGCGCTCACCTTGTCGCCGTGTTCTTCCAGCGATTTGCGGGTGCTGTGCAGGACAACTTCTGCATGATTCTTGGCATCAACCAACGCGCGGCGAGCTTTGTCTTCATCAGCGTGGGCTTCCGCTTCTTTCTTCATGCGGTCAACTTCTTCATCCGACAGGCCGGTCGAGCCTTTGATCTCGATGGTCTGACTCTTGCCCGTCTTCTTGTCGGTCGCAGAAACGCTGAGGATGCCGTTGGCGTCGATGGCAAACTCGACTTCAATCTGAGGCGTGCCGCGCGGGGCGGGCGGAATGTCGGTGAGATCGAATCGACCCAGTGAACGATTGTCGGTGGCAAACTCGCGCTCGCCCTGCAGGACATGAATCGTGACTGAAGTCTGTCCATCTGCTGCTGTCGAGAAGGTTTCCTTCTTGCTTGTGGGAATGGTTGTGTTCTTTTCGATGAGTGTGGTCATCACGCCGCCCAGTGTTTCAACGCCAAGCGAAAGCGGCGTGACGTCGAGCAGCAGAACATCCTTCACATCGCCCATGAGGACGCCACCCTGAATGGCTGCGCCGATGGCGACAACTTCATCGGGGTTGATCGAACGATCAAGCTCATCGGTCTTGAAAATCTCCTTGGCAATCTCCTGCACGCGCGGCATGCGGGTCGAGCCACCCACCATCACCACTTCCTGCACGTCGCCAGGCGCGAGCTTGGCGTCCTTCAGCGCAGTGATGCAGGGTTGACGAAGGCGATCAAACAACTCAGCGCAGATCGTCTGGAACTTGGCGCGGGTGATCGTCTCCTGCAAATGCTTGGGGCCCGACTGATCTGCGGTGATGAAGGGCAGATTGACAGTGGTTTCCAGCTGCTGACTGAGTTCGGTCTTGGCCTTTTCAGCTGCTTCCTTCAGTCGCTGCAACGCCATTGCATCTTTGCGGATGTCGATGCCTTCGCGTTTGCGGAACTCTTCAGCAATGTAGTCGATGAGCTTCTGGTCGAAGTCGTCGCCACCCAGATGCGTATCGCCGTTGGTCGACATCACTTCAAACACGCCATCGCCGATGTCGAGGATCGAGATATCGAAGGTGCCGCCACCCAGGTCGAACACCGCGATCTTGGCGTTCTTCTTCTTTTCAAGGCCGTAAGCCAGTGCAGCTGCGGTGGGTTCGTTGATGATGCGTTCGACCTTGAGGCCAGCAATCTCGCCAGCTTCTTTCGTGGCCTGTCGCTGTGCATCGTTGAAGTACGCGGGGACGGTGATGACAGCGCGATCAACCTTTTCGCCCAGGTAGCCTTCTGCGACCTGTTTGAGCTCCGCGAGGATCATGGCACTGACCTGTTGGGGCGTGTACTCGCTGCCACGCACCTTCACCTTCACGGGCTCATCCGCGCCGCCAGTGACTTCGTAGGGCACCATTTTCTCTTCTTCGCCGACTTCGCTGTGACGACGTCCCATGAAGCGCTTGATGGAGAAGACGGTGTTCTTGGGATTGGTGACCTGCTGATGGCGGGCAGCCTGCCCGACCAGTCGCTCACCTTTTTCAGTAAAGCCGACCACCGAAGGCGTGGTTCGATTGCCTGTTGAGTTGATCAGCACCTTGGGCTGGCCGCCCTCCATGACTGCGACGCAGGAGTTGGTCGTGCCGAGATCGATTCCGATGATTTTGGCCATGTCTATTCTCACTCGTTCAAGAGGAAGATGAAATCAGAGTTAATCACAGACTGCAAAGACACCTTCAGTGTGTGCATTGTCCGCTCCAGATATTCTCGCAAGAAGGGTGCCAGCAGCAAGCTCCACAGAATAGGCTGTGGGACGCTGTCAGAGGCCATGAGAGCGACGATCCGGGTCGGATCGCCAGCCTGTTCTGCCATCATGGCAGGGACAGAAAGGGGCAGCCGAAAACCCCCCAACCACCGGCCTCTCGCTTCCGGCGGTACGAGCATCGTCAGTCATGAGATCAATGCGCTGGATCGTCGCCGGTAAAACATCCGCTCTCCGCAAGCTGCGTTCGAGTATTATGGCTCCGCCACCCAACGATATGAAACCGGGCGACTTGCAGGGGCGAATGCGTGGACTTGGAACGACGCGAACGGACAAGCCGATGGAGAACCTACCTCGTCGCCGTGGGAGCGACAGTGGTGGTGGGCGTGATCCGCTTCCTGCTGCGTGGCGTGGTGGGCGATGTGTCCCCCTTTCTGCCTTTCGTCCTGGCGGTCGGCGTGGCGGCGTCGTACGGCGGGTTGCGGCCTGGCCTGTTGGCGACCGTCCTCAGCGCAATAGCCGCCGTATTCTTCTTCACACCGCCTCTCTTCTCGCCGTTTGTCCACACCTTTGCGGAGGGGGTCGGGTTAGTTCTGTTCGTCGTCATCGGCGTCGCGATCAGTTGGCTGTGTGAGGCCATGCACCGGGCCAGACGGCGGATTGAGTCACAGAATGCCCGGCTCGAGGCCGAAGTCTCCGAGCGGGTGAAGGCCGAAAAGGAGATCTGGGCGAGCGAAGCCCGCAAGAGCGCTATCTTGGAAACGGCGCTGGATTGCATCATCACGATCGACCACCACGGCAAGATGGTCGAGTTCAACCCAGCTGCGGAACGGACGTTCGGCTACTCCCGTGACCATGCCATCGGGCGTGACCTCGCCGATCTCATCATCCCGCCGTCGCTCCGGGAGCGACATCGGAAAGGGATGGCGCATTACCTGGCCACCGGGGAAGGCCCGGTCCTCGGCAAGCGGCTCGAACTCCCGGCCCTGCGTGCGGACGGCAGCGAGTTCCCCGTGGAATTGGCCATCACGCGCATCTCGACGGACGGCCCGCCGCTGTTCACCGCTTACTTGCGGGACATTAGTGAACGGACCAAGGCCGAACAGTACCGCAATGCACGGCTCGGCGTGACTCAGGCGTTGAACCAGGCATCCGATGTTCGAGAGGGGGTGAGCCGAGTCCTACGGGAAATGTGCGAAAGCCTCGCCTGGGATGTCGGGTTCTTCTGGATTGTGAACAAGGGCGGAGACAGCCTCGAATGTCATCTGAGCTGGCACAATTCGGAACTGCCAGTGATCGAATTCGAGACGGCCAGTTTCAACCGTACCTTTGAGAAGGGTGAAGGGATACTGGGCGGTGTGTGGTCCACTGGCACGCCCCGCTGGTTGCTCGACGTGGTGCGCGAGGTCAGTTTTGCCAGGGCCGCTTCCGCTGCCAAGTGCGGCCTGCACAGCGCCTTCGCGTGCCCGGTCGTGGTCGGGGACCGAGTGATCGGCGTCATCGAATTCTTCACCCGGCACATCCGGGAATCCGATGCTGACCTCCTGGAGATGATGGGGACGGTGGCCGGAAGCCTGGGCCAGTTCATCGAGCGGAAGACTACGGAGGACGAGGTCCGGCAGAGTGAAGCCGAGCTTGCCGACTTCTTCGAGAATGCCACGGTCGGCCTGCATTGGGTCGGGCCGGACGGGGTCATCCTGCGGACCAACCGAGCCGAACTGGACATGCTCGGCTACAACAGGGAAGAGTACGTCGGTCGACACATCGCCGACTTTCATGCCGACGAGGAGGTGATTGATGACATTCTCCACCGCTTGCAGGCCGGGGAGAAACTGAACGACTATCCGGCCCGCCTCAAGTGCAAGGACGGGTCGATCAAAGACGTGCTGATGGACTCCAGCGTGTTGTTCCAGGAAGGCTTCGTCCACACCCGCTGCTTCACCCGTGACATCACCGAGCGGAAGCGGGCGGAGGAGGCTCTGCGGCACAGCGAGGACCGCTTCCGAAGTCTGATGGAGCAAGCCCCGTTCAGCATCCAGGTGTTTTCTCCCGATGGACGCACGAGCCGGGTGAACCGGGCCTGGGAGGAATTGTGGGGTGTCACGCTCGATCAGATCGACGGTTACAACATCCTTGAAGATCAGCAACTGGAATCAAAGGGCGTCCTCTCGTACATCAAGCAGGCGTTCGCCGGCGAGCCGACGTTCATCCCGGCCATCGAGTACGACCCGAACGAGACGATCTTCGGCCAGACTCGCCACGATGACCCGGTGCGGTGGGTCGCCGCTGTCGCCTACCCGCTCAAGGACGACGCCGGGATGATCAGGGAGGTCGTGCTGGTCCACGACGACATCACAGCCCGCAGGAAGACCGAAGCCGCTCTGCGGGAAAGCGAAGAGAAGTTGCGGCTCCTGGCAAACACGATCCCACAACTGGCGTGGATGGCCGAGCCAGACGGGTACATCTTCTGGTACAACCGCCGCTGGTATGAGTACACCGGGACGACGCCGGAGGAGATGGAAGGCTGGGGTTGGCAATCGGTTCATGACCCCGAGACATTGCCAAAAGTGCTGGACCGGTGGAAGGGGTCCATTGCCAGCGGCGAGCCGTTCGACATGGTGTTCCCGCTCAAGGGAGCGGACGGGCAATTCCGGCCGTTTCTTACACGCGTCAATCCGCTGCGCGACGACCACGGACGAATCCTGTACTGGTTCGGAACGAACACCGACATTGCCGAATTGCGTGAAGCACGGGAGGCGCTTGCCGTCAGCGAGGAACGACTGCGGCTGGCTCTGGACGCCGGGCGCATGGGAGTTTGGGACTGGAACGTCCGCACCGGCGACCTCAAGTGGTCCGACAGCCTCGAACCTTTGTACGGCCTCGCCCCCGGCACGTTCGGCGGCACGTTCGACCACTTCCAGCAACTCATCCACCCCGAAGACCGGGAGTCGGTGAACATCGCCATCCGACAGGCGATGGAGACGGGAGGCGAGTTTTACGTCGAGTTCCGCAACGTCCGGCCGGACGGCGGCATCCACTGGATCGCCAGGTCGGGGAAGGTGTTTCCAGGCGAAGATGGACAGCCGCTTCGCATGATCGGTATCGGCTTGGACGTGACGCATCGCAAGCGGGCCGAAGAGACGTCCCGCTTCCTTGCCGACGCCAGCGCCGCCCTCGCCGTGCTGGTTGACTTCGACAGCACGCTCCAGAGGGTGTCGTCCCTCGCCGTGCCGTCCTTTGCGGATTGGGCGACCGTCGATCTGGCCGAGGCGGACGGCTCCTTGCGGCGGGTGTCCGTATCCCACACCGACCCCACGAAGGTGCAACTCGCTCACGAGGTTCACCGCCGATTCCCGCCCGACCCGGCAGCGCCCAAGGGTGCCTGGAACATCCTCCGCACAGGCCGCTCAGAGATTGTCCCTGAGATCACCGACGAACTTCTCGCGCAGTCCGTCAACGACGCCGAACTGCTCGATATCATGCGGGAGCTTGGGCTGAAGTCGTACATCGGCGTGCCGTTAACTGTGCGGGGCAAGACCTTGGGCGCCATCACGTTCATCAACGCCGAGTCGGGGTACCGCTACGACAATACGGACCTCGCCGTGGCGGAAGACTTGGCGAGCCGAGTGGCCATCGCCATCGAGAACGCCCAACTCTACAAGGAACTGCAGGAGGCCGACCGCCGCAAAGACGAGTTCCTGGCGACGTTGGCACACGAACTCCGCAACCCGTTGGCCCCGATCCGCAACGCCGTTCAGATCATGAAGCTGTCGCACGAGCAGGAGGCGAAGGAGCAGGCCCGCATCCTGATCGAGCGCCAACTCGAGCAGATGGTGCGGCTGGTGGACGATCTGATGGACGTGAGCCGCATCAGCCGCAATAAGTTAGAACTCCGCACGGAGCGTGTGGATCTTGCGAAGGTCGTGCAGAACGCCGTCGAGACCAGCCGCCCGCTGATCGAGGAGATGGGCCACGACCTGACGGTGACGCTGCCGCCGCAGCCGGTGTATCTGGACGCCGACCCGACCCGGCTGGCCCAGGTGTTCCTCAACCTCCTCAACAACAGTGCCAAGTACACAGAGCCAGGCGGCGACATCCGGCTGACCGCCGAGCTTCAGGGCCGCGACGTTCTGGTGGCGGTCAAGGATACCGGCATCGGCATCGCCGCCGACAAATTGCCGGGCGTCTACGACTTGTTCTCGCAAGTCGAGGGGGTGTCGTCACGGCAACAAGGCGGGCTGGGGATCGGACTGTCGCTGGTCAAGCGGTTGGTGGAGATGCACGGCGGGAGCGTCGAGGCCCACAGCGACGGGCGGGGAAAAGGCAGCACCTTCACCGTTCGCCTGCCGGTGTTGATCGCCGAGTCAGCACCCGACAGGCCGAGCGAGCAGGTGGAAGCCGCTCCCAGGACGAGCCTCCGCATCCTCGTCGTGGACGACAACCGGGACAGTGCCCGCAGCTTGGCGATGATACTCAGGCTCAATGGCAACGACCCCCACACCGCCTACGATGGCGAGGAGGCGGTGGCGTCGGCCGGGAAGATCAAGCCCGACGTGGTGCTGCTGGACATCGGGTTGCCGAAACTGAACGGGCATGAAGCCTGTCGCCAAATCCGTGAGCAGCCGTGGGGCCGGGGCATGGTGATGATCGCCCTCACAGGGTGGGGCCAGGGCGACGACATTCGCCGGTCGAAGGAGGCAGGCTTCGATCATCACCTGGTCAAGCCGGTGGACCCGGACGCCCTGATGAAACTGCTGGCCGAGTGTCACGCCCGTCCTTCAGGGAAACATCTTCGGGATGGCGCGGAAGGCGGACTGTGAGTGTCGTGCCTTCCTCCGCCGTCGAGGCGACCTCGATCGTGCCGCCCTTGGCGGTGACGATCTGGCGCACGATGTACAAGCCCAGGCCGATGCTGCCCTGAGGCCGCCGCGCCGATTCGGCCGTTGCATTGCGCACCAGCGGATCGAAGAGCGTCGGCAGCGCATTGGGCGGGATCGGCTCGCCTTCATTATGCACGCTCAAGACCACGGTCGATCCTTCTGAAGCGGCCGTCAGTTCGACCGGCCCATCTGGCGACCCGTGCTGAAGCGCGTTGCCCAACAGATTGGAGACGATCTGGCGAAGTCGGGCAGCATCCCAATTGCCGTTCAGGTCGCCGCTGGGGTGAAAGTGCAGCGTGCGCTGCGGGTGCAACGCGCGGAACTCGTCAACCACTTCACGGCAGACCGTTTGCAGATCGAGCGGCCCGCGATTCAGCGGCAGGTCGCTGCCCAGCCACGTCGATGAGTAGTCGATCAGATCGCTGATCAACTGTGCCATCACCTTCGTGTTCGTGCCGATCATCGAAAGTGCCTCGGCACACTCCGGGTCTCTGACCGTCCGCGCAACGAAAACTGCGGACAACTGGATGCAGTTGAGCGGATTGCGCAGATCGTGGCCGAGGATCGCCATGAGCATTTGGCGCGACCGATTGACGAACTCGGTGTAGCTGCCGACGGCCTGGGCGATCGACTGATCGATCGACTCGTTGAAGCGGGTGATGTCATCAATGTCATGAATGTCGGGCTGCGGCCGACTCTTGCGCCACAGTCGCAGCACGCTGGCGCGCAAGGCGCGGTATTCCGAGACGACGTCTTTGATGTCGAAGCCCGAGCCGACGCGATCCGCGCCGTGCCGAATCGAGGCGTAGTCGAGCCGGTCGCTCTCCGTGCTGTCCGCGCCCCCCTGACCTTTCGATTTGCTCGCCTGCTCTGCGTGGCTCTGGTCGACCTGCATGTCGCGCGCGGTTGCCAGCAGGATTGCCTCAGCATCGTCACGCAATGCGAGCCTCGTCATCGTTGCGCCTGGCTCGAGGCTGCCCGCAAACGCTTCCCATTCCAGCATGATGGGCTCTACATTCGCGAGAATGAACGCTGCCAGTCGCCCTGTCGTCGGTTGAGTGTTCAAGAGCCAGGATGATAGTCCTTTCATCAGTGATGGCAAGGTGATACCCCCCCCCGGGGCGCGGGAAAGAAAGCGATCAGCCAGGCCCGCCTCGGGCTGTCAGCCTCCGGCTGTTGCTCTTGACATTTTTCCTCACGATCGCCCGACTCGTGCGTCTTATATGATGTGACGCCAAAGCCCTTTCGCAGGAGATCATCCATCATGACGTGCTGCCCGCATCGCTCCGTTCTTTCGCATGCTCTGGCTTTGTTGGTGGCTCTTGCCGCCGCCTTGCCTGCCTGGGCTTCCGGCCTGCTGGTGCCCAACGATCGCAATCTGCCGCCACTGCGAATCACCGATCACCTTGTTGATGTGCGCATTCACGATCAGGTTGGTCTGACCACACTGACGCAGACCTTTCGCAACGATCACAATCAACGGGTCGAAGCGACATACATCTTCCCACTGCCCGAGGAAGCAGACCTCACCGACTTTCAGATGACCTTCAACGGCAAGATGGTTGAAGGAGAAGTGCTTCCAGCCGAGGAAGCGCGACAGATTTATGAATCCATCGTCCGTCAGGCCCGCGACCCGGGACTCATCGAGTTCATCGGCCGCCGCCTTCTTCGCATGCGCGTCTTCCCCATCGAACCCAAATCCGACACCACCATCAAAATCAGTTATCAACAGATTCTGCGACCTGTCAGTGGCATGCGCGGCTACCACTATCCCCTGCGCACCAGCCACACTGCCGGCCAGGCATATGGCACTGTGCGATTTGAGGCTGAGATCGACTCAGCGAGTGCGATCAAGAACATCTGGTCGCCCACCCATGCTGTTGAAATCGTCCGCAAGGGCGATCATCAGGCCAGCATCGGCTACGAAGCATCCGGCGGCAGCCTTGAAGAAGATTTCCTGCTGCTGTACTCGACGGACGATTCCGACCTCGGCCTCTCCACCATCGCGCACCGCCCCAGTGACGATGAGGCTGGCCACTTTCTCATGATGCTCACGCCCAAGCAACTCTGGCCCGAAGATGAGTACACTCCCCAGGACCTGGTGTTTGTGCTTGATACTTCCGGTTCGATGGGGGGCGACAACGGCACCAAACTCGAACAGGCCCGCAAGGCCCTGCGCTACTGTGTCGGCCAGCTTGACAAGCGCGATCGCTTCAATGTCGTGCGCTTCTCGACAGGTTTTGATGTACTCTCCGATTCGCTGCTTGATGTTTCGCAAGCCAATCGCGAGAAGGCGATTGCGTTCATCGATCAGTTCAAAGCAGCGGGCGGGACCAACATCGCTGACACGCTCGCGCATGTTGCGGGGATGGTCCCTTCTGATCAGGATCGGCCGTTTGTTGTCGTGTTTCTCACAGATGGCGAAGGCAATCGCACGCCAGATGAGATCATGGATGCGGTGAAACGCGCTGGCAATGATCGCAGCGAAGCAATGCGCATCTTCCCGTTTGGTGTGGGACACGATGTCAACACCGCTCTGCTTGATCGCCTGGCTGGCGCGTATCACGGACGGCCACGCTACGTTCAGCCTAGTGAAGACCTTGAACTCGTGCTGGGCGACTTCTTTGGCACCATCAGCCAACCTGTGCTGACGAATCTCCGCCTGGAACTGCCAGGCATTGGCGTGACGGAGCGATTCCCCGCAACGCTGGGTGACCTTTATCACGGACAGCAACTGACGATCGCGGGCAGGTTCAGCGAATCGAGGAGTGGTCGCGTGCGACTCGTCGCAATGCGCAACGGCAAGGAAGTTGAGTTCACTTGGCCCGATGTGAGTTTCCGCAACACGCCTGAAGCAGCATACGTTCCCGCCATCTGGGCTGGCCGCAAGATTGCGTTTCTGCTTGATCAGATCAGGCAGCATGGCGAAAAGCAGGAGATGATCGAAGAGGTCGTCGCCCTGAGTCAGCAGTATGGCATTCAGACGCCCTACACCAGTTGGCTGGTGAATCCTGAACAGATCGAGGTTCTGACCCGCAGAGGCCGCGGGCGCGACGATCTTCCAACCACGGGAATGCCCGACGGAGTTGTTGATCACCGACGGATGCAGGAACGACGATTGCGATCGTCATCTGGTGATGAGTTCGGCGGTGGTGGGCGCGGCGGCGGTGGTGGTGCAATGGGTGGTGGTGGCAGCGTACCACCAGGTACCGAAAGCCGTCCCATGGACACACTCAGCGTCGGTGGCGAACAGCTTTCCTATGCGGAAGCTGAGCAGGCAATGCGCGAAACCTCCGGCCGCGATGCAACACTCGTCGCAGAGTATCAGGCACGGCTGCGCGATGCAGATTCGTCCGACGGCACCCGCCTCAACCGCGAGACCCTTGCAGTCCGCAAGATTGGCGATCGCTGGTTCAATCGCATCGGTCCCTTCCTTGTCGATCAGGGCATTGATGAGAAGACTGAACTGCTGCAGGTGGTCTTCGCATCAGATGCATACTTCGAGTTGATTGCTGCCCGCCCCGACCTGCGCCAGGCCTTTGCCGCCAGCCGCAACGTGGCAGTCCTGATCACGCCCACCCACGCGGTGGTTTTGGTAAGCCAGGCAGAAGAAAAATCTGAGAATCCTGTGTCAGAGGCTGAAAAGGCTTCTCCTGTCGAGCAATTTTCGGACCAGCAGCGCGAACTGTTGAGAATCGGCGTGCGTATTGATCAATGAAACACACGCAACTCTTTCTCCTTTCTCCAGTTGGTTTCTCTCCTCCTCTCCTCGGATGGCCCGGCCGCTCTCAAGGCGACCGGGCCTTTTGACTTTTTTGATGCGTTGCGCTCTAAATGATGTCCGGGCGTCGCACGTTTGCAAGGTGGGAGCCATTGCCATGCAGTTTCAATATGTGATTCGCGCATCTGTTCTTGCCTGTTGTTTCACATGCATGTGCGCGTTGGGTGCAGCTGCCCAGCCGGAGGGTATCGAGACGGGGCTGTCGCCACAAACTCGTACTCCCGCTCCGTGGACACTGCCCCTGCCGCCTACACTGGCAGAGCAGATCGAAGCGGAAGCGACGATTGAGTCGCTTCTCCGCTCCCGTCCCGAGCTGATCTCAGAAGCCGAATCGCGCGGCACCGAGCAACTCAGGCAACTCGCGCGGGGGGACACACGATGACCCTGCGGCCCGCTTCGTGCTGTTCCGTATGGCGTGCAACCGCGCGATCCACGCTGGCGACTTCGCGCAAGCCGGCAACATCATCACGGATCTTGCGCAATGTTTCCGGATCGATGCGATTGCCTGGCAGATCGAAATGCTCACGGCGGCAGTCGATGCTCATGAGCCTGGTCAGTTTCCGTTGGCAGATGAACTTGTTGCTGCTGCCCTCGATCACGACAACATGCAGCAGGCAGAACAGGCACTTGCGCTCCAGTCCCGCATTGCAGAACGCCTGGATCAACCTGCGCTCTTTCGCAGCGTCGAACTCCAGCGCGCGGTCGTTGCGGAGTGGTCAAAGGCGGCTGCCGCTGCCCAGCGCGCTGCGTTACGCCTGTATCAGAATCCCAGCGACCGTGACGCCCGGCTCATTGTCGCAACCTATCTCTGTTTCATCAAAGGAGACTGGAGAACAGGCCTGCCAACGCTGGCACATGCCCGCGATGAGACGCTCCGCGAACTGGCAACGTCTGAGATGCATGCGATGAGCAGCAGTGCTCAACAGATCATCAACGTTGCAGACCAGTGGCAGGAGCTGGCGCAGACATACGACGGTCTGGCAACGAGGCGCATCATGCAACATGCTGAAGAACTCTATCGCATCGCCTATCCAACTGTCACCGGCCTCGCGCGACTGAAGCTCGAAGACAGAATGCGCAGCAAGCCGCTCTTTATCTTTGACTCCAGCAACCCACCCGATCAACACTGGATTGATGAACACCTCCACTTCTGGGCCAATCATGGTCGCGAAGGCAGCGGGTCGTGGGCCAACGTCATGGTCGAGAACGGCTGCGCAGTGCTCATGGCCAACCGGGCCGGGCACATCGAAACCCGCGAGGAGTTTCCGCCGCAGGGCGTCACGCATTATCAGATTGAGGCTCAACTTTCCAGCGACCTGCTGACGGGGACAGCCCTCGAGTTCGGCGGCTTTCGCATGTACTTCGGCAATGAAGGGGGCATTCACTTCGAAGGCGGATGGGTGCCGAATGTGATCTATCCAGTGCGCGCAGGCCGGGACTACACGCTGCTGATTGATCTCGCGCCAACAAGCATCTCACTGACGCTCAATGGCGTCCATCTCGGCACCATGCGACCGAGAGTCTCGCGACGGGCAAGATCATCCTGCGCGGCTGGGAAGGACACGTTCAGTGCAGACGGCTTGCGGTGTGGAATGTCGGAGAATGACGCCATGATATTGTGCGCTCCCCGCGCCCGGCCGCGCGTATGCTGAGGCGGTGCACACCCCGCCACGCTATCCCGAACTCGCAGCCTGTATCCTGCGCGATGCCATCAGGCGTGGCGAGTTCACGCTTGCCAGTGGGAAGACCTCAAACATCTACTGTGACGGACGCATGGTGAGTCTCGGCAAGGGTGCGCTGGTCCTGTCGACCGCAATCATGCACGCGCTGGAAGATGTGGACTTTGCTGCAATCGGCGGGATGGAAATGGGAGCGATCCCCATGGTCTCTGGCGTGCAGATGCGCTACCTCATGCAGGGGCGCGCGTTGCTCGCGTTCGTGGTCCGCAAGGCAGTCAAAGGACACGGCACCGGCAAACGCATCGAAGGACCATTGCCAACTGCGCCCACACGAGTTGTAATGCTGGAAGATTCCGTGACCACCGCTGGCTCGCTTGTTGATGCAATCAATGTTGTGCGCGAAGCTGGACACACTGTGGTCCGGGCCATCAGTATGGTCGATCGCGGCGAAGGCGGCGTGGAAGCGCTTGCAGCCCTGGGGATCGATTACGTTCCACTCGTCACGTTCGCAGAACTTGGGCTGGACAACGCGACATAGTTCCCGCAATCAGCACGCGCGAGTTGAATCGCCGAGGCGCGAGGCGCCGAGATGAGATTGATCAGGTTCCGATCCGATGATCGTCCACGCGCCGCGGAGTTTCCTGAATCTTCATTCCACCCTTCCACCTGGGCGCCTCTGCGCCTCGGCGGTGTATCTCCCCCGCAATCAACACCCCGACTGCACGCGCACAACCATTTACTCAAGGCAGAACGAGTACAGCGCTGTCTGTGTGCGCATGATCAGTGCATCATCCGCCAAGGCAGGTGTCGCCCATATTTCTTCGCCAAGGTCGAGGGTGCTGATCGGTTCCCATTCGCGGCCAGCCTGAATGATGGTGACCAACCCACCATGACTTGCCACCAGCAGGCGGTCACCAGCGGCGATGGGCGACGCATAGAAACGGTCGGATTCTCCGACGCGGCCGCGCTTGATGAGTTCGCCCGTCGCTGCATCCACCGCAGAGAGCACGCCACCCTCCTTCAGCAGATAGACGATATCACCAACCAGGATGGGCGAGGGAATATCGGGCAGACTGCGCTTGTCAGCGAACGACCAGCGGACATGTGTATCAGTCACGTCGCCGCTTCCGCCCAGGTCGATTGCGAAGAATCCGCCTGACGCTGCAGCTGAACTTCGCCGTTCTGCATGTTTGAACTCGCCCTCATCGAACGCGCCATCCTTGTCGAGATCGTAGAGAAACCAAAGTTGGGCAATGGCTGGATGCGTCCATTCCGCCTGTTGCAGAAGTCCATCGCCATCAGCATCGAACTCATCTGTGAGCGACTTGAAGTTGACGGGCAATGTGGGAGCGCCGTACTCGGTCATCGGGCCCATGGCTGCATGCACAAAGACGCAGCCGTCGCCAAGAACCGGAACCGACTTGGTCTGCCAGGCTGCGCCGCGGGCGAACCAGATTTGCTCGCCAGTCGATGCATCGTAACTGCAGACTTCGTAGGAGCCGGACACAATCACTTCGAGCGGTCCGCCATCGCCCGGGTCGTACACCACTGGCGTCGCATAGCCATGCAAAACGCCCGGCCGCTCGATCTTCCATCGTTCTTCACCCGTCGCTGCATCGACACCAAGCAGGTACGAGTTGGTGTCCTGATCACACTGCAGCACCACCACATCCTCAGCCAGGACGGGCGAAGATGACATGCGATGCGGCACATTGGGATCTTCCATAGCGTGTTCCCAGATGACATTGCCGTCCAGATCGAGGCTGACCAGCCCGGTCGTGAGTTCATACACGAAGATGCAATTACCATCGGTCAGCGGTGTCGAAGATGTGGCGGTGTTGGGCGTGCGCAACGGTTCTTTGAGCGGCGAACTGGAGGTGTACTTCCAGCGCGTCTCACCTGTTGCGCGATCGAGGCAGATGGTGAACAGGTCATTGCCTTCAGTAGCAGTGACGATGATGCAGTCATCAAGGACGATGGGAGAGGAATAGCCGCGTGGCAAGTCGACGCGCCAACGCAATGCATTCTCGCCTTCGAGTGAATCGGGAAGTGTGGCGGCCGCACAGACGCCGTTGCCATTGGGACCGCGAAAGCCAGGCCAGTCAGCAGGGCCGCCGCTCGACATGAGGGTGATGTGCGCGAGGGCAAGAACCGCTGTGTGAAGAATGAGCATGCGTCTTGTAGTGGCTGAGTATCTGCAGGTTTCGCCGGTGTGTGATGTGTTGGTTCAATCTCCGATCAGCGCCAGCCGTATTCCCAGATGAATGCAGGGGCCACGCGTTCCTGCGAGGCTGCCAGGCTGATTGCGAATCCGATGGGGTTGCGTTGGAGATCGCGTTCGCGGGCGTTGTATTGGGTTCCGCCCCAGCGTTCGCCGACTGCGACCAATGTGAACGCAATGAACTCCTGGGTTGCGCGATCAAAGATTGCATGCCCGAACATTTCGGTTTCGATGCCGCGCTCCTGTTGCGCGGGAGTATCCCGATCGCGGAAGCCGCCCACCGACCACGTGCCCCGCTCGACGGTGCGCGTGTTGCCAGTAAGGTTGAGGAAGACACGATCACCTTCGACGTTAGTGATGGTGGATGTCAGTTCTGCCTTGCCAACTGCATCACGTGAGAACATTGAGACCTGGCCGCGCACGTTGTCAACCAGATGCAATCGTGCAAGGCGCTCGACAATTGTCACTGGAACATCGCGCGATTCGCCTTGGCGCACTTCCGCTGGGACGAACGAGAGCATTTCGTCGCGCCGCAGCCACATATAGTCCTGGTTCCACGCGCGCTTGTGCCAGCTTTCGCCGTCGCCACGTCGACGGCCGCGGCTGTTTTCGTCCTGTTCCTCTGGCGTTACGCGGGGCAGATCGCGTGCAGCAATGCGCAGCACCATGCCATCGTCCGGATACAGCCGTTCCCAGCGAATGGTGTCGATGACATCCTTTCCGCCATCGGGCAGCCAGCGTTCACTGTCGGGCAACTGCTCCCAGGCCGCGAGTGCCGTTTCGAGCATCTCAATCACGCGTTCAGCACGGTTGTTGTTGCATGATGCAAGCAGTACGCCGCTGGGCGCAGCTGCGTAGATGCCCTGACGCGTGTTCGATGGCTGTACACGTCCTGCGTAATGCCCCTGCTCCGCAATCACTTGAAAAAGCAGACAGTCAGCCGCCTTCTTGCGCTGCAGTCTGCCGACTTCATCAGCAGCGGGAATGAAGCGGGCTGCAAGTTCCTGCACTCGTGGATCTGACCAGACAGACTGCCTGGCTACGACACCATTGTTTCAGACACAGCCCATGGGATGGCCATTCATGGCCCAGAGAAGAATGGGCTTCCCTTCAATCTGGGCATCGCGAACAGCACTGCGGAAGGAATCCCGCCAGGGGATTTCCAGCCACTTGAGTTCATCAGGATGCGGCGCAATGTATGCGTGCCACTCGTCGACGGTGTCAGCGGAAAAAGGCGGGAGCGCAACGTTGCCATCCTGAGCGACAGGGGCGGCTGCAGCGAGCGCGAGGCCGAGCAAGGCAGCGGTTGAAATCGAAGTGCGCAGTGAGCGATGATGTTTCATGCTGGTCTCGATTCTATCAGAGATCCGGCAGGATGGTTGCAGCGCTTTTCGATTTGGCGGTGCCCCTTCATCGGGAGGGTCTCTCTACCGAACAATACAAAAAAGCGGCCCGATCGGGTGATCGGGCCGCACATCGTGTCAATCGAAACATGTCGGCAGACGATCTCAGTTGACCATGATCTCCACCTTGTCGAACCTGGCAACGAAGCCCTGCACGCTGAACGTTGCAATTACAACGTGTTTCACTGAGAGCGAGATAAGGCCATCGTGATCGCGGATGTACGCTGCTGCGGGAATGTCCTCGACCGTTTTCGTGATTTCGGTGGTACCCAAGACATAGGAGTGCACATTGACAAGCGGACCGGTGTCCCAGTTGCGCAGGCGGACGTTGACGTTGCCGCCCGGATTGTTGAGTCGCGATTCGAGCGTGATGTCGAGCGTGCTGGCGGTGGTGAGCTCGGTATCAGCACGGACGCCCAGTACCAGAATGTTGGGTTCAGAACTGAGGAAGCCGAACTGCGATCGCGCGACGACATACAGATCGTCCGAAACGAGGAGATCATCAATGTCGCCACTGATGAGGCTGCCGAAGGCAAAGTCGAACGCAATCAGGTCAGCCGGTCCACCACGAGATTCGAGCGCAGCAACTGTCGCAGCATAGGCATCGACGCGGCCAGCACCGTAGGTATTGTCGATCCCCGCGACCCCCAGGTCGATGGCTGTATCCATGAGAATCTGCTTCACCTGCTGATGATCAAGATCGGGATTGGCCTCGAGGATGAGGGCGATGGCACCCGCGACGTGGGGCGTTGCCATCGATGTTCCGCTGAGGTTGACGTATCCGGTGCAGTCTCTCCAGGTGGATGTGGTGTTGACGCCCGGGGCGGAGATCGATGGCTTGATCTTGCCGGGTGGATAGGGGAAGTCGTCCCACGGCTGAATGCCTTGCCATGTCACAGGGCCGCGACTTGAGAAACCTGCGATGACATCATTGCAGTCCGTGGCACCGACGGTGATCACCAGCGGGACATCGCCAGGCGTACGAACATGATCAAATGGTGGGCAACAGGAACCTTCATTCCCCGCTGCATAGGTGACGACAACACCGGCTGCGATCGAGTTCTCGCAGACCGTCCGCCAGACGACACGATCAGGATTGCGCCCGTGTGGCCAGCCAAGGCTGGCAGTGAGCACATCTGCGCCGTTGTCGACGCCGTACTCCATGCCGTTCCAGACGGAGAGTTCGCCCGAGAAGTTGTTCCAGAACTTGATGGTCATGATGGCTGCATTTGGTGCCATGCCTGTGGTTGTGCCGTTGGTGCCATCGCCTGCAACGGTGCCCGAGACGTGCGTGCCGTGACCATTGCTGTCGCTAATGTTCTGACTGCTGCCGTTGTTGTCGAAGCTCCACCCGTGGACATCGTCGACATAGCCGTTGCCGTCGTCGTCGATGCCGTTGCCAGGCGTTTCGCCGGGGTTGGTCCAGATCTGATTCGCGAGGTCGGGATGGGTAATGCAACAGCCAGTGTCGATCACGCCCACAACGACGCCCTCGCCTGTGATACTTAGTTCGTTCCATACCTGGGGCGCGCCCATCAGGTTGACGCCGCACTCGATGTTGCCGCCCAGGGGACCTGCCCCAAAGTTGCCAGCGTCTCCTGGGACATCAGCCGGCTCGACGGGCAGGACTCCGGGGAAGAATGCATCATTGTTGATCCATGCCACATCACGACGCCTGGCAATGGCTCGGATGACATCGGGCGTGGCTGCGGTACCAACGACGTTGTGAATCCACAGCGCGTTGATGCGTGCATCGACGTTGCCACGCACCTGTTGATTGTTGAGATACGCAAGCAGACGCGTCTGTGACTGTCTGGCCAGTGGTTCGAGCACACTGCGTACATACGCCCTGCGCTCAGCCTTGGGCAGGTCGTAGGCACGGTTGATGACATCGCGATCAGCCTGCCGGGTCATGACGATTGAGATGGGGATCAGTTCATCGGGCTGCGCGGCGGCAAGGATATCTGCAAGGTCGCCACGCAGTTTGGCGGTGTCATCAACGTTTTCACGCAACGCGAACGACGCCTCAACGAGAACACCTGCAGCTGAAGCTGCTGATGATGATGCAACAGCCAGAGAGGCGGGGCCGCTGATCGCAAGTGTGACCAGCGCGCCAGCGCTGAGGCAGGACAGGGACAATCTGAGTTTCATGAAATCTCTCCTCCGAGAACGTGGTGACAGCAACAGCCGTGTACAAAGATACGCCCCGGAACTGCAAGCGGTTCCCAGCCTGCACCAGCACAGCCTACACGATTGTCAGGACTGACGCCAGCAGAAAACATCTGCATTCGCAACCTGGTCGAGCAAAAGGCACTCGGTTTCCGGACGTTCGGTGTCCAGACGGGCGGAAGATGGCGATTGCAGCCCTCGCTAATGATTCACGCGTTCGCCCAGGTAGCGCGACACCTCGCGCAGCGCGATCGAGACAACGTCTGCATCGGCACCCTCGAGGTTCAGACGCAGCAATGGTTCGGTATTGCTCATGCGGACATTGCACCACCACTGGCCGTGATCGAGTGTGACGCCATCGAGTTCTTCCACCCGTGCGTCGGGATAGGTGTTTCGCAGGCGGTTGAGCGTGGCTTCCTTTTCTTCATTGCGGAAGTTGATCTCGCCCGACTGTGCGTATCGCATCGATGGTTTGATCTGCGTACTGAGTCGACGACCATCTTCGATGTATGCGCTGGCGACAGCTGCGAAGGCGATGGCACCGGAGTCCGCATTGAAGTTGTCGCGGAAGTAGAAGTGCCCGGAGAGTTCGCCGCCGAAGATGGCTCGTTCATCTGCGAGTTTCTGCTTCATGTAGACATGCCCGACACGCGACTTCACTGGCCGGCCCCCCGCTTCTTCGATCATCTCGGGAAGCGATTTGCTTGAGCGCAGGTCATACACAATCGACGAGCCGGGCGTCTGCTTGAGAAATCGGGCGCTCAGCCAGGCAGTGAGATGGTCGCATCCGATGGTTGTGCCTCTTTCGTCAACAACCACAAGGCGGTCTGCATCGCCATCAAAGCAGATGCCGAAGTCTGCCTTGATTTCGCGCACCTTGGCCTTGAGCTCTTCGAGGTTGGCTTCGACGAGTGGATTCGGCTCATGCTCGAACTCGCCAGTGGAGTTGTCAAAGTTGATGCGAGTGATATCAAGGCCGGGCACATCTGCAAAGATGCGCGGCACCATTGTTCCCGCCATGCCGTTGCTGGCATCAATCACAACTTTGATCGTCTTCGCGCCGTCCAGCAGCGCGGGTGAAAGAAACGAACGCACATGCTGTGCGTATGGCTCCCACAGATCACGCGACTCTTCACGACCGCCGCGCGGGGTCACCTTGTCCTGACTTGCCATCGCAGCCAGGCGACGAATCTCAGCAAGGCCGGTCTCTTCACCCACTGGTTTGGCTGCCAGCTTGGAAATCTTAAAGCCGTTGTAGTTGGCGGGATTATGTGACGCAGTCGTTTGCGCGCCGCCTGCGCAACTGAGATAGTTGATGGCAAAGTAGATCATGGGCGTATCGACTTTTCCCAGATCAATCACATGCGCGCCTGCGTCACGAATCCCCTTTTTGAATGCTGTGCACAGACTCGGGCCGGACTTCCGCATATCGCGCCCCACCACGATGTGCCGCATCATGGGATCATCAAACCCTGCTTCTGCAGCATTGTCAGTCAGATACTGCGCTGTTGCGTAGCCGATCTGCCAGGCCAGTTTTTCATTGAGTGGCTTGGGGTACGTTGCGCGAATGTCGTATGCCTTAAAAACTTTGCCAAGCATGCAGTCGAACACTCCGGAGAGGGTGAAAACAGTATTATATCAGTGAGTTTCGCCTGCGTCGGCCACGCCAGTATTCTTAGAAACGCGACCCGCGAGGTGGACGCAAGCCTATATGTCATCCGCAACCGGCTCCGCGATCACCCCCTCGGGCAACGCCTTCAGAAACAGCCGGCCATAAAACTTGGTCACAATCCTCGGATCAAGCACAACCACGCGTCCTGCATCGCTGCTCGAACGGATCAGTCGGCCAAACCCCTGACGGAAGCGGATCACCGCCCGCGGAACCTGATCATCCATAGATAGATTCGGCGGTCACAGGTTGAGACAGGGCCGATGATTTCGAAGTTGAGGCCATCGGATTATCAGGCAACCAAGCCCAATTACGCCCGATGGACCTGATGGAGGTTGGTGCGCATACAATAACGACAGTTTCCTCCCGCTTGGAAAATGACAATGAGCGATCCTTGCGAAGACACATTGAAGGGCAATCGCCCCGCAATCACAGAAATTTCGTGTTCGGGGTCGCCGCTCGACGACTGC
Source organism: Phycisphaerales bacterium (assembly GCA_051004555.1). GTDB lineage: Bacteria > Planctomycetota > Phycisphaerae > Phycisphaerales > SM1A02 > JBPCKF01. The sequence continues at coordinate 3,837 of JBPCKF010000041.1, read as the reverse complement.
CTCAATGACTCACACGTCGCGCTATGGATCGACCATCTCAAGGAACACGGTTGTGACATACAATTCAAGTGCTACTCCTGCGGAGAAGAAGACGGCCCGAACGGGCTCTTCTGCAAGGATAACGAGACGATTTACCTTTGCGCTGATACGGAACATCTCTGTTGCGTTGTAAGAGAAGAACTTCTCCATGCCATGCAGAGTGATTGCATCGCACGCAGTAAGCGAATCTTGCGGGACATTCCAGTCGCACTTGATTGCGAGGACAAGTTTCTACAATGGCTTCAGGACGAGGGCCATGGCCAACTCGTTCATCCGTCAAACGTCGAAGCGGTTCACAACTGCCTTGATTGCCTGGCAAAGGAACTGCAGGCAAAGTATTGTTCTCGATGCTGTCATGAGGGTGGAGGATATTATGAAGAGGGCATCGACCCGTTTGATTGCGCGTGGGAGATGACAAAGAACAGTTGCGGCGAGTGTGCGCAACTGCAACTCGGCACGCAGCCTTTTGACCCCGATCTGTTCAAACAGTTCTTGGGGGCTCCGGCGGGTGAAGCGTGCAAGACACTGCTGCTGTCGTGCGCGAAGGTGCCATATCCGAGCAGTACACCGGGATAGAACGGCTCATGCCAGGTCCTTGCTCTTTGTCGAACGCTTGGATTCGTCGGTTCTGTGTGTACGCCGCACTCGGCGTGCTGCTGACGATTGCGACCAGCGTTGGCGTTGCCCTGTTTTCTCCGATCGCACCCGGAGCGTGGCGATATGCCAGCGCTCAAGAAATTGCCTGGTCACTGCGAGAAGGTGAGTTCCCCTTTCCGGCCCGCATCGTGGTCACATGGACCGGCTGGGGACTTTCGCAGCAGAGTCTGTTCCTCGACAACGAGCCGGGGGGCATCATGCACGACGTGTGGGATGACGGCGAACTGACAGATCCGCAACTCACCGAGGAACAACGGGCGCGACTGTTCGAGATCATGCGCACCTCACCCGCGTTTTACTGTGTGAACCGGGTTCAAGCGGGTTGGCCATTCAGGAGCTTTGCGGGTGAACAGTGGCTGTCGCCGCCATCCCCAGCATCGCGCCAGTGGCCAGCACATTATAACATGGCAGTGGGAGCAATCACCCCACAAGATTCTCCAGGTGCGGCCCGTCGCGAACCCGCGCGAACCATTCCCCTGCAACCTCGCTGGCTGGGACTTCTGCTCAACTCGCTGTTCTTCGCAGTTGCGCTCTGGAGCATCCGCTGGATGTGGCAGTTCATTCATGCAACGATGCGCCAGCATCGCGGCCAATGCCCCTGCTGCGGATATCCACGTGGCTTGGGCGATGTGTGCAGCGAATGCGGGGCGATCAACGGGCCGCAGCATCACGGTGCTACACATCTGCGTGCGCTGGCTCAGCCACCACACCCTCCGGCAGCGCCTTCAGAAACAGACGACCATAAAACTTCGTCACAATCCTCGGATCAAGCACCACCACGCGTCCTGCATCGCTGCTCGAACGGATCAGTCGTCCAAACCCCTGACGGAAACGAATGACAGCACGCGGGACCTGATCATCCATAAACGGATTTCCGCCTGCTTCGCGAATCGCATCAAGACGCGCCTTGATCAGTGGCCGATCAGGAACATCAAATGGAAGGCGCGTGATGATGACGTTGCGCAACGACCTGCCGCGAACATCAACACCCTGCCAGAAACTCGTAGTCCCCAGCAGCACCGATCGCTCAGAAGCGCGAAATCGTTTGAGCAGCAGCGAGCGCGGACCATCCTGACCATGCACCAGCAAAGGCAGGTCATGTTCGGCACACGCATCGCGCAACCGATCCGCAGCCTGATTCAACATTGCGAAACTTGTAAACAGAACGAACGCGCCGCCTTCAGTGGCGCGGACATGACTCAGAATGCGTGGCACCAGCGCATCGAGAAATCCCGGCGACTGTGGGTCGGGCATGGTGTGATCGACAATCAGCCGCACCTGCTTTGCATGATCGAACGGGCTGCCCAACTGCAGTGTTCGGGCTGTTTCACATCCCAACCGCGATGCAATGTGCGAAAAGTTGTCCGGCCCCGACGCAAGTGTTGCGGAGGTCAGGATTGCAGCGCCCTCGCGACTAAACAGGTGTTGACGCAACAGCGGGCCGACATCAATCGGCGCGCAGTGCAGCGACACACGTGGCTGCTGCCTGCTCGTGCGGACAGCACGGGCGACCTCAACCCAGTACACGCAGCCTTCAATCTTCTGATCAACGAATAGCTGCACCTCAAGTGCAATATCGCCTGCCCGCTGTGCATAACTGTTGAGTTCAAACTCATCAGCCTCCAGCAACACATGCTTCTTGAGCAGCGCAAGTTCATCCGCCAGCGACTTCATCGCCGCTGAGAGATTATTTTCGACAACTCCCGGCTCCGGCACCATGCCTCCTGAGCGCTGGTTTCGTTCATGCCAGTGTTGCACGCGTCCAAAGAACTGATCAGCTGCTTCCATCGCATCAATGGTGTATTGAATTGCCCGCTCAACGCGTTTGACCGCATCATCATGCACATTGAGCGTCGCAAGAAATCCCTTGTTCTGACGGGGCCGATACAGCAGCCGCAGCAGATGTTTGACGCCGGACTCGCTTTGACTCAAGCCGAAGTGTTCAGCAGCAACATCTTCAATACTGTGGGCCTCATCGAGAATCACATGATGATACTTCGGCAAGAGACTTGCTCCGCGCATCCGCAGAGCAAGATCTGCAAAGAAAATGGCGTGGTTACAAACCAGCAGTTGCGCGTTTTCCATGCGCCTGCGCGCTGTCTGGTAAAAACATTTGTCATATGTCGGACACTTGCGTCCCATACAGTTATGAACATCGGAGCGCGCGTAATCCCACACATCATGCCGCTGCAGTGGCGGCAATGTCGCGAGCGAACCATCATGCGTGGAATACGCCCAGTCTTCGATCTGATGCAGGGAATCACGCGTCGCTTCGTCGGGAAACAGACGATCCTGTCGCTCGCTTGCAAGTTTCAATCGACGAAGCGAAACATAATTGCCACGCCCCTTGACCAACACCGCAGAAAACTCCTGTGGAATCACAGCATTCAGCAGCGGAATATCCTTGTCGATCAACTGTTCCTGCAGACTGATGGTATTGGTCGCAATCACAATGCGCTCTTTGTGTTCGACAATGCGATGAATGGCCGGGAGCAGATACGCAAACGATTTGCCGACACCTGTGCCCGCTTCGATGAGAAGTTGTGACTGATCCTCAAATGCCTGCCCCACCGCTTCAGCCATGGCAATCTGCTCGGCCCGCTCTTCATATCCCTCGAGGCGGCGCGCAACCGGACCGCCCGGCCCGAGAAACTCGCGAATGGTGGCGGCGCTCATGCGGGATGGTATGTTTCGCCGTCGCATGTTTCGCGGACAGTCAGCCACGCTGCTTGAAAAGAGACCGCTACAATCGCGACCACCCATGCCAAACCAAGGAGAGGACCACCACGACGAGCCGCACCTCGACGCGCGACGAACGCCTGATGAGCGGCCATCATCAGCGTCTGCCGGTCCCGATGATCCACCAAATCCAGGCATGACCATCGTCGACGAAGAAGCAGCGGCCGACGCAGAAGGGGTCATCCGCTCCGGCAAACTCGCAGGAAAATCCCTCACAGCTGCCATCTGGATACTGGCAGTGCCCGTTCTCCTGCAGCAGACCATGCAGGCATGTGTCGGACTTGTCGACAAAAAACTCGCGGGCAATCTGCCTGAGGAAATCGTGCGCTCTGCCATGGACGGGCTTGGCATCGGATCGTACATCGGCTGGTTTATCGGCATTGCCATGGCTGGCCTGGGCAT
>JBPCKF010000040.1:0-11794 GCA_051004555.1 Phycisphaerales bacterium | reverse complement strand
GCTCTGAGCATGCTCTCGACAACAGCACTGTACATTGCGCCTTGTCTTTCGGTGAGCGATGCAAACTCGCGAGTTGTAATCAGATCGGGCAGATCAGGAACAACATCGCGGTCAGTCTTGAGGCGCCGCAGGACGAACGGCTGGATGAGGCCGCGAAGATTCGATGTCGCACGTGCATCACGGCTGCGCTCAATCGGATGGGCAAAGCGCCTTCGGAAGTCAGCCTGCGTGCCCAGGTAGCCGCGGTTGCAGAAGTCCATGATGGACCACAGTTCACTCAGGCGATTCTCGACTGGCGTTCCCGTCATGGCGACGCGGCGCTCAGCAGAAAGGGCACGAACACTTTGCGCCTGGCGCGTGTTCACGTTCTTCACATTCTGCGCTTCATCCAGCACAACACGCCGCCACTCAACCTCCCGAACCGTGTCGATGTCACGACTCACAAGGCCATAGGTTGTAATCACAACATCCGACGCATTGGCAGCCTCAGCAAACACACTGCCGAGCAGTCGATCTGGTCCATGATGGACAAGCACGCGCAGTGACGGCGCGAAACGGGCGATCTCGCGATGCCAGTTGTTCACAACTGAAAGCGGCACAACGATCAGCGTCGGGCCGGGCGGCTGTGCAAGCGTTTCACGGTCATGCAGCAAGAGCGCGATGAGCTGAATCGTCTTTCCCAATCCCATGTCATCTGCCAGGCAGCACCCAAGTCCACACGCTTCCAGGAAGACCAGCCAACTGAGCCCTGCGCGCTGATATGGTCGCAACTCGCCATGGAAACTGGGCGGCTGTTCCAACATCGCAATGTGGTCGGGAGTGCTGGCGTTCAGAAGCGCTTCAATCCAGCCATGGGCGCGGATTTCCTGCACTGGCAGGCCGAGTTGTTCGCCGCCAACTCCATATGCTTTCTGAACAGCTTCGAGAATGGTCATGCTGTTGCCATGACCTTCCTCGAGTATCTTCTGCGCGTTTTTGATCTGATCAGCATCAACCACCAGCCACTGATCTGCAACCTTCATGAGCGGCGAGGTTGCTCGTGCAAGCGCCCGTAACTCTGCTTCGCTGAGCACAGCGTCGCCCACCATCACTTCCCATCGGTATTGCACCAGCTCGCGCAAGCCGAGACGCTTTCCGGGGCCGGATGAATCGCCTCCCCCCTGCTGCTGTGACTCCAGTGGAAGCAGCGACAGCCGCAGTGACAGTTGGCTGCTGGCGCCTCCCCACCACGCAGGTGGGTTCACTTCCACGCCACTCTCGCGCAGGATCGGCATTGTGCGTTGAAGAAACTCATGTGCCTGTGCGGATGTCAATGACAACTCACCAGGTGTCGTACCCTCAAGCGCATCAGGAAGCTGCTCATAAATGGCAGTGACGCGCGCGACTTCTTCGAGCAGGGCCTGGCGGAGATCATCGCGGCCAGCACCCGCAAAGACCGTCGCGTTCTCGATGAGATCAGCGGCTGTGTATTCGCGGCCAGAGGCTTCCATGCGCAGGCCTAGCGTCAGTGTCCAGTGATCTGTATCGCGCTGTACTGGATCGGGCTCATTGGCGTGAAGAATGAGCGTGCATGCGTGCGTTTGGGTTGGCCGCTCAAGCCTGGAGCTCCACAATCGCGCCCAGTCAAAAAGGTCACGCCATGCATGTTCCTTGTGCAACTGCGGCGAAGGTGCGAGCAGCGCATCAAGCAGGCGCACATGCAGGTCATCATCGATACTCGTGTCTTCCAGCGCATCTGCGAACCCGTTGCGCAGCAGCACTTCGCGGACACTTGCATCGAGTATTGATTCGATCGCGTCGCGCAGCCGTGCCCAGCCGTCACTGCTGCGCTCATCATCAACGGCCCGAAAAGCAGGCGGCAGGCAACTCAACAATGCATTCACGCGAGTCCGCTGCGCCTTGTCATGCAGCCAAGCCTGCCACACGGCTCGGAACTGTTGGCCGGGCTCGTGCATCACGCTGGGGATGTATCGCTGCTCGACAAGAAGGTCGCAAATCAAGCGCGCAGTCATCAGGAGGAACTCGAGCGAAGGACCGCGATGGTCCATCCAGGCATCGCGTTCATCGATTTCTGTGAGAATGCAGAGCGCAGCTGCAGCATCAAACGAGAGCGTGTCGACCTCGAAGCGGGCGATGCCATCGGGTTGCGGCAAGGGGCTGTCAGTTGCGCGGGCCAACTGATCGCTGGACGTCGGCGTTCCTGATCGTGATGGAAGAAAGAGCGCCAGTCGGTCGGTAGTGCAATTGCCATTGGTGGCAATGTTCGCCCGCTGAAGCAACTCGGAGACGAGCGTTGCTGATGGACCAGCGCTGCCTGCACTCCCGTTCCCGCTGCTGCCGGTGAGTGCCGTGCTTCCATGGGACGACTCGGCCCAGAGGTGCAGCCGTCCCCGCGACCAGTTAGCATGCACAATCTCCCTCAGTCCTCAACCTCCGTGTTCATCGCGTGCGATTCGCGCAGTACAACTTGTCTCTCTGACCGGATTGACCGCGCTGGGACTCGAACCCAGAACCTACCGGTTAAAAGCCGGTTGCTCTGCCAGTTGAGCTACGCGGTCGGCAAGACGGAAGGATAGCCTCTCAAGCTATTGGGGGACAGCAGCCCGTGGCGCGATGACGATACAGTCCACCTTTTTGGCGGTCCGGCTCACCGCGACCATCACACCTGTTGCAGTCACTCGCTTCTCTCTGTATACTGCCATCCATCATGGCGCGCAGCAAACAGCCGATCACGGTCTATTCCATCCTGGCGCTGCTTCTGGTTGTGGTTGGCGGCGGCGGAGTGCTCCTCTACTCCTTTATCGCTGTTGACAGCTGGATGGCGAGCGGCGAGAAGTTCAAGGTGGGCGTGAACGGACAGGTCACGTTCGCAGAGTCAGGCGAAGAGGTTGTGTTCTACGAATCTCCCACGGTCCTGCCGGGCGATCCTTACATGATTACACTGCTCATGTCTGATCCCAACGGCGATCGCATAGTCAGCGAACGCTATCCTTTTGACGATGCAGAAGATTATGCCCCGCGTTCCATCATGCCACGCACGAACGTGCTCGGACGCCCGCTCTGGAAGGTGAACATTCCCGCGGCAGGCACCTACACCTTCCGCGTCGATAACAACCACGAAGAGCAGGACCCCGATCTCGACCGCATCGTCTTTGGCAAGAACCCGCAGAGCTTCAAAGCCATGCAGGGACGGACCACCATGCTCAAGCTCGGCCTGCTGGGACTGGTCGGCATCGGAGCGGTCGGCCTTTATATCATGCATGGCATCACATTGCGCAAAGAGAAACAGCGCAGTGATCAACAGCAGCATCGCTTTGCAGGCACCGGCTTCCCACTTGAGCCAATGGATTGATTCATCACTGCAAAGCATCCGCCAACGGAGTACAACATGACAACACTACTGACACAACCAAAGGCAACAACGCGTCGTGACGTGCGAACGCTGCAAACGCGCTTCGGCCGCTTTACGCTCATGCGCAACTCGGATGGGACGCTGCACAGCACATGGCAGGAAGATGCAACGTTGTCCAGTAGGGGGAGGCAGCGCTCGCAGGATTCATCACTCGCTGCAATCAGCACAACACTCAGCGCGTACTTCGCAGGCAACGTGGCAGAACACTTCAAAGATGTGCCCACACCAGAGGGTCCATCGTTCTTTCGCAAATGCTGGGCTGCGTGCCGGAAAATCCCTGCCGGCTCAACCATCACTTACGCGGAACTCGCTCGTCGCGCAGGAAGCCCAAGGGCTGCCCGAGCTGCTGGGCAGGCGATGCGGATGAACCCGCTGCCAGTTATCGTCCCCTGTCATCGCGTAATCGGGTCCGATGGCAAACTGCATGGGTTCGCAGGCAGCACCGATGTTGAAGGCGAATCACTTGCCCTCAAAGCGGCCCTGCTGCAGCATGAGGCCACATCGCAGTCACGATAATCTGCTTTTCTTGCGCTCGACTGTGGTTCATGTTCTATACTTGTCTGACTTACCGAGTTCACGGTGAGACAGGAAAGTTATCAAAACAAGCTTGTCTTTCCGACAGACTTGTGTCACAATGACTGTTCGGACTGAGTGGGGCATCCATATGAAGGTCGAGCGACGTCCGCTCGATCGCGATTGACTGGTGGTACCGGAGGTCACATGATGTTCGAACTCCATGTCTGCTCGAAGAAGGGTGCACTGCTCAAGGCGTTTGCACTGGGCGATCGCCAGGAAGTGATCGTCGGTCGCGATCCCTCCTGTGACATCCAGATTAACTCGATCGCCGTCTCGCGCGAACACTGCGCGATTGAGTCTGAGGGTGGCGACATGTTTCTGCGCGACCTTGGCTCGAAATCGGGCGTGTTCGTGGATGGCCACAAAGTCGACAAGGTCCGCCTTGAAGATGGCGTGATTATCTCTGTTGGTCCGGCTGTGCTGAAGTTCTTCGACGCAGGCCTGTAACGCCGCGAAGCAATTCAATCATTACGCAGCGTCGAGGACGCGGTTAATCAGTGCGTTGACAAACGCGAATCGTGAGCCTGCAAATGCGCGGCTGGTGTCCTCAGCTGCTTCACGTCTGGCCTGTTCCAGCTCGAGCGCAAGTGTCGCCAGCCGTTCATCAGCTTCATCATCAAAGCGCTCGCACAGAATCTGAATCTTCTCAAGCTCCGTGCGATCCAGGAAGAGCAGCCCGCATCCGGTACATCGATCGACCGCAATGCCAGTGTCGCCACCATAGTTGATCGGCAGCATTGATCGTGTGCAATGCGGACACGAGCGCGGCAGATTATTGACATCTGCAACCTCGCCAAAGAGGGGCGTGCGTTCAGCAAGCGCGCTGCGCAACTCAGCAGAGAAACGAATGTCACGCGTGGCAATGATTGTGCGTACCGCGTTTTGATCGAGCAGCTCGCCGCCACATGCATCACATGTGTGAATGCGGACACCTTCGTATTCGCGTGGCCCCATTGCTTCGCCACAACCTGGACAATGCATCTGCTGAATCTCCATACGGGGTTCCGATCCTCGCTCCATGTCAATAATCGGTGCGCGTGACAGGCGAGCTTGATCCAGCGACCCTGATTTTACTGCCGAGTGCGCGATGTGAGCCTGTTTGGCATCGTGTCCCGGTGCGATAACTCATGGTTCAGGCAATGACCCGGCCATGATCCAGGAGGCGTGTCTCAGATTGCAGACATTGCTACACTGGCAAAATGCTGCATCTTGTGCGCGACTGTGTCTATGCGGTAGGCGGCCCGCTCCTCATCCTGGCAAGGCGGGTGCGCGGAAAGCGATCGTCTTCGATCACAGGCAGATTCGGCAGCATTCGCGTTCCTCGTCGTGATCCTGCCCGGCCACGCATTCTGATCCATGCAGTCTCGCTGGGCGAAGTGAACTCCATTCCTGCGTTCGTGCAGGCGCTGCTGGCTCGCGAACCTGAGCCCGAGATCATCATCGCAGCTGCGACTGATACCGGGCTGGCACGGGCGCTGGCGCTCTTTGAGAAGAAGCACGTCGTCGTGCGCTGCCCGCTCGACTTTTCTCGATCTGTCGCGCGATACCTGAATGCGATCAGCCCGGATGTTGTCGTGTTGATCGAGCAGGAGATCTGGCCAAACTTCGTCAGGGCATGCGCGAAGCGAGGCATCCCTGTTGCTGTTGTCAGCGGCAGACTGTCTGACCGCAGCGCCCGCAGATACGCGAAGTTCGGCTGGCTGATGCAGGCAACACTGAGCAAGCTTGCCCATGTTGCAGTACAGGATGAGACCTTTGCGAAGCGATTTATCGCAGCAGGTGTGCCAGCTGCACGCGTCTCCGTGACTGGCAGCATGAAGTGGGACAACATCGCAACCGATATGCATCTGCCAAGTGCAAGTGATGCGCTTGCAACTGCACTTGGCATCGATCGATCGCGACCATTGATTGTCGCAGGTTCGACCGAACCTGCGGAACATCCGCTGCTGCACAACGCGTGTCCGCAGGGCGTCCAACTGCTCTGTGCCCCACGTCGGCCGGAGTGGGCAGAGCAGGCTGCCCGCGATCTGCCCGGATGCGCAATGCGCAGCAGAGGCACCATCGGGAACGCAACTGATCGCTTCCTGCTCGACACAACAGGCGAACTCAATGCAGCGTACGCACTGGCAGATGTCGCAGTTGTGGGACGCTCGTTCGGCGAGTTGTTCGGCTCCAACCCCATCGAGCCGATCGCGCATGGCAAGGCAACTGTGATCGGGCAGCGTACCAGCGATTTCGAATGGTGCGTGCCAACGCTCGTCGCAGCAGGCGGACTTGTGCAGACAAATGTTGAACATGTTGCTGCAGAACTCAACGCGTTGATTCACGACCCCGCGCGCTGCGCCGCAATCGCTGAGCGCGGCCTTGCCACAATCAAGGCCATGCAAGGCGCAAGCCGCCGCAACGCGGACCTTGTTTGCGGTCTTGTCCAGACGATCCAGAATCGCTGCGGGTAGATTTCTGGAAATGCAGATGACTTCTCGTACCCCATTCTGCGAAAGTGCATGTTTGGACTATCATGCAACTCGTGGCAGGCCGATAGAGTCAACCAGCGTCAAATGTTCTTTCAGTGGACAATCGCACATGTCCAGCCGTGAAACCAAAGCCGACCCCGCCGCGAGTTCACACGAAGACATCGCGCCCGAGCTTCTGCCTCTTGCTGACTTGCGGCAGAAGATCGATGAGGTCGACACCCGCCTGGTGCAGGTGCTTTGTGAGCGCGCTCGGATTGTCGTCGAAATCGGGAGACGCAAGCGCGGCGATGGCACACCGATCTACGCGCCCCATCGTGAACAGCAGGTCATCGCCCGCGCGCTGGCCAACAACCCTGGCCCACTCAGCGATCGCACGATCGAAGCGATCTATCGCGAGCTGATGTCCGGCAGCTTCAGCCTCGAACTTCCACTGCGTGTCGGTTACCTGGGGCCCGCAGGCTCATTCAGCCACATGGCAGCGGTGCGGCATTTTGGCTCTTCCGTCGAACTGGACGATTTGCATTCTATCGACGGCGTCTTCGAGGAAGTCGCAGCTGGCCGCGCCCATTACGGGCTGGCACCGTACGAAAACTCCATCGGCGGCGGCATCACTGACACGCTCGATGCGATTCAGCAGCATGAGGTGAGAATCTATGCTGAGAGTCTCATTGAAGTTTCTCACACACTGCTTGCCAACTGCAGGGCCGAATCGATTCAGACGATTTACTCCAAGCCGCAGGTGTTCGAGCAGTGCCGCAGGTTCCTGAGCACGAAGTATCCGCAGGCGCAGCTTGTTGCGATGGCGAGCTCCGCTGCGGCTGTGCAACGAGCCGCAGGTGCAGCGGACGAAGGCGCAGCCGCGATCGGCTCCTGGCTTGCCGGTGAAATCTACGGGGTGAAACCGCTGTATCAATCGATTCAGGATAAGCCAAACAACATCACGCGATTCATCATCATCGGTCGTGAGGAAGCTCAGCCTACCGGCGATGATAAGACCTCGATCATGTTCGCAACCGCGCACAAACCCGGGGCGCTGGTGGATGTTCTGAGCGTGTTCCGTGAGGCGGGGATCAACCTCAGTCACATCGACAAACGCCCCAGCGGCCGCACCAACTGGGAGTACACCTTTTTCATCGACTGCGATGCCCACCAGAGCGAGCCGCCCGTGGCCCGAGCAATCGACGACGCCCGCGCACATTGTCTATCAATGAAGGTGCTGGGCTCCTACCCGCGCGCGAAACGCAACCTCTGATCGAAACCTCCTCACAAACCTCCCACGCCGCCGCCGGGATCGGGCTCGCAGGAAATCCCCATGGACTTCCACACACCATCGACCAGACAGTGCAACTCCCATCTGAGTGAGGTCTGACTGATGCGGCATTGCACCTCGCCATCACATTCGCAGGTCTCGAGCGTGGCAAGGGCCTGTTGCAACGACCCCTGCTGTTCGACGCGCGCCTTGATGATGCCGGAAAAGGCGCGGGTGACGGCGGTCAGATCCTCCCGGGTGGAAGGGATGCCTTGAGGTTCGGTCGTTGATTTAGATGACGATGGCGATTCAGACGCATCAGGATCGTGCATGGCATCACTCCAGAAATCAGGATGTGTGAGCCTGCCATCCTACCATCAATTCTGGCAGTAGACAAAAAACAGCGAAGTCGGACGTTTTGAAGCATCCAACTCCGCTGTATGTGCTTTGCACGTCGCGATCAGGTGATGGTCACGCCTTCTTGGCGAAGTTCATAATGAGAGTGATGATGAACACCACCAGAAAAACGAAGAAGAGAATCTTCGCGATCCCCATCGAGGTTCCCATGATGCTGGTGAATCCCAAGAGGCCTGCGATGATCGCGATAACGAGAAACACAATTGACCAATAGAGCATGAGTGGTCTCCTGAAGAGAGATGGTTGTTAGTGGATTAATCGCCGTCGAATACGTCCTCGATTTCGTCGCCTGCATCCTCGAGGGCGTCGCCAGCGTCATCAACGGCGTCGTCGATGTTGTCGCCAGCTTCTTCAGCCGGGCCCTTTTCACATGCGGTAAGCATGGTGGCAGTGAAGGTTCCGAGTGTGAAGACCGCTGTAAGAGCAGCCAGATGTCGCAGTAAATTCTTCATTAGTATTAATCTTCCCGGTTAAAGTGGTACCACATAGCATGTGGCTGATGCAACTTAGTCGCCCTGGATGGCTTCGCCGGTCGCCTCGATATCTTTGCCGGCACCGTCGACGGTGTTGCACGCGGTCGCCAACACAAGCATGCCGATTGCAAACAGAGCGAGGAGGCTTTTGAGTGTCTTGTTCATGATGGGTGTTTCCTTTCTCGAAACAGAAGTGAACCTTGAGGAGGCTAGGGGCGCGCCATGAAGGCGACATGAAACCTTCATGAATAACTCTTCATGAGCCTTCCGATTTGTGGTCACATCGCGTAGACTGCTCACAACACCCTTCGGAGACCTGCGAGAATCTTGTATCAAGGAGCAGTGCAATGAGAGTTCTGATCGTCGAAGATAACCCACGAATGGCGTCTGCGATTCAGCGCGGCCTGTCGGAACACGGCTTCGCTGCATCGATTGCAGAGCGTGCAGCAATCGGTGAGGCAGAAGCATTGACAGCGACGCATGATGTTATCCTGCTCGACGTGATGCTGCCCGATCGCGACGGCGTGGAACTGTGTGCTGAGTTGCGCAAGCGCGGCATTTCGACACCCATCCTCATGCTCACTGGTCTGACCGCAACCGGAGATGTCGTCCGCGGCCTGGACGCAGGTGCGGATGATTACCTTGCCAAGCCGTTCGAACTTGAAGAGCTTGTTGCGCGACTGCGTGCACTGCTGCGGCGCGGCAAAGCATCGCAGTCCAGCGTTCTGCGTTATGGTGATGTCGAACTCGACCTGCATCGTCGCGAAGTCACCAGGCAAGAGGAGACTGTCCCGCTCTCAGGCAAGGAGTTCATGCTCCTTGAGTATCTGATGCGCAACCCTGATCGTGTCCTGGCCCGAACCCAGATTGCTGAGCGCGTGTGGGATATGAACTTCGAACCCTCAAGCAACGTGATTGATGTGTACATCTCTTCTCTGCGACGGAAGCTTGATCGATCTTTTGACACGCCACTCATTCACACAATCGTCGGGACGGGCTATCGGTTTGGCTCAATGGAGCGGAGCGCAAACAAGTAATGACAGAAACGCCGCGGGGCCAATGGTCGCTGCAGTGGCGACTGGTCTTCTGGAATTCGGTCGTCTTTCTGAGCATTTTCGCAATCACCTTCATTGTGATTTTCGCGCTGCGCTTTGATCGCGTGCGTAGACAGTTTGATGCACAACTGGCACACAGCGGGCGGGATTTGGCCAACGCGATCCTGAATACCCCGCCGCCTTGGGGACCGCAGAACATCAACTTCGACATCAGCCCCGATCTTCATCTGGTGTATGCTGATGTGCGCGATGCGTCTCAAGATGTGCGCGATGCGTCTCGAGATGTGCGCGATGCGTCTCAAGAGGTGATGGTGATGCGGGTGGACCGTGAGGCAATCAAATCTGGCACTGGCGAAGGCGATGCAGGCCAAGCCCACGCGGCCACCCCCTGATACCCCCCAACCGCTGCCGTTTCAAGTCCCGCCCGATGAAGCGGATCGAAGCGAAGTGAGTGAGATCGCATCCGGTGCAGCGCTCGCGATGGTGGGCATTGAAAAGCGCCTGCGCTGCGTCAGCATCACATTTCACGATGAACAGAAGCAGACGTTTTACATCCAGGTTGCAGCCGTCGCAGACTTCTATGCCAAGTTTCAATCGACCGTTCTCGATGCGGTGAGAATCGAATGGCGCTGCGAAAGGCGCTCAGCCAGGTCCGGGCTCATGCCTGATCCCTGGTCGCGGATCGTGAACACCGCATCATCGTTCTCCACAACGCTGCGATCAGGGCACGATGACCTCGTCGAATGCGACAGAGCCGACCGAAAAGCGAAGTCGAAGTGGCCGCTGCGTTGACAACACTGCGAGATCCACATTGAACGGCGCTGCATAAATCATTCGGCCTTCCGGCACGCCATCTTTCGCAGTCATGCGCTCCCACTCTCCACATTCGAATGCCTCCACGGGAACATCCTCAACTCGCGCACGATCGGGCAACTCGTCGACATAATGCTCGTACAGCAGGCGGCCACCCAGTGTCGACGCGGTTTCCGTTTCCACCACGACTGATAGTCGTCCAGCTTTCTGTACGGTCGCCTGGACGACAATCACCTGTTTCGATCCGTCACTCATGTGCAGCGTGACATACTGTTGTTCAACCTTGGGGCGTGCGAGTTCAATCTGCACCTGCACCGCAGTTGTTCCACGTGCCGGGACGACTGGGTTTTGCACCGCCGACTGAATACAGGTGCACGATGGAACCTGCTGAACAACGGTCAGAGGCGAATCGGTCTCATTGCGAAGCAGAAACTCGTGCGTCAACGTCTTGGGGCCGTCATCGATCGACACAGTTCCGAAATCCCACGCATGGAGCACATCCTTCTGTGGCGGGCCTTGATCGTCACGAAGGGTGGACCCGCCCCACCAGGCAGCAATAGCAAAGACGATCGCCACACCGACCCAGAAGACTATTTTCAGCATCGGCTTGTTTCCTCCCAACCCCGAAGAGACCTCGAACGACCGTTATAGTGACGCACTCCGGGATGATTGTCAAGAAAGATTCGCCGATTGGGGTGCATCCTCGTTTTCGTCATGCCCGCGCAGGTGGGCATCCAAAGGGTACCGAGCATTTGTCGGCATCGCACAGGGCGACAACCAGACTGGATTCCAGCCTTATTCAATGCCGCTATGACTCCACCACGCGATTCGGTATGCTTGCTGCGTATGGGCAGTTTTTCGAAAAATCGCGATGCGAGGTGTGGACCCCGCATCGCGAAACGGCTCGGGTTTCTAACCGCCAGTCCCGCCTTGCTGCTTGCCCGGTCCGCAAACGCGAAGCGGCCGAGCATGTTCAGAAGAATCTCGACGTTTCGCAACGGCGCGCGTGCCGGGCGCTCAAGCAACCGCGTTCAACACAACGGTACGAATCAGTCAGACCGAATGACCAGGAGAAGCATCTGGTGAAACGCATGCACGAACTTGTCAGACAACATCCACGCTACGGCTACCGAAGAATCTGGGCGCTGCTGCGTCCGGAAGGATTCTCCGGGGGGCAGGTGAATCGCAAACGCGTGCATCGTTTGTGGCGACGCGAGTGCTTCAAAGTGCCTAAAAAGCAGCACAAACGTCGTCATCTCGGTTCGAGCGAGAACTCGATTGTGCGTCGGAAGGCCGAGCGCAAAGATGACGTCTGGGCGTGGGAC
>JBPCKF010000039.1:0-30190 GCA_051004555.1 Phycisphaerales bacterium | reverse complement strand
GCGATCGCGCCCAGGGGAATGTACAGCAGCGCTTCACCTGCAGATTCCACCAGGGCCAGAAGCGCGAAGAGTGCTTCATCCACTGTCGCGCCTGCAGCAGCGGTTGCAGCCATCCCCAGCAGCACCTCGCGAAAGCCGATGCGCACTGGCAGCAAACCTGCCATCAGAGCCACCATCGCAACCAGCACAACATAGGTCGGCGAATACAGTTCCACCCCAACGATCGCCATGGCGCATGCCAGGCGACCCGTGTGCATCACGACATCAAGCAATCGCAATACGATGGCTGGCCACACCACCGCATGATGTTTCAGCATGTGGGGCGACGCCCGGCCAAACCTTTCCAGCAGCGGAAGATGTGCCAGCAGTCGCAACAGCAGCCCGCCCGCCACGCATCCAACCAGTACCATTGCAATCCATATCGCATCAAACTCGCCATGCAGCAGCGTTGCTGAGACAAGGACGCCCACAACCATGAGCATGATGGCAGCCACCGACGCAAACCATGCTCCGATCTCGAGCAGGCTCAGTCGATCAACCCGCATGTGATACGCAAGGCGGGCAATCAGTCCCGGCCGCAGCGGCAGATAGTTGAGCGCATTTCCAACAGCATTCAAGAACTGCATGTTCCAGAAGCCAACATCTTTGAGTGGCCGGGCAACCAGCCAGAATGTCATTCCGTTCAGAAACAGGCTGCCCAGACTGAACGCCAGCATGCCCAGCACCAGTCGCCAATCTGCATCGCGCAGAACCGCCCACGCATCAAACTCATCACTGCGGAACGCAGACCGGGCATACCAGATGAGGATCGCGACACCCAGCAGATACACAAGCATCTGCAGCAGCAGTCGCGCGGGACGCCGCGGCCTCATCGTCGTTGCAGGCGGCGCATCTTCACCAGGAACGGGGGGCACTGCGCTCATGGCGTGTTGCTTTCATATGTTGATCGTCGCGCTGATCCTCTCATTGATCCAGGCGTCGATCGGAATCGCTCCCGTCCGATCACCCACACCGCTCGCGCTGCATCACGCCAACCGATCTTCTTTCCCGATCCCACATCGCGGGGCGAATATGAAACCGGCCGCTCGACAAGTCGCGCGTTGCAGCGTCCCAGCGCAGCTGCGATCTGTGGCTCGATCCCAAATCGCTCTTCACTCAGGCTCGGGCGAATGCGACGCAGCCATGTCACAGGCATGAGTTTGTAGCAGCACTCCATGTCAGAAATACGGTAGCCGGTCAAGAGGTTACTCAACATGGTGAGGCTGCGATTGCCAAACGCATGCAGTCGTCGCCAGGCTCCATCAGTTGCAAAGTGGGCCCCCCAGCGCGTGCCGAAGACTGCATCAGCCGCATCCTCGATCAACGGCTGCATGAGTGATGCGTAATCAGCGGGATCATATTCGAGGTCTGCGTCCTGAATGATGACAATGTCATCAGCCGACTGTTCGCCATTGGTGGGGGGGTTCGCGAGTACAGCATCAAAGCCGGTCTGCAGCGATGCACCCTTGCCCCGGTTGACGTCGTGTCGCAACAGTGTCATCGCGCAGGGCAACGTCTCCGAATCGTGAATGATTCGTTCAACCTGATCGCCGGTGCCATCGGTCGAGCAATCATCAACGATCGTGATCGACATCACCCAGCCGGCTGGGAGCTCGGCTGCGGTCACGCGCTGCAGGCACGCTTCGATCGTGGCTGCCTCGTTGTAGGCGGGAATGATGATGTGGAGTGTTGGCACGTTGTTATGGTCCGCGAGAAACCGCTTCAGGTCAAAGGCCCTCTTAGCCATGAGGGAGTGAGAGAATAGCCCGTGTGGTACCCTCACTTCGCGAAATCCTGATGAAGCAGCCCTACGATGTTGCCGATCCTATTGCAAGGCCTTTCTACCTTATCGGAATCGCAGCGATGCCTGTTGATATGCGTGAACAATCTTCCTCTCTGAATGCTGCAGGACTGCGCGAAGATGCTGAAATCGCACGCGCCATCGAGACCATCCTCACGCGCGTGCAGGCTGCTCAGGCTGACATTGATCAGATCCGCCCAGCGACAGCGGCTGGTCGCGAACAGTTGCAGCACTGGCTGGATCGTCAGGCCCAGGTCAAGGGCAAGCCTGCCTGGTATCCCTATGTCGGGTCCGGACTTGGAAACGGCCCCTTTGTCGAACTGATGGATGGATCGGTCAAGCTCGATCTCATCAACGGCATCGGCGTTTCGATGTTCGGCCACAGCGATCCCGATCTCATCGAGACCGCGATCCGAGCTGCCATCAGTGATACCACCATGCAGGGGAATCTGCAGTTCAACAGCGATGCCATCGAGTTTGGCGAGTTCCTTCTGGAAGAGGCAGTTCGCACCTCGCGTCTCAAGCACGCTTTCATTATCAACTCCGGCGCTCTTGCCAATGAAACCGCGCTGAAAATCTGCATGCAGAAGAAAGATGGCAAGGCTCCCCGCATCATTGCCTTCAACGACTGCTTCATGGGGCGCACCACCACGATGTGTCAGATCGGCGACTCAGCAGCTGGACGCGACGGCATCCCCCTCAACACATTTGTCGATTACATGCCGTTCTATGATCATGAACTGGGCGAGGACTCGATTGCAGTTGCCTGCAACCGACTGCGCGACATGATCGCCCGCTATCCAGGGCAGCATGCCTGCTTTGCAATGGAACTTATTCAGGGTGAAGGTGGCTACAACACCGCTCCCCGCGAATTCTTTGTGGCCCTCATGGAGCTTTGTCGCGAACATGACATCCCAGTCTGGCTGGATGAGATTCAGACATTTGGTCGCACCACTGCCATGTTTCACTTCGATGCTTTGAACCTCGGGGAATATGTCGATGTGGTCACGGTTGGCAAAATCACGCAGGTGTGCGCGTGTCTGTATACCGAAGAACTGAATCCCAAGCCGGGACTGCTCAGCGCAACATTTATTGGATCGAGCGTGGCGCTTCAGGTCGGCCGCCGCATGCTCGAACGCTTGCGCGATGGTGGACACTATGGCAAGACTGGCCACAATCAGCAACTCTTCGATGCATTTTCAGAATGTATCAAAGATGTGCGCAGCCAACATCCTGAATGGTTTGGATCCGTTCTGCATCCTGCAACCAGCCAACCACTGCAAAAGGCCAAACACATCGGCGGGGCTGGTGGCATGATGCGATTCACACCGTTTGGCGGCGTGAAAAAGAAAATCATCGATGCCACACACGCGCTCTTTGATGAAGGTATCATCTGCTTTTCATGCGGGCACGGGCCTTATCACATTCGCTTCCTGCCGCCCATCGGCGTGATGCAGCCACGGCATTTCAAAGAGGTCGCCCAGCCGATTATTGAGCGCGCCTTGGCGCGAGTGCACGCTGCAGGTTGACTGACTGATTGATTGATTGTCGCGCGCGGATAAATGCACCGCAATCGCGATCTGGAGTTCTTATGTTTGTCATCCGAAATGCCAGGCCCGAAGATGCAGACACGCTGCTCAAGCTCGCCAAGATGGTGCACTTTATCAACTTGCCTGCTGACCCGGATATCATCGCAGCCAAAATTCAGCGATCACGTTCCAGCTTTGCTGGCAAGGCAACTAACGAGCGCGAACGTGAGTTCATGTTCGTTCTTGAAGATTCCGAAACCGGCAATGTCATCGGGACATCCACTGCCATTTCTTGCATGAGCTGGCCCGGCAAACCGCATATCTATTTCAATGTGCGCAAACGCGAGCACTATTCCAAAGATCTGCAGACCGGGGCTGTCCATGTCACCATGCAGCTTGAGACGGATGAATCCGGGCCCAGCGAAATCGGCGGGTTGATTCTTTCGCCTTCTTATCGCGGCCACAAGCACAAACTGGGATCATTTCTGAGTCTGATACGATTTCACTTTGTCGGATTACATCCACAATGGTTCAGCGAACGCATGATTGCGGAAATGATGGCTCCGCTCACGCCCGACAGTCGCAACACGCTGTGGGAATACCTGGGCAGACGATTTATTAATCTCACCTATGCAGAGGCTGATCGCTTCTGTCAACATTCCAAAGAGTTCATGACATCACTGCTGCCATCGGCTGAGATTTATGTCTCGCTGCTTCCGCCGGAAGCCCGCAACCTCATTGGAAAGGTTGGCACGGAAACGCGACCTGCTCTGGCAATGCTTGAGTCGCTGGGCTTTCAGTATGAAGGGCACGTCGATCCCTTTGATGGAGGACCATATCTCAGTGCGGTCACACGTGATATTTCGGTTGTTCGTGACACCTGCGAAATGCAGTTCGGAGGCATCAGCGAGAGGAATAGCGACACTCACGCCATGGTGAGCGTCCATCGCCGGGGCACGTTTACAGCAATAAAATCTGCGTGCACAATCGACGCTGAGAAAAAGGCAATTTATCTTCCGAGTAATGCGGTCGACCGCCTGCAACTTGAGCCTGGCGAATCGCTGGGCGTGACCGAATCAACACGCAAGCCAACGCAACCTCAGCCCGCCACCGAAAGCAGGCAGCCTTCCCCTGCAACAACACCAACATTATGACTTCAGCTTCATCGCAATCCGTTTCGAAACCCGCACATTCATCGACTCTCCATGCATCACTGCGCGAACCTTCTGCTGATTACATCAACGGTCGTTTCGTGCCTGCAGCAGGCGCTGCCCTTACGTCGCACAACCCTGCAGATCCTCGAGAGATTGTTTTCTGCGGCGCAACTGATATCACACATGTCGATGCAGCAGTCGCAGCCGCCCGCGAAGCGCTCCCTGCGTGGGCGCGGTTGACTATTGATGATCGTGCTGATGTTCTGCGTCGCTGGCAAAGCGTTGTTCGGGCCAACATCGACCGCATCGCAACATTAATCACCGACGAAATGGGCAAGACCATCGCAGAGTCGCGCCTTGAAGCGGGGGCGCTGGCTGCGAAAGTTGATATCACACTCGGTACGCATTCGATGGCCCGTGTGCAGGAATATACAGTGAGCGTCAGCGATTCTCGGGCTGGCAATTGTCGCTACAAACCACATGGCGTGATGGCTGTCATCGGGCCATATAACTTTCCGGCCCATCTTCCCAACGGACATTTTGTCCCAGCACTGCTCATGGGAAACACGGTTATATTCAAACCATCGGAGAAGACGCCAGCCGTTGGACAACTGCTTGCAGAACTCATGCACGAAGCGGAGGTCCCGCATGGCGTTTTTAATATGATTCAGGGTGCTGCGGATGTCGCGCCCACGCTGGTTGCTCATGATGATATTGATGGCATTCTGTTTACAGGATCATGGCCTGTCGGGCGGAAAATACTCGAAGCCAATCTCGACCGGCCCGGACGCATGATCGCGCTGGAAATGGGCGGAAACAACCCCGCGGTCGTCATGCCCAGCGCATCGTTACAACTTGCCGTCGTGGAATGTGTCCGGGCTGCGTTTGCAACATCGGGACAGCGCTGTACCTGTACCCGCCGGATTCTATTGCATCGTGATATTGCGGATCGATTCATTCGCGCATTCGCTCACGCAACGTCGGTGCTTATGATCGGCCCCGGGCACGCGCAGACACCCACATTCATGGGGCCGCTCGTCACTGAAGCATCTGCAGATGCGGTGGTGAAGTTTCAACGTGAGTTGATCAAGCGTGGCGGCAACGTGCTGGTGCAGGCGACGCGGATGGATCGCCCCGGCTGGTTTGTGTCGCCAGGCGTTGTGCAAGTCGAGCGTTTCTCGCTGGAACATGATTGCGAAGTGTTCGGACCACTGGTGCAGATTGCAGTGGTCGACTCTCTGGATGATGCTATCACGCAGGCCAATGCAACTCGCTACGGATTGGCTGCGTCGATTTTCACAGAAGATGATGCTGAGTACGAGCGCTTCTTTGCAGAAGTGCATGCTGGATGCATCAACCGCAACACTGGCACCGCCGGGGCATCCAGCGAACTTCCCTTCGGCGGTGTGGGACTCTCGGGAAATCATCGCCCAGCTGGCGCGTTCAGCGCAGAATACTGTGCCTATCCCGTCGCCAACATGGTCGAGCGCAATGCCACCGCAATGCCAACGCTTCCCGCAGGCATGACGTGGCGCGATGAGTGGCTGAAATAGAAGACCGCCCAATCTGGCAGAAACGAGCACTCATCAGCAGAATCCGCGTCAGAAAGGCCCGCTTTCCACCCCGAAATCGGGGAACTTTTCCTGCGTCTGTGCGTTGTTTACAATAGAAGCACCGTTTCGGCAGATTCCCACCTGCCCGATCCTGTTCCAGCACACCTGTGCTCCGCACTTGTCTGATACCAAGTAAAGGCCAAACATAACATGACTTCCCAACGCACCATTGTTTCCTCCAAACTCCGCATTTCAGTTGCATTCACGCTGGCGATGACGCTGGGCGCAGGCATCCTTCCCTGCCCGACAACTGCTCCGAATGCACTCTCGAATGGGGCTTGGGCAAGCACGACATCGCTGGCGACATCTTTCGATGACGTCGAAGATGTGCTTTACCTCAAGGATGGTCGCGTCCTGCATGGCCGCATCATCGAAGAGAATCAATCATCCATCCGTTTCGAATATGTCGACCGCAACCTCGGTCTGTCAACGCCGCTGACTGTCTTCCGCTACGACATCATCGACATTCGCCGTGGCGTGCCCGTCGAGGTCAAGAGCAACAATGCCTCGGCCTCAGGTAACAAGCCAGCTGCATCGAATGGCACCGCCAAAGAAGTCGACATGAGCCTGCCCGGCATCTATGTGATTCCCATTCGCGGGCAGATGGGCACTGATGTGCGTCCGGAAATCTACGACCAGATCGTCGCGGATGTCAAACAGAAGAATCCCGAGTGCGTCGTCTTCCGCCTCGACTGCAACGAGCTTGAATACCGCATTCCCGGCGCGGAGCGCAATACTGAATATCTCGACTTCGAAGACTTCCGCACACTGGTGCACTCACTGCAGCGGGGGCTGCGCGACTATCGCCAGGTGGTGTGGGTTGAAGATTCCGTCGGCGTGAGTTCCGTGATTGCTCTGGCGTGGAACGAAATCTACATGACTCCCACTGCTCGCCTTGATGGCCTTGAGTTCGTCGGCGGCATGACCGCTGGCTGGCAGGATGAAGATGTCCGTGAAAAGATGAAGGCTGCCTGGTCGGGTGTCGTCAAGGGCTTCCTCGAACTGGGCTCGCACGACCTCGATATCGGCGAGGCCATGATGTTCCCCGCTGCCAAGCTCAGCGCCCGCTTCAAGGGTCTGGACGTCATCTGGGAACTCAATGCGGACAATGAAGTCGTGGTCGACAATCAGGAAAAAGTCACCGCAGGTTTCGATGCTGAGCAGGCCCGCAACCTGCGCATCAGTCAGGAAACCGTCGATGTACTCGGCGAAGATTCACTGGAAGATATGGCCTTTATCCTCGGCTACCGCGAGTATCGCAAGTGCGATGGCATAGCCGAGAAGGTCATCGAAGACTACATCGCAGACTGGCGCAAGGCCTTCAAACTCAGCGAGAAGTATTTGGAAGACTCCGCGCAGGCAGAGAGCTGGGCTCAGGGCGACGACACCGTCAAATACCTCGGCCAGTCGCGGGCCAACCTCGAAAAGGTCCTTGCCATCATGCGCAAGTACAAAGCTGTCGAAAAAGAGTGGGAACGCCGTGGCCTCACTCGCCTCGCGCTGGAACTTCGCATCAAGCAGCTGCAGGAAACCATCCGCGGGATCACTGAACAGGAACGCGGCGGCGGCGGCGGGCGTGGACGTGGTGGTGGCGGCGGACGCGGCGGCGGTGGTGGTCCAGCCATCCCCGGTGGCTAATGAGTTCATTCCCCAACAAGTTCTTCCCGAATCCGACCCGAATCCGATTTGATCCAATCAACACCCCCACTCCATCAGGAGTTCATAGACACATGTTCAAGAAGACTTTCAGAAACATTCTCCTCGCAACTGGCCTTGCAGTCTGTCTGGCCCTCCCTGCCATCGCAGCTGACAGGATCACCATGAAGGACGGTCGCACATACGTTGGTGAAATCACCAGCCAGACCGAAAACGTCGTCCGTATCAGCGTGGTCTATGGCAACATGGCCAAGGAGCACATCTTCTTCACTGGCGATATCGCCTTGATCGAGAAAGATGTTGCCACCGACGCCCCTGTTGCCACGGGCACCAACAGCAAAAGCACGCCCGCCACAACCGACGCCAAGGCTGGTCATCACCCCAACAACCCTGGCGTCATCTTCCTGCCCTTGACCGGCGGTGTCGGCCAAACATTCAGGCACGACGAAATCGAGATGGCAGCCAAGCATGCTGATGAGATCAAGAAGAAGACCGGCTTCGCGCCCATCATCGTCCTCGAGATCGAATCGGGCGGCGGCATGATGCTCGAAATGTACAAAATCCATGACACACTCATGGAAGTGAAGAAGCGCCACCGCATCGTCGCGTGGATCAAGGAAGCCATCTCCGCAGCCGCTGCAACCGCCTTCCATTGCGATGAAATCTACTTCCGCACCGATGGCAACCTCGGAGCCATGACCGGCTTCAACAGCGGCACCGGCCAGGCCCTGCAGGATGAGGCACTTCAGCAGTGGCTGAGCGATGCCCACGCATGGGCAGAAGCAGGCGGACGCTTTGGTGGCATCGCCCAGGCCATGATCCACAATCCCTACGAACTCTCATATTCGATCGATCCCGACACAGGCGAAGTGATCTGGTTCAGTGACCTCACGGGCGACGTGATCCTCTCGACTGGCGAACGCAACCTCAGCTTCACCTCCAGCACAGCGCTGCATTCAGGCTTTGCAGATGGTATTGCAGATACCACCGAGGAACTCGCTGAACTGCTCGACCTCCCCGAGTGGTATGAAGTCGACACCTACGGCCGCGACATTCACCGCAACTGGGTCGAAACCTTTGAACTCGCCAATCATGACATCCCCCGCATCTATGGCGAACTCCAGATCGTGCAGGCATCAGCCGCAGCTGGCAACCTCGAAAAGATCGGCCGCAGCATCGACCTCCTCCAGCAACTCATCCGCTGGTGGGATCGTGCACCGTTCGTCTGCGAATACCTGGTTGGTGTTCCACCCAAGGATCAGCTCGAACGCACCATCGCTGAGCTGCGCAGGCAGGCAGCAATGATTCGCCGTGCCGAGGCCCAACAGCGCAATCGTGGCGGCGGTCGCGGCAACTGACCGCGATACCACACGCAACCATTCACTCACTGCAACAACACAGACGCCCGTCGCACTCCCGCGACGGGCGTCTGTCTTTTCGAATCTGGTCCGTCGGTGGGGGGCTGATGCGTCGGTGGGAGGTACCTGCGCAGCGGGCCGATGCATTACTCGCTTCCTGCCACGCGATCGATTTCGTCAACACCCGTCAGGCCGCGCCCGACCAGTTGGTAACCGCTCTGCGAGAGTGTGTAGAAAATGCCCCGGTTGACGATGGCCCGGATATCCTGAATCGCAGGCTTGTTGAGGATGACGTCACGCAGTTCATCAGTCACTTCCAGCAACTCGAAGATGGCTGCCCTGCCAATGTAGCCGGTGCGCAGGCAGCGCTTGCAGCCGGTGGGAGAGAAAATCTCCGTGACGCCTTCGATGTACCTGCCCATCCGCATCACCTGCGCGGGTGTCGGCCGAATCGGTTTCCGGCAGGATTCGCACAGCAGCCGCACCAGTCGCTGAGCAACGATCAGATTCACCGAGTTGGCAACCAGGTAGGGCTCAACACCCAGATCGAGCATGCGGAAGATGGCTCCGATCGAGTCCTTGGCGTGTACGGTGGTGAACACGAGGTGACCGGTCATCGATGCCTGCATCGCGGTCTGCGCGGTTTCGTTGTCGCGGATCTCGCCCACGTAGATCACGTCAGGATCCTGCCGCAAGACAGACCGCAGCATCTGGCCGAAGGAGTTTCCCTGCTTGGTATCAACAGGAATCTGGGTACAGCCTTCCAGTGAATATTCGACGGGATCTTCGATGGTGATGACGTTGCGGACGGTGACATCGATCTCGCGCAGCGCCGAGTAGAGCGTTGTGGTTTTGCCCGAGCCGGTCGGGCCGCATGCCACCAGCATGCCTGCATCGCGCGTCGTGATGGCCCGGATTTTTTCGTACATCCACGCAGCCATGCCGAGTTCATGCAGGCGGGTCGGAGCGTTGGCCGTATCCAGCACCCGCACCACCAGTTTCTGCCCATGCATTGACGGGGTAAAGCTCACGCGGTAATCCACTCTTCGTCCCGGCACCGCAACCGAGAAGTGGCCGTCCTGCACTGCGTTCTTGCGGCTGGTTTCGATCTGACTGAGAATCTTCACCAGGCCGAAAATGCGTTGGAACACAGCCCGGTTCATCTCGCAGGCAGGCACCATGAATCCATCAACGCGGATTCGCGCCACCGCATGGTCCTGCTTGGGTTCCAGATGCACATCGGTGGCCCGGGCGCAGAACGCAGCCAGCAGCATGAGCCTGAATGCCCGGATCCCTTCGCCAAGGTCCTCTGCATCTTCTGCTTCACTGACTGCCTGGTGAACAGTGACGCCACGCGTATCCACCAGGCTGATCTGATGTTCTTCGAAGGGCCGATGCGTGGAAACGCGAATGATCTCGCGCAGTGCATCCTCATAGGGCGTGCGCGCTTCATCAACCGCAGCCTTGAGATCAAATCGAGCAGCCTTTCGCGACGGTTTCGGATCGCTCGCAGCAGCTGCTTCAAGCGCGATCATATCGTCGGGCGAATCACTGCTGGGCATCTGCGCCTGCAGATCAAATGCCTTGGCTTCGCGCTCGCGCTGCTTTTTCTCCATACGCGTGCGCAGGCTCGACTTTGCCCTGCGGCTGCCATTACTGATCGAATCGCGCGGTTCCTGCGATGACGAAGAAGAAGATGAAGAAGATGATGATGCAGTTCCAAATTCAACCTCTGTATCTTCATCATCGTGTTCGTTGATGAGCGACATGCCATCATCGGGCAACTCAAAGGCAAGGGCATCAGCTGCAGAGAAATCCGGCCCACGCCGCTTGTTGCGTGGGGCGCGAGTCTGGCTGTCATCGATGAACTTCATGACCGTCTTGCCGATGCGGATGACATCGTGATGATCAAGCAGTTCGACGGAAATCTTACGGTTGTTCAGCGTGGTTCCGTTGCGCGAGCCGAGGTCGCGCACGCGGAATCCCTCATCAATCGGCTCGATGACACAGTGCTCGCGACTGGAGCGATGATCTTTCAGCACAAGGTTGCAGTCGGGATGACGACCGATCGTTGTGGTTCGATCATCCAGCCGCAGCCGTTTGACGCCAGTCTTGGTTGTGATTTCCAGATGAGCCATTGAAATGTGAAATCTGAAATCCGAACAGCAGCATGGTATCGCCAAGCCAGCACCCGGGCAGCGAAAAACACTCTCTTTCCCGGTGTTTGTTCGCGGTTCAGCCAATCATGCTACATGAAAACGCCTGATGGTGAACATCCCATGTGCCTCCCGACTTAGAACGCAGCTGCGACTGTCGTGGTCAACAGTGCAACTCCTGCCTGCAGAAGGAGCGCGACCACGCCCACCGTCGCAGCATCACGCAGGCTCAGAGCAAAGAACAGCTGAGCCAGCAGGATGAAGGCTACAGCTCGCAGGGAAAACTCGATAAAGAACTCCAGCAATGCGGATCCGAACGGCTCGGGCACGATCAGAAAGAGTTGACACAGACATGCGATCGCAACCATGCGGATGAGGGCAAGGATGGTGTCGCCGATCGGGCGCTCTTCGAGTTTGCCCGTGATAAACAGTCCAGCATACGCCCCCAGTGCCAGTGTGATTGTCCAGAGGTAGTAGCTGAAGAGGCCGCCAACCCGGGTTCCAAATGGAATCAAGAGGAGCTCGGCTGAATAGAGCCCGCGCGCCCCTGCGAGAAATGCGACCGTCATCAGGAGTGTCGCAACTCCAGCTAGGATGGCGGGCAGGTTGAGGCCGCCAAGCCCGGGACGGGTGATGGGTTTGGGCGGTTCGGGTTCAACTTCCGGGTCGAGTTCCTGCACGCCGGTCTGTGTGCGAATCTCCTGATTGTCCACAAGGTTGAAGCCGCAGCGCAGACAGACGATCTGCTCTTCCTGTGGCATGGGCGCTTTGCAGCGCGGGCACTCCGTCACCCCTTCACCTTGGAGCAGGACAGGTTCCCACAGTTCATCATCTGGAACTGGCATGGGCTTGTTCACCTGCGCTGACGGATGAACAGGCCGCATAGGGGCTGCGTTGCCGAAATCATCATTGTCATGATCATCATCAGCCGCAAACGGAATAGGATCGCGCGGCGATGCTGGAGTGTCAGCGTCGGCGTCGTTCAACTGGTCAGATTCGTCGTTGTGCTGTGCCATTGCAGGTGCGAATGATAGCGCACATGGCGCGTGGCGCAGAACCGGAAACTCAATTGTTTGAAGTGAGGAAACCTTACTCGCCGGTGTCGAGGAACTGCCAGATGCGCTCCAGGGGGACGTCGGCGCCGCCGGGAAGATTTCTCTCCTCGGGGAGCAGGTGGAAAATTTCCCGCTCAGGATCTGCTCGCCACGACACTGAGCCGTCACCACGAAGGATGTTGAATCCACCTTCATGATTGAGATCGCGCCGAGTGCGCATTCCATCAGTGACGAACACGCGATTTGCATCGTTGACCAAATTCAGCCGTCGATTGCGATCGAATGGATCAATGTCGCCGCGATAGTGATAGTTGCCATAGATCACCCCGATATCAGGGGGATTGAGATACATGTCTGCATAGCGTTCGAGCGAATGGTCGCCACTATGACTGGGCGAATAGAAGATATCCGGGCTTGTGTATGCTTGCTGATAGAGCAGGCCGAGCCCTTCGAATCCGTTTGCACCGATTCGTGGAGCTGGGCCATCCCTGAAGAAGAGATAGCCATCGATGCCAATGTATGTCGCCATCATTTCACTCATGAAGTTGCCTTCTTCCTCGCGCAAGAGCGCGCTGTAAGGCAGCCACCCCATGTTGTCGGTGCTGTACATCGACATCGAGATACCAATTTGCCGCATGTTGGATGCGGAGATCATTCGATCAGTGTGATCGCGCACACTTCGCAGCGCTGGCATCAGAACGCTCATGAGCGCCATCGCAATGGAGATGACAACGAGGAGTTCAACAAGACTGAACCCACGCGGTGCAGGTGCACCACATGCAACGTTGCGCATTGCGCGTTTGCTTTGATACGTTCGGTCGTTTGTGCGAGGGTTCATGCCGCCCCACACCTCCCGATGCACGAAAAGTCTCTTTTTTCACGCGCGCGAGCAGTGTGTTCACGCACGTCAGCGTCCCTGCTGATTCAAACCCACAGCCTGTGCTGCGTTCCAATGATATACGACACATTAATCGCTCACATTGTATCATAGCAGAGTTTTCAGCCGGACGCACATCAATAATTATTCATTTGCCCGGTGGAAAGTTCACCAAAGTCCTTGACAGCCCTACATTTGCGGGCAGAATCCTGCCTGCAGCCGGGAGAATCGCTTGCAACCCGCCTGCAGCCGCCATTCCACAAAAGAGCACACCTTCTGCTGATGTGCGGATTTATCCACAAGGAA
This sequence comes from Phycisphaerales bacterium, assembly GCA_051004555.1. Classification (GTDB taxonomy): domain Bacteria; phylum Planctomycetota; class Phycisphaerae; order Phycisphaerales; family SM1A02; genus JBPCKF01. The sequence goes on along the minus strand of JBPCKF010000039.1, from coordinate 16,646 downwards.
TCAACCAGCCACCATGAACAACGAAGACTGGAGCCTGATGCAGCGCGTTCAGAACGGCGAGGAAGAAGCCATCGCTGAACTCTACGAACGCTTCGGAAGTCTTGTTTTCAAGTCGGCCAAGCAGGTTCTTTCCTCCACCGCCGAGGCTGAGGATGCGGTGCAGGAGGTCTTCATCCGACTCTGGCAGTCCGCCCACCGCTACGATCCGGAGCGAGCCCGATTGGTCACGTGGGTCATGCTCATCACCCGCAGACACCTGATTGACAGGCTCAGAAGACGGGCTGCACGCCCTTCCTCAGCCGCATTGGACGCCACCCAGGGAGGCCCAGACGATCATCCAGCCAGGCCCCAAACCATCCCGTCCGATGAAGGAAGCAGCGAGTTACGGCGAAGATTGGCTGAACTTCCCGACATGCAGCGCGAAGTCATCGAGCGGGCCTACTTCCAGGGCTTCACCCTCCGCGAAGTCAGCGAACAGCTGAATACCCCCCTTGGCACCATCAAAAGCGCCCTCAGCCGAGGCCTCAGCCGCCTCCGCGAGAGGGGCGAGATCGACGGCCAATCTGCCTGAAATGCCCGCAAACATGTAACCGGAACGCCAAGATACGCGAATACATTCATAACCACGTCACACCACCTTGCCGGAAGTCCGGCGGCAATCCGGGAAGGATTTTTGGAACTCGATCATGACTCACGAAACCCTCATGACCACCGATGAACTGCGCGAGCTCGCAGCCCTTGATGTCTTCGGGCTGCTCGATGAAGCCGAGGCTGATCGCTTCAACCGCTCCTTCCACCATGCGCACGCTTCGGTCCAGGACGAGATCATCGAAATTCAAATGCGATTCTCGACCGACCCCATCTTCCAGTCACTGCAGGAACCGCCCGCGCGCATGCGATCTCGCATCCTTGCTGTGGTCCATGACGAGTACGAAAAATACGTCGCACGCCTCGCGCCAACTGCGGGTGGCACGATCAGCCGATCAAACAGCAGCAGCATGCGGCATACACGTGAGCAGCACACAGATACCGACGCACCAACCAAGCGCGAAGGCGTGCATCCATGGTGGCGTGTTGTCGCATTTGCAATGGCAGCCTGTCTGATCCTCTCAATCTCAGCGATGCTGTACATCTCAGCAGACAGCCGCGAGATCAGCCGTCTCGCCCTCGATCACACCAGCTTTAACCAGCTCGCTGAACGCATCGGCCCCACCTTCGAAGACTTCATCAACAATCCCAGCGTCACGCCATGTGCGTTCAGTCCCGTGCCGGGAACCGCAGCTGGTGTCGCGACGATCTACCTCAACCCTCGCTCCGGGCAGGCGTTTCTGCTGACACTCGATCTTGATGATGATGTCACCTACACACTGCGGGCCCGTGTCGGCGATGGCGAAGCCGTGGACATGCTCGAGTTCCAAAGCAACGGCTTCCTCGCAAGCAGCCGCTTCGACTTTGACCCAGCCGACCTCAACGTCACCGCACTCACCAGCATCACCTGGGAAATCGTCGAACGCGAGACCGGCAAAGTGTTGCTCATCGCGTGACGCTTCTGAGCGGGGATTTGGAATTTTTCGCCTGACGAATCGCCGCGCGCTGCGGTCTGATGTGATCGGGAACGACCGCCCGTCGGACAGGGCATTCTCCTTTTTTCGCCGCTCGGGTCGCAGCCCGCACGACCACCGCACATGGTCGATCATGTTGCGATACTCCAATTCGACAGGCGCAGGCCGAGCCTTCGCTCAACAACTGGTTCCCCGCGCAGGTCAAACAATCCGAGAAGGTGGGCTGGCCCGAAATCAACAAGTTCGAAGCGGTCATGACCCGCCAAGATCGCCAGAGCGGCTTCCCACTCCAGGTCGGATCGCGGCGCGGCTGGGTCCCCGCCTTTGCGGGGACGACGAACATTGCAGCGTCAACGCAGGGGTGTCGGACACACACCTACGCTCATGCGTGCAGGTGCTTGCGGCAACATCCATCAACATTCGGCTGGCTGCTGCTCAGCTTGAGCGGGGCGGACTTGTCGCGTTTCCCACCGAAACGGTCTACGGCCTGGGAGGCGACGCCTTCAACAGCGATGCAGTTGATCGCATCTACCTCGCAAAGGGACGGCCACGCAACAATCCGCTCATCGTTCATGTTGATTCCATCGATGCGGCTCGCGGGCTGGTGGATGATGCGATCGCAACAGCCTGGCTGGATTTCGCGCTGCGATTCTGGCCCGGGCCGCTCACGCTCATCGTGCAGCACAACCGCGCGCTTCCAGCAGCAACAACCGCTGCGCTGCCAACCATTGCAATCCGTCAGCCAGCCCATGCGGTTGCGCGCGAGTTGCTGCGAACATTCAGCGGGCCCATAGCAGCACCATCAGCCAATCGTTCCGGCCATGTCTCGCCAACCTCTGCAGCCCATGTGCAGCATGATTTCCAACATCTCTCTGATGATGGCGACGATGATGATCTGATCGTGCTGGATGGTGGGCCGAGTTCACTTGGCATCGAATCAACGGTGCTGGACCTCTCGCAACCGGATGAGGTGCCGGTGGTGTTGCGGCTGGGTTCAGTCACGCTCGAACAGCTTCGGGAAGTCGATCAACGTGTGCGCGTCTTTTCGCCGAAGGAGCAGACACGCTCGCCCGGCAGTAGTCGCGCGCATTATGCCCCGGTGACGCCATGCCTGTTGATCGAGCGGGCCGAGCTCACGGATGCGATTTGCAACGCGCGCGGGCAGCGCGTGGCGGTGATCCAGATTGGGGCTGCGATTGCAGATGTTGATGGTGATGCTGCTGCGGTGTGTGTCATCACGCTTCCAACGAATGCAGAGGGTTACGCAGCTGGACTGTATGATGCCCTTCGCCGCGCTGATGCTGCGGGGGCGGATGTGATATTGATCGAGCGCCCGCCGGGTGTTGTGAATGATGCTGATGATGGACTTTGGGCAGCGATCATCGACCGCCTCACCCGCGCGACGTTCCGGTGAAGCGCTTGCGAGTGCGTCCGCGCCCCTTGTGTTCGCGTCTGTTGAGAGAGTTGGGCGACATACACCCTCCCTGCGGTCGCGGCTCTTTAAGGGAACGCTCTATGATGTGTTCATTATGGAAGGAGAAGTTTCCCGTATGCGGTTGCGCGTGATTTGTGTTGTTCTGCTTGCCCTTGCATTGATCCATGCACCGACAGCAGCAATCTCAGTAGACACTGCGCGCGGCATCCGTGTGGCTTCGAACATCACAGAGCCGATCGCTGCTCGCGATGGTGTTCTCTTTCTTCCGCTTGATGCAGAGCGACATGGAACAGACTGGCCGCAGACGATTGATGTTCGCTTCGGGCAGGGCGGCCTTGTGCGTGGCGAAGTGGTATGGATCGAAGCCCGGGGGCGTGGCGGCAATGAAGTGCACTGGACCTCGCCACCTGTGGGGTTGATGGTGCGGCCGATCGAGGCAGCTGATGATTCGCGCGCGTCACAACTGCCGCCGCATGTGGTTGTGGATATTCCCATCAATGCCAGTGGAACCATTGAGATATTGGGGCGGACCATCGCGCCGGTGTGGATGGAAACAAAGTTGCAGCCGGTGCCATCGATTGAGCGGGCGGGTGGCATGCCTGTTCCGCCAAAGGGCACGCTTGAGCGAGCGCAGGGTCATCACCTGCCCGATGCCGATTCGCCATTTGAGTATTGGCGCTGGATGGTGATCGCCTCGCGCAAGAATATGCATCCGCCGGAACCACGTGGCGATCGCATCGAGCAGATGGTGGCAACGTATTACGCAGACCTGTGGCGAATCGGCCTGGGTCGACTGGCTGACCAGAGCGCGGGCATTGCAAGGCAGGTCCGTGATCTTCTGAGCGAGACTGTCCACGACAACCGCACCGAGATCGCAGCCTGGATCACCGATGCAGATGAACTCTCGTACATTCTCTCGCTCATGCTCGACTTCTCGAAGAGCGATCAGGCGATGGCTCGCGATGCCCTGGCCTGGGCAGACACGCGCGATCTCCTCTTCTTCTACGCACTTGATGAGTTTGATAATGGTGATGAGCGCATCGTCCCGGAGAATCCTGATCAACAGCAAAGCGCTGTGCGACTTGCGATTGCCAATCCTTCGGTGCGCGCGCGACTTGTGCGATTGCAGTGGGCGTTTGCAGATCCCACGCGAAACGCAGCAGAAGTTCCGCTTGCAGTCGAACTTCTGCCGGGCATGATGAGTGAGGTTCGCATCGAGCGCAGCAGTGGCGAAGATTCCAGCGAGGGACTTGAAGCAATCACGCGCCTGCGCATTGAATCAGATCGCTTCGAGAAAACCATTGCGCTGCGTGCTGAGAGCATTGCAGCCCGCCCGCCCGGCGTGGTGTTTGGGCCGTTTCTTTCGCGCCTGACGCTGGCCGAAGCCCGCAACTTCAGTAACGTGCCCGTCGATCCGCAGTTTGCAACCGCAGCCACGCTGCAGCGCATCGGCTATCGCTGGGAGATTGTGGCTGAATGCAGACGATCACTCGCAGCCAGCGACATGGAAGGCGGGCGCGAATCACTTACCATCTCGCTCAACACGCTCGGCGGCGATGGGCGCACCATCGTCATTCCTGAGGAAGGGCAGATCATCTGGCTGCGTGGCAATGGCAGCGATCCGGAACTCTATCGTTCATCGTTCGCAGATCGCTGGTATGTCCGGGTGGTGCTTCCCGAGGAATGGCTGGGAGCGGGTGAGATCGAACTTGGCTTTGTGCGGGCGCATGCAGGTGTTGCAGCCATCCACAGCAGTCCCGCAGCCATGCTTCCCTGGAGCGACGAGGTGCCGCATGTTCGTATTCAGACCAGCGGGTGGAGCGACCTGCCCGACGGCCGTTCAAGATAGATGACGATGCAGCCGCATACAGTCTTTCCCATGCAAGAGCTTCTGCGACAGCTGTCGACCTATCGACCGTTTACTGCGATCGTGATCGGCGACTTCATGCTGGATGAACAGGTGCATGGCGCAGCTGAGCGGCTGAGCCCGGATGCGCCGGTGCCCGTATTACATGCAGTGCAGTTCGAGCATTCGCCTGGCGGTGCTGCAAATGTTGCGCTGTGTCTGCGGGCCCTCAAGGCAAATGTTACCTGCGTGGGCGTCATCGGCAACGATGGGCCGGGCACGACGCTTCGAGAGGCGATGACTGCAGTTGGCGTTGACGCGTCTGGCCTGGTTGTCGATGACTCGCGACCCACCACGCAGAAGCGCAGCCTGGTTGGCCTGGCCCAGCACCGCCATCCGCAGAAGATGTTTCGCGTTGATATCGAATCGCGCGAGCCGATCGCAAAAGATGTCGAACAGGCTGTCATGCAACGCTTTTCACAAGCGCTTGATGGGGGCGATGTCGATGTTGTGTGTCTGGAAGATTACAACAAAGGCGTGTGCAGCGAGGCTGTGTGCAGAGGTGTGATTGCGATGTGCAACCGGCGCAAGGTTCCCGTGTTGATTGATCCAGCATCGATCAACGAGTACAGCAAGTATCGCGGCGCAACAGCCATGACGCCCAACCGGTCTGAAGCAGAACGCGCGACGGGGCTGGATGAGCCTCTGAAGTCTTCGTTTGAGCATAATCGAATGATGGCAGAGCGCCTGCGCACTGAGCTTGATCTTGAAGCGGTGGTGCTGACGTTGGATAAATCCGGAGCGATGCTGGCCCGCGCGGATCACGAAGCATTGATTGTGCCAACGGTGGCGCGACAGTTGTATGACGTCACGGGGGCTGGCGATATGGTGCTGGCTGCACTGGCAGCGGGCGTCGCCAACGGCTTTGACTGGCCCCAGGCAGTTGCGTTTGCCAATGTCGCAGCTGGTCTGGAAGTTGAAGTGTTTGGCGTGCAGCCGATCCCGCTTTCAAAGATACGCCAGAGTGTGCTGAGTCAGTGTCGCGACCTCACGGGCAAGGTGCGTTCGCTGGATGATCTGTTGATTGAGCTTGATGTTCGCCGTGAAGTTGGCGAGCGGATTGTGCTGACCAACGGATGCTTTGATGTGATGCATGCTGGCCACGTGACGTATCTGCGCGAAGCCAGAGCGCTTGGCGATGTTCTGGTTGTGGGCGTGAATGATGATGCCCATGTGGCTGCGAGCAAAGGCGACGGTCGGCCGATATTCAACGAATGCGAACGACTGGAAGTGCTGGCTGCGCTCAGCTTTGTTGATTATCTGGTTGTGTTTCCTGAGCCGACCGCTCACGCACTCATTTCCGCCATTCGCCCGCATGTGTATGCCAAGGGTGGCGACTATCAGCCGCAGGATGTGAACGAATGGGATGTGCTGGAGCCCATGATGAAAGCTGGCGAGCTGGAGTTTCGCACACTCAGCCATCGCCCCGGCCTCAGCAGCACAACGATTCTCGAACGGCTGCGGGGAGTGCAGACTTCGTTGTGACGGAAGGGCAATCGCGTTTTCGTCATGGGCGGGAATGACAACACAGCGGCTGTTGGCGAAATCCGCCCGATCCTGTCGATAGCACCTTATCGCGGACGACACTCAGGGAGTTCATGGCGATGCCTGCGCGCTCATCATCTTCAACATCTCGAACCAAAGCTGCGGGGAACACCCTTCCTGCACCCACGCTGCTTCGGCGGGTTGGCTGGGTGCTGGGGCTGGGCGCGTGGCTGGTGACCGTTGCTTCACTGATGAGCTTCGACCGCGCTGATGCACCCTCACCCTTTGCAGCCGCGTGGAATCAACCAGCCGCCAACTGGTGTGGCCGCGTCGGTGCGTATCTTGCCTATCACGCATACGCGGTGATTGGTGTTGGCATCTGGGTGATCCTGTTGGGCGCCATTGCTGCACTGGTTGTCACAGCCGCGGGTCGCTCGATTTCGCAGCTGATCATCCGTGCAGTTGGACTGCTCATCATGGCCCTCGCGGTCTCAGCCATGCATGGCCAGCTGCTGCCAGGCATCGGTCCACTCCCTGTTCTGGAAGGCGGCACGGTCGCGGTGTATGCCGTCTCTGAGTTAAGCCAGCGCTTCAGTTCGGTTGGTACGTTTCTCTGTCTCCTAGCTGCTTTGGGGCTGGGCGCGATTGTTGCGGTTGACCGTCTGGTCCTCGCCCTTCCACGCATGCTGTGGCAGAGTCTGCGCGCGACCGGACACGTCAGCAACAAGGTGCGCGAGATCCCCCGTCCTCGCCTTGGGCTGCCACGCCTGCGACTGAGCATTCCGGGGTTTGGCTCAGCATCTGTTGATGACGACGCTGACCAGGATCAGGAAGAATGGCTGGAAGACGATGCGGCCGAGCGTCCGTCACGCGGAAAGCGCAGGCGAAAGGGCAGGGGTGGCGACTCCGTGCTCTCCATCAGTCCCGATGCAGGCGGCGTCGGCGCGACTGATGCGTTTGATCCTGAAGAAGAATACCAGGACGACGACGATGACATCGTGGATGACTTCAGCGATGATGAAGAGGAAGATTTCGAGGACGATCTGGAAGAGATCGAAGCGATCGCAGCTGAATCGTCGCGTCGTCGTCGCCTGAGCAGTGATGAGTTGCGTGAGAAAATCGCCAAGCTGCCTGTGCGACTGGCTGGCACCACCAAAGTCATCGCGCGCGATGAGGAAATTCCGCGCCAGCCTGCAGACACGTTCGAAGATTATGTCTTCCCGTCATTGAGCCTGCTGGAAGATCCGGAGACCAACTATTCAGAACGCATGGAGAAGTTCGTGCGCGAGCAGGCCCAGCAGCTCGAAGAATCACTGCAGACTTATCGCATTGATGGCGAAGTGGTTGGCATTGACTCCGGCCCCGTCGTCACGCTCTATGCGGTGCAACTTGCGCCAGGAACAAAAGTGTCGAAGGTGACCGCGGTGTCATCCGACATCGCCCGCAGTCTGCGCGCCCAGAACATCCGCATCGTTCCCAACATGGCTGGCCGCACATCCATCGGCATCGAAGTGCCCAATCTGCACAAGGAAAAAGTGCGGCTCAAGGAACTCATGTCGGGCGGCCACGCAGACAAAATGGGGCTGCCCATGTTCCTTGGCAAGGATGCATCAGGCGAACCACTTGTGGCCGACCTCACCCAGATGCCGCACATGCTCATCGCGGGCACAACCGGTTCTGGCAAGAGCGTGTGCATGAACTCGATCATCATGTCGTGGCTGTACACCAAACGGCCGGACGAACTCAAGCTGATATTGGTCGATCCGAAAATGGTCGAGCTTTCGCAGTTTCAGAACATCCCCCATCTGATGTGCCCGGTCGTGACTGAAATGAGCAGAGCCGCTGCGATTCTCGAGTGGGCTGTGACGAAAATGGAAGAGCGCTATGAACTTCTCTCTGAAGCAACGGTGCGCGATATCGATGGCTACAACCTGTTGAGTGAAGAAGAGCTGTACGAGCGTTTCGAGCCAGCCAACGATCTCGAACGGACCAAGATTCCCAAGAAACTGCCATTCATGGTCTTCATCATCGATGAACTGGCAGACCTGATGATGACCAACAAGGAAGTGGAACACTCCATTGTCCGCATCGCTCAGAAGGCCCGGGCCGTGGGCATTCATCTGATACTGGCAACGCAGCGTCCGCAGGCCAATGTGGTGACGGGGCTTATCAAGTCGAATATGCCCTGCCGCGTGTCGTTCAGAGTTGCCTCGGGCATGGATTCACGCATCGTGCTTGATCACAAGGGGGCAGAACTGCTGCTGGGCCAGGGCGACATGATGTATCTGGCGCCGCATACTTCCGAGGTCAAACGCGCGCAAGGCACGCTGGTGACAGATGGCGAGATTCGTCGTGTCGCGCGCTTCCTCAAGGATGTTGCAATGCCCAACTTTGAACGCAGCCTGCTTTCGATCAGGCCGGGCCAGGTGAGCGATGATGCTGAAGGCCTCGATGCAGCCGAGCGCGATCCGCTCTTTGATCAGGCGGTTGTCATCATGATCGAATCCGGGCGCGGTTCGGTCTCTCTGCTGCAACGGCGGCTTGCCATCGGCTACTCACGTGCCTCACGATTGGTCGATCAGATGGGCCTGGCTGGCATCCTTGGCGAACATCGCGGCTCTGTTGCCCGCGACGTTCTCATCACGCTCGATGAGTGGGAAGAGATGAAACGACTCGAAGCCCAGGCCGAAGCCGAAGGAACGCTGTATGCAGAGAATGCAACCCGCAACAGCGATGGCGAAGAGGTCGATGACGATGGCGTCGCATTGATCGAGACCTACGACCGGGACGCGCATGGTAATGACGATGATGATGCGGGCGTGCCGGCAGAGTATGGCGATGAGTACTTGAGCTGAAGTCAGTCCGATTGTGTCTGCGGCTTCAGCAGCGGGAAGAGAATCACATCGCGGATTGTCGGGCTGTTGGTCATCAGCATCACCAGCCGATCAATCCCCAGACCCAGTCCGCCCGCTGGGGGCATGCCCACTTTGAGTGCGTGCACAAAATCTGCATCGAAGTTGCGGAACGTCTGCTCTTCATCATCAATGCCAGCCAGCTGTTCGCGGAAGCGGGCTGCCTGGATCTCAGGATCATTGAGTTCTGTATACATGGGACCGATTTCCATGCCCGCAATGAAAAGATCAGCCCGATCTGCAACGTGGGGCCGTTCCGGGTTGGCTCTGGTCAAAGGCGAAATGGCAGCGGGGTATTCAATAATGAACGTGGGCCGAGCCGGATCGAGCGTTGCCTCTGCGACTGCTTCAAAGAGTTCATTCACAACCAGCCAGTGATCGAGCGACTCGCCTTTGTCATTCGTTGTCGCCACATGATGTTCCCGCGCACATCGCGCAACGCCAGCTTCGTCCTGCATGTCGCACCCAAGCGCGCTGCTGAAGAGATCAGCATACGTGACACTGTCAAACGGCTGAGCATAGTCGATCATCAGTTCACCGAACGGCCGAACCAGTCCTGTCGCCTCAGTCTGCTCGCGAGTTGCGAGATCTGCTGCGGTGGCGCGAATGACTGATTCAATAAGTTCCATCATTGTGCGATAGTCGCCGAAGGCCTGATAGACCTCCATCATGGTGAACTCGGGATTATGCTGACGGTCAACACCTTCATTGCGGAAGTTGCGATTGATCTCAAAGATGTGACTCATCCCACCGACAAGCAGGCGCTTGAGATACAGCTCAGGCGCAATGCGCAGATAAAGATCAACATCAAGCGCATTATGATGCGTCAGGAACGGCCGGGCTGCAGCCCCGCCAGCCATTGGCTGCATCATGGGTGTTTCCACTTCGACATATCCGCGTTCATGCATGAATCGCCGCATGCTGGCAACAATGTGCGACCGTTGCATGAAGACCTCAAGCGTCTGCGGGTTGGCAAACATGTCCACCGAGCGCTGGCGATAGCGAAGTTCGTGATCGGTCAGGCCGTGAAACTTTTCCGGTGGCGGAACGAGGCTCTTTGCGTGCAGTTCAAAGCGGTCTGCCCAGATGCAGACTTCGCCACGCTTGGTCATGCCGACAGGCCCTTCAGCGACGACGATGTCGCCATAGTCCAGTCGCTCTGCAAGCTTGAAGCTCGCAGCGTCGATGTCTGCTTTGGAGACACTGATCTGGAGGTCGCCTGAAGCGTCGCGCAGGACAAGAAAGACCAGCTTGCCCATGGCTCGATGTTGCACACAACGTCCCGCCACACAGGCCCGCGTGCGAGGGTCAGCAGGCAATGCGTCAGCAGTATCAGCCACGACTCGCGCTGCTTCGTGTGCATCGTGAAGCGATTGATTGAACAATGCCCGCGCCTGCGCCAGCGTGAGCAGATCATCCACACGGTGCCCGTAGCCACTGGCGCCAGAGTCCGCGCGGGAGCGCTCCAGCTTTTCTCGTCGGGCCTGTTCAAGTTCTGCGCTCATAGGCAGGCATCATAAGCGCTGCGGCTCGCGGCTGACTGATTGCGGGTGACGCGCGCTGTTGTCATTCCCGCGCAGGCGGGAATCCAGTCTGGTTGTCGCGAGTAAGGGGCGCGCTCACTGGGTCCCCGCGTGCTGCGCGGGGACGACGCGCGCCAGCCTCACGACACAACCGGACGCAAGCGTCCGATGAGTCTGGGCGATAACGGCCAGGCTTCCGCAGCCTGATGCATGTCTTTGATGGTGACAGCCTGAATGCGCGCCAGTTCTTCATCCAGTGAAATGTACTCGTTGAAGTACATCCACACATGCCCCAGACGCCGCATCCGTCCCGCTGGACGTTCGCCAGCCAGTATCACCGAGGTGGCGACCTTGCTGCGCACGCGTTCAAGATCATCTTCAGTGAGCGAGTCCGCGATGTGTTTCGCTTCGCGCAGCATAATCTCCTGCACCTCATCTGCCTGTTCTTCTGAGCAGGTCGCGTACATGAACTGTTCGCCCATCCCATCGCGGCCGTCGTACGACGCCATCGCTTCATCAGCCAGGCCGGTGTCGATCAACGCCCAGTACAGCCGCGAGCCATCGCTGTCGCCCAGAACAGCATTGAGCATCGAGACTGCATGGCGGTCACTGCTCTGGACAGCCGGACCTGCATTGGCCATGAGGAGATAGGTTCGATTCACCTTTTCAGATTCGATGATGAGCGATCCTTCGCCCCGTTCAAAGTCGGGATGAGCGCGGCTGGGCGAAGTCTGTGACCATTGCGAGGTTCGCTGCGTCAGTCGCGCGACCGCTGCATCAAAATCCACATTGCCGGAATATGCAACCACCATGTTGTGCGTGGCATAATGCTCGCGGAAGTAGTTGTGCATTGCATCGCGCGTGAGATCCGTAATGGTTGCCTTGGTCCCCAGCACGCGGTGTTTCATGGGGTGATCGTGGTAGTAACGCTCCATCAACTGTTCATACAGCACCCAGAACGGCTCATCTTCATACATCGCGATTTCTTCAAGAATCACGCCTCGCTCGAGATTGAAATCATCCTCGCGCAACGCGGGCTGCAGCATGTCCGCAAGAACATCCTCGGCCTGTTCGAGATACTCCGGCAGCAGGTGTGCCCAGAATGCAGTCATCTCGTGACTGGTAAATGCATTGTGTACAGCGCCGATGTCATCGAAGTGCTGATTAATCTGATCCGCAGTGCGCGATGCGGTGCCTTTGAACATCATGTGTTCGAGAAAGTGGCTCACGCCCATCAACTCAGAAGGCTCATCCCGGCTGCCGGTGCGAACGAAAATACCCAGGGCCGCGGTGTGCGCTTCGGGATCAACTTCGCCGATGATCTCAAGGCCGGATGGAAGCTGATGATGTTTGAATGTGATCGCCATTGTTCTTGTTGTTGCTCGTTCAGGTTGAAAGTGTTGCACAGCCGCCGAATCTCACCATCCTTCGGGCATTTCATATTCGATGCGGCCGTGCCGCTCGGCCCTTGAGATGTGGTCGCTGGCGTACAACCCAGCCAGCACAAACTCAACGCACGATGCACGCACAGCAGCATTGTCAGCCGCGTTCACTTCGAACGCCTTTTGCCAGGCTGGCGGCACACGTTTCAACCGTTCTGCATACAGCGCGCTGGGAAGCATGTCGCCCACTTCAATCCGCACACCCCGTCCGAAGATGTCGGCAATCTCAGCCAGTCCGTGTTCATCAACATATTCGTTGAACACAATGTTCGTCGCTTCCGAGATGAGGGCAGCCAACACCTGGCGTTCGGACATCTGATGCGTGCCCATCAGATCGAGTTCGAGTTTGCCGAGGCTTGAACTGAGGATATTTGCAACATCACTCATGCGGGGCACTGCGGGACGCTCGCCCAGCCGAATGGCCCGTTGCCGCGCACTTGCGATCATCGTTCGATAGTTGGCAGTGGTCAGTCGTGCACTCACGCCCGACTCCTGATCGACGAACTTGCTTTTGCGGGCCTGCATGGAAATCTGCTCGATGATCTCGTCCATGAAAGGTGGAACGATGACGGGGTATTCGCCATCAAGTTCGATGCCTGCTTCCTGCTTCATGATGGCAATGCCGAGTTCGCGGCGGCGGGGGTAGTGCGTCTGAATCGTCGAGCCGATGCGATCCTTAAGCTGTGGAATTACCTTGCCCGAGCGGTTATACGTTGAAGGGTTGGCGCTGAAGAGAATGAGGACATCCACATCGAAGCGCACCGGATAGCCGCGAATCTGTACATCTCGTTCTTCGAGAATGTTGAAGAGGCCAACCTGCACGAGTTCATCGAGGTCGGGCAGTTCATTCATCGCGAAGATGCCGCGATGCAGGCGTGGGATCAGTCCAAAGTGCAGCGCTTCCTCAGCTGACATGCTCATCCCGCCCGCTAGTCGCGCGGGGTCGATCTCGCCGATGATGTCTGCAAACTTGGTCCCCGGTGCAAGCCGCTCGACATAACGATCATCGCGATGCCACCATGCAATTGCGACGTCGTCTTCCGACGTTGTACGAATGTATTCGCGGCCCATGCGCGTGATGGGATTGAACGGGTCTTCGTGGACAGGGCAATCAGGCAGATCAAGAAAAGGAATGCGTTCGTCGAGAAACCGCACAAGCATTCGCATCAGGCGACTCTTGGCTTGTCCCTTCTCGCCCAGAAACAGCATGTCGTGGCCGGAGAGAATGGCATGGCCGATCTGCGGAATGACGGTGTCGTCGTAGCCGACAATCCCGGGAAAAAGTTCGTCTCCTGCAGCCAGCGCTGCAACATAGTTGTCGTAGAGTTCGCGCTTGATGGGCCTTGATTGCCAGCCCGAAGCGCGCAGTTGCGCAAGCGTGCCCGGAAGCGCGGCTGGTGATGGTTGATGCGATGATGTATTCATGATTTCTTTCACCCTGTAATCCAGCAGGGATGATATGGCAGGCTGAGGGCATCTCGCAAGACAGCGAAAAAGCGAGATGAGCAACAAATCTCCCGGGGTTTCGTTGGACCCTTATACTGACAGCGGGAGAAGTGGTTCGATCGCTTCATTTTCATTCGTGAGGGCCTCTTCGATGCATGAAACCCGCAACCTCGTGTTGATCCTTGTCCTCGTGGTCTTTGTGATCTGGGGGCTGATCGGCTGGTTTGTGCTTGGCCCAGCGGCTGGCTGGCCGATGCGCTGGCTGCCGGTGATCGGCGCAGTTGTAGTCGGCGTGCTGGTGTGGTACGCGCTGAATGTCGAAGACAAACTGCCCGACTACCTGGCGCAACATGTGGGCAGCATGTATTACGATGTGGAGGGTCTCTCGTTCCTTCCCACGGTGCGCGTGAATGAGGATGGGCAGGCTGAACTCTGCCTTTTCTATCAGAGCCGTTTCGAGAATTATTGCCAGGCCATTGTTCATATGCGTCCGCCCAAAGGCGCAGGCTTTCACATTCGCCCGGACATGCATGATCTGCACTTTGCGTTCAAGGCAGATGGTGGCGACTTCGGCGTGCTGCGTCAGCCGATCGGCGTGCCTGAAGCATTCAAAGGCGAAGTGCTCAACGTCAAGCTTGCTGCTGCAGTGCGGTTTCCGCGAAGTCATGGCACGCGCCTGCGCAAACACGAAGGGGGCATGGAATGTGGCAGCTTTGCGGTTGACTGGATCAACGCGTTCAAAGTCGGCGTGCATGACGTTTCCAGCGAAATCGTCCTTGAGAATCCCTGCACGATTCATCTCGCGCTGCCGCGTGATGCCAACGCGGACATCGAAGGCTCAGACGTCTGGCGGCAGGAACTCATCCACCCCGGCCCACCCGTGGGCACGGTGTTGTAATCCGTCGTCCCCCGCGCACTGCGCTGGGACGACGAAACAAGCGGCCCGGCGCGCTATGGCGCGGGATGTTGCGGCGGATTGCCTTGCAGAACTGCAAGCACATCACGCACCACCCAGCTCATGTTGGTGAGGGCAGTCTCGGTGCGGCCAGCCAGATGAGGCAGGAGCGTCGCATTCGAGCAGCCAAGCAGGGGATAATCGGCTGTGAACGGTTCAGGATCGTGCACATCGATCATCGCGCGGGATTTCGGATTGGCATGCAGAAACGCTGCCAGGGCTGCATGGTCAATCGCCAGGCCGCGACTGGTATTGAGCAGCAGCGCTGTCGGTTTCATGGCAGCGATCAGCGATTCATTCACAAAGTGATGATTGCCAGGCCGACTGTCAATATGCACAGAAATCACATCGCAGCGGGCGAAGAGTTCTTTTGGCGCCAGAGGCTGCGCGCCGTTGCGCTGCCCCTCGGGAATGTCGATGATGTCGTTGTAGTACACATCGAAGCCGATGGACCGCGCGACATGCGCGATGCGTTTGCCGATGCGCCCGAGCCCGAGAATGCCGAGGCTCATCTCACTCATCTGCGTATGCGCAAAAGTCTCGGCCCGCACGCGTTCCCAGGACTCACTGTCGAGCGGGCTGGTCACCGCAATGCGTGGCCGCAGCGCATCACACAGCAGGCACAACACATACTCAACCACAGCCTGAGCGTTTGATCCGGGCGCGTGCACAACTTCGATGCCGCGGGCTCTGCATGCGGGAATGTCGATGTTTTCCAGAGCCACGCCTGCCCGTCCGACGACGCGCAACTGTGGCGATCGCTCGATGAGCGCCTGATTGACCTGCGTGTATGTTCGCACGATCAGGCCATCTGCCTGGGCCATGACGTTATGGAAGTCGGGGCTGTCGTGCGGGCATTCGATCAGCGTGGCCCGCTCACGTAGCCACGCAGCCGGGCCGGGCGAGAGGTGTTCACTCTGAACAATCTGAAACGATGGATTGGGTTGGCTTGGCGATGTCATTCCGCACGCTCGCAGTGTTCCGGATCGGTTTCGATTTCCACGAGTTCGATATTGTTGCCAAAGGGATCGCGGAGTTGTACCCGCTGCCAGCCAGCTACAGGAGGCGGCTGGGTGTGCTCGATCCCCGCTGCGTGCAGCGTTGCAAGCAGAGTGTTGAGATCCGCCACACGCAGCGCAAAGTGGGCACGACTTGGTCCCGGCTGATCACTCTCTCGCATGATGCCGATGTGCAGTTGCCTGCCATCATCCAGTTCGAACCACACACCATCATCCGCAAGCGAGGCGGGCTTGGTCATCGGGCGCAAGCCAAGCAGCTCAGCATAGAAGGCAATGGCCTGATGTTCGCAGCCAGGCGGGCCAAGAACCTGAACATGATGCAACGTTGTCGGCATTGAAGTGCGAGTGTAGGTATGCCGCGCATCGGCTGCGCGGGAATGACAAAGGGCGCATGCGATCTCCGTCATACCCGTGCAGGCGGATATCGAGTAAAGGGCCATGGCAAGAAGCAGCTTGCCGTGTACGTCATGGACAGTCGACAGAACGAAACGCTCTACATCGGCGTCACAAGCGACTTCATAAACGCGGATGGGGACACAGGAACGATGTTGCGGAAGGATTCATTTTGTGAGAATGCCTGGCGCTGTCAGGATTCGCGCGGCGTCACGCGCTCATCAACATGAAACGAATCACTCACCCTGTGCATCTTCACGCATGGCCTCGGCAAGTCTGCGGATGCCAGTTATCTGCGCGTCATCAAGCTCAGTCGTTATGAAGTCATCTGCGAAGCTTTCATCACGCCAGATAATATCGAGTGGCGTGATGTCGCCCTCTTCCGTCGCGTGCACAACTGCGATCTTCTGGGTCATCTGATCTTCGAAGATGATTGTGAGCGTTGTTTCGCGCGGATGGTGATATTGCTGGAAACTGCCGACTTGGCGGTGATCGCGATCGTAGCCGTGGTAGATGTTGCCCTGTTCATCGATGATGTAATGATTTGCAAGTTCAGGACCAGCCATAA
>JBPCKF010000038.1:0-6444 GCA_051004555.1 Phycisphaerales bacterium | reverse complement strand
CCGGGCAAGGGCTTCCTCTCCGGGCAAGCGGGATCATTGCAGTGTTTCGTGGCATCTTGCCGGGCCAACAGGCCCCGCATTCCCCGGATCGGAAAACGGACTGGAGCGATAAAATCCGTTCCGGCGGGGCGACCGGAATGTCCCGGTGCGCCCTTCCCCCAGCCGCGTGGCCTGCCCTCGAAGACTCGCTTAGACCAGGCCACCCGCCAGTGCAGACCCGCTCTACATGAATGCACACCCCTCCTTCACTGGTGCACCGCCCGTCTGCACGAATGCACACCCATTCTGCACTGGTGCAGAGACCTTCTGCACCCCCTCAATCAAAACTCAAACGCCGACTGACTCGCGCTTTCCAGCGTTCCGAGCGCGCGGGTCAACCCGATTTTGCGGCTGATCTGACTGATATCCCCGCCGTCGCACCGCTCAAGCAATGAGCGCAGTTCACTCACAGACGTGATTGAAAAGAACGCTCGCGCGGCTGAGAAGTACACCAGTGCTTTCTTGCTGCGCATCAGCAGTGCGATGATGTTCTCGAGTGAGCCGGCGCTCTCCCCCCAACAGACCCCCCACAGAAGAAACCCGTAGTTGGGATGCAGTTTCGCCTCGGAATGTTCCTCGCGGCAACGGCTACGTCGGCCCCAAAGCGGCTGAGGATCAGGCATGGGTCGATCGCCTTTACACGTGGCTGGGTCGGCTATGGGACGATCAGGCCGTCAGCTACTGCGATCTCTTCTGAGCGATCTGCCAACGTCCCACCCCAATTATCCGCCCGCGAACGGCCTTCAGCGCAGAATCTGCGGGTTTCATTTCTTCAAATGCCGCAAGGAAACCGAGGAATGCCCGCGCCATTTGAAGGAATGCTGCGTCCTTACGAAGAGTTCCCGGCGGCATTTCTTCGGGAGCCGCGAGGAAACGAAGGAATCCCCGCGCCATTCCTTCGTTTGCTCCTTCCATTCCTGGGAATGCCTGAAGGAAACCTCGGAATGAACCGGGCAAACGAACAGATGCCAACGTCCCAAGCATGGTTATCCGCCCGCAAGCAGCCACCTCGCGCAAAAAATTGCGCGAGCGCATATGTCCAGTCCCTGCTGCAACGGAAACAATCCTTCCATCCCTGAACATAATCCCCGCTCCTCTGGACATGTTGCGGACCGGAATATGTCCAGAGACCGCAGCAATGGACATAATCCCGCCACGACGGGACATGTTCGCGCTGAAAAAACATCCAGTCCTTTCAGGGATTATGTCCAAAGAAGCAGGGAACGAGCATAATGGCGCGGGGACTGGACATGTTCCGCGGCTCACGTGTCCCCTCACAAGGTGACGAACGCGTGATCGGGTGGCTTCAGCACCGCCGCCGCCGCCAGCCCGACGGAGGAAGGAACTTGAAGGTTGGATTCTCCAACAGATCTGTTGCTCCTGGGAACAGACATGTTGCCGGCTCCGCCTGACCTGTTCCGCCAGCCAACAGTCTCGTTCACGGGGGCGGCCGATCTGTTCGCAGCGTGAACATGCAGGACGGCAGCAGGAACAGGTCTGTTGCTTCTTCCATCCTTGAGGCCCAATCTTCCGTTCGACAAGTCCGTGATTTCCTGCCGCGGCTTGTTGACGCCGCCTGGTCTGTCCCTGCACTTCCAATCCCCCTTCTTTTTCGTGCAATCGCGCAGCATCTGCCGATAGCTGCTTCGATCGGCGGATGGATTCGCTGCGTTACCACCACATCAGTTGCCCCTCTGGCGGATGATGATGAAAGGACTTCGATTGGCGGTCAAGGAACGGCCGAAAGCCCGGACTGCTCCCGGCCCGGAGCATGGAGCATCATCGGCAGCTGCAGCCTCTTCGGCGGCTGGGGCTGAAGGTGTCGCTGATCCTTCATCATCCTCAACACCCGAGTTGCGTTGGAAGAGTGTCTGGCAGATGCCAGCCATCATTGGGAGTCTCATTGTCATTGCCATTGGATTGCGGGCGCTTACGACTCAGCCGGTCGAGAGCAACGATTTTGCAGGGGCGTATGACAAGATTGATGAATACGTCGAGGCGGGCGAGTATGAGACAGCAGCCACGTTGCTGGAAGAGAAGATCGGCCCACATCTGGCGGAGGCAAGTGATCCTGAGCGTGGTCGATATCAGGCGACGGCTGGGGACATCCTTGCAGGATCGATGCACGCGCAAGAGAAGTGGGACGCAGCGAACCTGCAGCAGGTGGCCCGCCGTTATCGCAAGGCCCGCGAGTTCAACTTCGATCTTGATGCAATGAGTCTCGAACATTGGGGCATTGTGTCGCTGCTTCTGGACGATCAACGGACGCTTGAACTGGTGCTGACCAATCTTGAGATTCTGGCTCTTGATGGCGAAGAGGGCAGTGCGGCTCGCACATCGCGCAATCGCCTGTTGCGACGAATCATTGAGCGGACGCTGACGAAATCCGACATTGTTGATGATGAACCGTTGATGGCGATGATCCATGACTACCGCAGCAGTTCGCTTGCGCAACTGGAAGATGAGATGTGGGCAGCAGCACGAGCGGCTGAGCTGCGTATTCGCAGTGGCAAGGCCCGCAAGGCAGTCGACCATCTCTTCATTGACATGCGTCGATTTGAAACGCGAATCGAGACGCCGGGTGGCGACTTCGGGGAGCTGTACACGCTTTTGGGCAGAGCGTATCTCGAACTGGGCGAGTTTGATTTCGCGCTCAGGCAGATCGAGACATCCTTCGAGTTGATCGGAGAGAATGATCCTCGCCGCGCTGAGGCCATGGTGGCGTACGGGCGCGTGCTGCATGGCATGGGGCGATTCGAAGATGCTCTGGCTGCGTTTTCGACGGTGGTGACAGAGTTTGCCAGCGCGCCTGCGTACATTGCAGGACTGCTGGGCCAGGCAGATTTGCTGGGCGTGCTTGGCGAACATGAAGAGAGTCAGGCTTCGTATGCCCGGCTTGCAGATGAGCTTCGCCGCTCGCCCCGCCGTCCTGATGTGACGCCACAGATTATTGTGAACACGCTGTGTGAACAGCGGCACGATGCAGCCATCGCGCGAGCGGAACTGCCCCGGGCGCTCGCCTACATCGAACTGAGCCTGCTTTTCTTTGGCGAAAATGACTTGCCGGAACCCGCAGTGCGGCGTCTGGCTTCGACCAATCGCGCGATTGCTGATGCGTTGCTGGCTGATGCCCGTGCACAACTCGGTGAGGGCGAGAAGAGTGATTTTCGTATTGATCCGGATGTTCGCCGCCAAGCCAGTCGGCATTATCGAACAGCAGGTGAATATTTCGTAAATCGTGCTCGCAGTCTGCGCGATTCGCCCAGTGCTGATCAGCAATGGGCGGAGTCGTTGTGGCTGGCAGCAGACAGTTACGACCAGGCGGGATATTACGATGTCGCGCTGGAACTTTTTCGCGAGTACATCGCTGCACACGCAGCGGGCGAGGCCCGTTGGCTGGAGGCGTGGCACCGTGTGGGCGTGTGCATGCAGGCGATTGGTGATCACGAAGGCGCAGCGGATGCGTTTGAGCGCGTGCTCAATGAGAATCGCAAAAGTCTCTTTGCGATGCAGTCGCATGTTCCGCTGGCGATGAGCTATCGCGCTCTGAATCGTCCGGGTGAAGCTGAGCAACTGTTGCTCAATGTTGTTCATGGTGGCGAACCGCTGGAGCCGGAGTCGCTGGAATACCGCGCAGCCCTGATTGATCTGGGCACGCTATATGTCGATCGTGGCGAATATCCCCGCGCCATCGAGGAACTCAGCAAGGCTGTGCAGTATTACCCGGCCGCACCTGAGATTGGCGAAATCCGCTATCGCCTGGCCGAGGCATATCGATTGAACGCGTCTGAGATTGCAGGGCGGCTGAAGAGTGAGCTGATGCCACGCTCACAATTGGGCGATCTGCAGGTCCTGCGGGTTGAGCATCTGCGGGCTGCGATGGGAGAGTATGGGCATGTGATCGCGCTCTACGAAGATACACGCGCAGGAGCCCGTGATCCGTTGCAGCAAGACGCGCTGCGCAATGCGTATCTCTACCAGGCAGATGCTGCGTTTGACCTTGGTGAATACAGCAGAGCCATCGAGCTTTACGACCGGGCAGCACAGCGATATGCATCGCATTCATCATCGGTGATTGCCCTGATTCAGATCGTGAATGCCTACATGGCGATGGGCGATCGGCCGCGTGCAGAGACGGCTCATGCTCGCGCTCTGTTGCGGCTGCAGCAACTGCCTGAGGGTGCTCTGGAAGGTGATGCTGCACTGCTGAACGTCGCAGCCTGGCAGCGGTGGATGGAACAACTGCCACCTGGCGAGGTGATGACGCAGGTGGGTGGCAACAGCAGCGCCACACAGATTCCGAACGATGGATGATGAAGATGTCGATGAAGGTGGTTCACGAGGAGACGACATGAGTGATGCGATGATTGATGTTGTAATTCAACGGCTGGATCGGCAGGCTAGCCTGGCAGAGGATCTGGTGGGACTGGCTCGCAGTCAGGCTGCGTGCATTGCTTCGGGAGATGCAGATCAGTTGCTTGAACTGCTTGAACGCAGACAATGCGCGATCGATGAACTGCTGACGATTCAGGATGAACTTGCCCCGCTGACATCGGAAATCGAGAGTAAGGCTACTGGCTCGATGGATCTGCGTGGCGAAGAAGCTGCGGCCTTGATCGAAACCATTCAACTGCGGCTGGAAGAGATCGCAGCCATCGATTCAGCAGATCGCTCGTCATTGCAGCGGCGGCTGCGCGAACTTGATGAATCCAGGCAGATCAATGACACCGCCCGCACCGCCCGAAAGGTGTACGGCGTCAGCAGCACATCCGCATCAGGAAACAGCAGCGCTGCTTCAACCCAACAGCCGCGTTTTACCGATCAGAAAGGATAAATGAGCACTTCGACTCTTTCCATGAAAGACGCTGGCATCGCTCCATCAGTCGTTTCGACTGCATCGGTCGAGATGGATGATCTGCGCGAATTGATGCTGTCGGTGACGGAAGTGACAACGCGGCTGCAGGGCACGCATGACGTCCTTCAGGCGCAGGTGCAGCAACTGCAGGCAGAGCTCAGCGATGCCAACGCGCAGCTGCAGCGCAGCCGTTCGCTGGCTGCGCTGGGCGAGATGGCTGCGGGGATCGCGCACGAGATTCGCAATCCGCTTGGTTCGATCGCGCTGTATGTGCAGATGTTGAGCGATGATGTTGCTGAGTCGAGCGAACAACGCGAACTGTGCTCAAAGATCAACCGCGCCGCTGGTCGCATGAACGATATCGTGCGAGACGTCCTCGCCTTTGCCCGTCACATGCAGATCGACTGTCGCCCTGTGCAGACTGCAGCCCTGTTTGCAGACACGCTGGAACATTGCGAAGCACTGCGCAGCCAGTATCAGGTCGAATGCAGCAGCGCGGTGGCGGTGGAAGCGGAAGTGTTTCAGGGCGACGAGTCACTTCTGCAGCAGGCGCTCGGAAATCTTGTGCGGAACGCGATCGAAGCAATTGCAGCGGACGGTCGCAGCGATGGACATGTGCATCTTGAAGCGGTTCAGGCGCGGCGGCGCCTGAGCAGTGGACTGCGCAGCGACTGTACTGTGCTCACGATTCGTGACAACGGACCGGGCATTCCGCGCGAGGTTGTCGAGCGCATGTTCAATCCTTTTTTTACCACCCGTGCTACGGGGACCGGTCTTGGTCTTGCGATTGTGCATCGCATTGTGGATATTCACGGCGGAACGGTCACGGTTGTGCCCAATCCTCAGGAAGGCGCATCGATTGAACTGGCGCTGCCAGGTTCATCGGCCCTCATGCAAAAATCACACCATGGAGCGGTATGAATGAGTCGAGTACTGATCGTTGATGATAAAGAGATGATGCGCGACAGCGTGGCTGCAACCCTGGCCCGCAAAGGACACACCGTCATCGCTGCGTCAGATGGGCATGCTGCACTCGAGAAACTCGCCAAGCGCAGGCCCGATGTGGTCGTCACTGACCTGCAGATGCCCGGCATGGATGGGCTGGAACTGCTCAATGAGGTTCGCACCTTTGATGAACAGCTTCCCGTTATTTTCATGACCGCATATGGCACTGTCGAGACCGCAGTCGCAGCCCTCAAGCGCGGCGCATTCGATTACATCACCAAGCCATTCAGTGGCGATGAGCTGATGCTGGCTGTCGAGCGCGCTCTGGAACATGCAGCGCTTCTCAAAGAGAATCAGATTCTGCGGGCTGCAGCGCGGCCGATCGGGAAGGCGGCCGCCTGCAACCACGCCATGATCGGAAGTGGAGAGTGCATGAGCGCGCTCATCACACGTCTGCACATGGTGGCAGACAGTCATGGCACGGTCCTGCTCCCGGGCGAATCGGGATCGGGTAAGGAAGTGGCAGCCCACTGGATTCACGAGCACAGCCCGCGCAGCGATGCGCCGTTCCTGGCAATCAACTGCGCAGCCCTCTCGACCAGTCT